>NZ_JBSFBL010000008.1:0-208148 GCF_053592935.1 Kribbella sp. NPDC002412
GCTGGTGCCGATGCTGTTCCTGCGCATCCCGATCAAACCGACGCTACGCCGCGACGTCCGGGTCCGCGCCCGCCCAGGTGTCGTTGATCAGGTCCGCGCCCGCCTCGGCGACCCGGCGGGCGACGCCGCTGCGGTACGTGTCGACGCTGATCACGAGCCCAGGGTGCCGGGACCGGATCCCGGCGACGAAGTCCACGGTCCGGCGCAGCTCCTCGGCCTCGCTCACGGGTTCGCCGTACCCCGCCTTGACGCCGCCGATGTCGACCAGGTCGGCGCCGTCGGCGACCGCGTTGTCGATCGCCTCGTACGCCGCCTCGGTCGCGTACGTCGCGCCGCGGTCGAAGAACGAGTCCGGGGTCCGGTTGACGATCGCCATCAGGGCGAACTCGCCCTCCCCGAACGACCGGTCGCCCAGTCGCAGTACGCCGCGGTGCGTCATGGGAGCGACTGTATAGGGCGGACCGCCAGGCCATCACAATCACTGTCCGCCAGCGGGCCCGAGCGCGACTGCCGCCGCGGGAGCACAGTTGTGATGGCGTGGCGATCCGGCCCAGCACTGCCCAAGTCGCCACATATCCTATAGGATTCCTCGCGACAGTCCCGCCCACCGCAGCAGATCGGGTCCTCATGCCACGATTCACCGAGTTAGAGACGTACGACGTCCGCTTCCCCACGTCGCTGGACCTGGACGGCTCCGACGCGATGAACACCGACCCGGACTACTCCGCGGCGTACCTGATCCTGCGGACCGACGCCGAGGACGGGCTCGAGGGGCACGGGTTCGCGTTCACCATCGGCCGCGGCAACGACGTCCAGACCGCGGCGATCGAGGCGCTCCGCGACCACGTCATCGGGCTCGACCTGGACGCGACCCTGAAGGACCTCGGCGGGTTCTGGCGGTCGCTCGTGCACGACTCGCAACTGCGCTGGCTCGGCCCGGAGAAGGGCGTCATGCACATGGCGATCGGCGCGGTCGTCAACGCCGTGTGGGACCTCGCCGCCAAGCGGGCCGGCGTGCCGCTGTGGAAGCTGCTGTCCGACCTGACCCCCGAGCAGATCGTCGACCTGGTCGACTTCCGGTATCTCACCGACGCGCTCACGCCCGAGGAGGCGCTGGAGATCCTGCGCGCCGGCGAGTCCGGGCGGGCCGAGCGGGAGGCGTTGCTCCGCGAGCGCGGTTACCCGGCGTACACGACGACTCCCGGCTGGCTCGGGTACGACGACGCCAAGTTGGTCCGGCTCTGCCACGAGGCGGTGGCCGAGGGCTTCACCCAGATCAAGCTGAAGGTCGGCGCCAACCTGGACGACGACGTACGGCGGATGCGGCTGGCCCGCGAGGCGGTCGGACCGGACATCCGGATCGCCATCGACGCCAACCAGCGCTGGGACGTGGCCGACGCGATCACGTGGGTCAAGGCGCTGGCGCCGTACGACGTCTGGTGGGTCGAGGAGCCGACCAGCCCGGACGACATCCTCGGGCACGCGGCCATCGCGGCGGGGATCGCCCCGATCCGGGTCGCGACCGGCGAGCACGTGCAGAACCGGGTGGTCTTCAAGCAGATGCTGCAGGCCGGCTCACTGTCGGTGCTGCAGCTCGACTCGGCCCGGGTCGCCGGGGTGAACGAGAACATCGCGATCCTGCTGCTGGCGGCGAAGTTCGGGGTGCCGGTGTGCCCGCACGCCGGCGGGGTCGGGCTGTGCGAGCTGGTGCAGCACCTGTCGATGTTCGACTACGTGGCGGTGAGCGGTTCGGCGCAGGACCGCGTGATCGAGTACGTCGACCACCTGCACGAGCACTTCCTGGACCCGGTGGTGATCAAGGACGGGCACTACGTCGCGCCGCTGAAGCCCGGGTTCGGGGCCGAGATGGATGCTGAGACGCTCTGTGACTACCGGTACCCGAGTGGCAAGATCTGGACCGACCTGACCAAGGAGGGCAAGTGACCGACTTCGCCGGCCTGAAGGCCGTGGTGACCGGAGGCGCTTCGGGGATCGGCCTCGCGGCCGCCTCGCTGCTGGCCTCGCGAGGCGCGCAGGTGGTCGTGTTCGACCTCAAGCCTGACGTCTCCGAGCCGCTGACCGGGATCGCCGCGGACGTCAGCGACGACAGCTCGGTCCGGGACGCGGTCGCCGCGGCCGCGCTGCAGCTCGGCGGGATCGACATCGTGGTGAACAACGCCGGCATCGGCGCGCAGGGCACGGTCGCGGCCAACGACGACGAGGAGTGGCACCGCGTCCTCGACGTCAACGTGGTCGGCATCGCCCGGGTGACACGAGCCGCGCTGCCGTACCTGCGCAAGTCCGCGGCCGCCGCGATCGTCAACACCTGCTCGATCGCCGCCACCGCGGGGCTGCCGAACCGGGCGCTGTACTCGGCGTCGAAGGGCGCCGTACTCGCTCTGACCATGGCGATGGCCGCGGACCACGTGCGCGAAGGCATCCGGGTGAACTGCGTGAACCCTGGTACGGCGGACACGCCCTGGGTCGGCCGCCTCCTCGAGGTGGCCGCGGACCCAGCGGCGGAACGGGCCGCGCTCGAGGCCCGGCAACCGATGGGCCGGCTGGTCTCGGCCGACGAAGTGGCTGCCGCGATCGCCTATCTCGCCAGCCCGCTGTCGGGTTCCACGACCGGTACGGCGCTTGCCGTCGACGGTGGCATGCAGAACCTCCGGCTTCCGGCGGCGCGGTCATGAAACTGTTTCCAGCCGACCAGCGGGTCGGACTCGGCGGGGCGCCGATCGGCAACCTGCTCGGTGAGGTCAGCGAAGCCGACGCGGTCGCCACGGTGAACGCGGCCTGGGACGAAGGCTGGCGGTACTTCGACACCGCGCCGCACTACGGTCTCGGGCTGGCCGAGGAGCGGCTCGGCCGGGGCCTGGCCGGGAAGCCGCGGGACTCGTTCGTCCTGTCGAGCAAGGTCGGGCGGATCATCTACACGGCCTCCGACGCGGCCACGGACGACGAAGGTTTCGCGATCGACTCGAATCGCCGCCGGCGCTGGGACTTCTCGCGCGACGGCGTACTGCAGAGCATCGAGGACTCGCTGCGCCGGATCGGCACCGACCGGCTGGACGTGGTCTTCGTCCACGACCCCGACGACCACTACGACGAGGCCGTCGCCACCGCCTTCCCGACCCTGATCGAGCTTCGCGACCAAGGCGTGATCGGCGCGATCGGCTCCGGCATGAACCAGACCGCGATGCTCACCCGGTTCGTCCAGGAGATCGACATCGACGTGATCATGCTGGCCGGCCGCTACACGCTGATCGACCCCGACGGCCTGGACGACGTCCTCCCCGCCTGTCTCGCCGACGACGTCCAGGTCGTTGCCGTAGGCATCTTCAACTCCGGCCTCCTCGCCCAGCCCCGGCCGGCCGCCGACGCCACCTTCAACTACGCCCCGGCGGCCGCGTCTCTGCTCGACAAGGCCAACAAACTGGCCGACGTCTGCGAGTCCCACGGCGTCACGCTTCCCGCCGCGGCCCTCGCCTTCCCACTAGCCCACCCCGCTGTAGCCGGTCTGGCCGTAGGCTGCCGCACCCCCGCCGAAGTCCACACGAACGCCGAGTTGGCCCGCACCCAGATCCCACCCGGCCTCTGGACCGACCTGAAGTCCACCGGCCTCCTCCGCGAAGACGCCCCCACACCCAGCTGATTGGCCCACGCGTCAAGCAGGTGAGCTTCCGAGGTGGCGGGGTAGGAAGTTGTTGTCGAGGCCGATCCAGCGGATGGTGCGGTGGTCGCCTGGGTTGGCGTGGAGTGTCTTCTGCTGGGTGGCGAAGGCGTCGAACAAGGTGATGCCGGAGTGCCGGTCCACGTGTTCGTCGTCCCAGGGCAGCAGGAACTGGATCGGGACGGTGATTCGGCGGGCCGCCTCGAGTTGTTCGTCGTACACGAAGAATCCGCCGCCGAAGATGGCGGCGGAGATGCGGGAATCGGCCGCCGTGAGCGGTACGCCGATCGCGGTGCCCAGCGAGATGCCGCCGCCGTACCCGATCGGCGCCTCGACCCCGATCTCGGGCAGCTCCTGGAGCGCGTCCAGAGTTGCCTGCCATTCAGGTACGGCGCGCGCCGCAAGCGAGATGGCGAAGCGGATGCTGACGGACTTGAAACGTTCGTGGTCGCCGTCCGTCAGCGCCTGCCGGAGGTCGAGGCGGGACTGCTCGTCGTCGGCAGTGCGCGGGCGTTCGCCGTGTCCGGGCGCGTCGATGGCGGCCACGTTGTAGCCCCAGTTGGTGACGGCTTCGTGGGCGCGGGCCACCTGCGCCGGCGTCTTCTTGTGCATGCCGCCGCCGTGCCCCATCAGCACCAGCGGCGCGTGCACAGGACCGGATGCAGGCGACCAGAGTACGCCGGGGACGTCGCCCACCATGAAGTCGCGCTCGACGACACCGTTCGACGATGTCTCGTTGGTGAAACGCAAAGAATGCATAGGTTTTACTGCCTTTCGGGAGTGCCAAGTTGTCCGGCGCTCCCGGCGACCCCTACGTCAATCGCCGACCGTGGCGACGAGGGGGAGCACCCACGTACGTACAGCCTCCATGGGTCTCACCTCCTCGCATTCACACGGTCGCCGTCACGCTACCAATCCCCATGCCAGCCCGCGCGCCATTTTCCGGGGACGCACCTGCTGTCAGTCGCGGGCGGTTCGGCAGGCCAGGTGCAGGGCCAGGCGTTCGTCGGGGTTGGTCAGGTCCACGCCAAGGAGTTGCTGGATCTTGGTGATCCGGGCGGAGACGGTGTTGCGGTGGACGCCCAGGACGGCGGCGGTTTCGGCGAGCGAGGACTCGGTGTCGAGGTAGGTGGCGAGGGTGCCGACCAGGTCGCCTGGTTGGTGTTCGATCGGGGCGAGAAGGGCGCGGGCGGCCGGTTGGAACGTGTCCGTGCGGGTCCAGGCCAGCAGCAGTTGAGCGAGGCCGAGCCGGTCGACGTGGAGGAAGCGGCCGGTCTCCGGGCGACCGCGGGCGAGCCCGGCAGCGTCGCCGGCCTCAGCAAGCGAGGTGGCGATCCCGGTCGGCCCGGGTTGGACGCGACCAACGCCGACATACGCATCAACGGTCTGCACCAACCGACGTTGAACGCGCCGGATGGCGGCAGCCTGCTCCTGTACCTCAGTGGCGGTCGGCTCGCGCGCAGCGGTGATCCAAGCGGACCACCCGTCCCCCTGCTCCACCACCACCGCATGCAACCCCTCAGCGTCAAACGCCTCGACCACGTCAGTACGGCGACCAGCCAAATCCACCTGCCCGTCAGCACCGATACGGATGCCGGTGTGCCACCCGTCGAGCTGCCACCCCAGGTCGACCGCACGTCGCCGCGTCGCCTCCGACGGCTCGCCGTGCAGCAGCTCGCCCAGCAACGACGTCCGCTGCCGGGCGTCCCGCTCCAGCTCCAGCCGCCGCAACGCCAACCGCTGCCCCACCGCCGGAGCAAGCACAGTCAGCACCTCAGGTACGGCGGCCACCTCGGCCGCCACCATCCCCGGCAACCGGGCCACCAGCCAACACGCCGGCCCAGCGCCCAACACAGAGACCGCAATCAGCACCGCACCACTCGACAGATCCACCCGGTACGGCGCCGCCCACGCCACCGGCACCGCAGGCAACGCAGTAACCAACTCCGGTCGCTCAGAAGGCTCCAACGGCTCCCCCGCCAGCGTGCCACCGTCAGACCCAGCCAGCGTGACGGGCCGCTCCAGTACGTCGGACGCCACACGCAGTACCGACTCCAGCTCACCGTCGGACCGCCGCAACGCAGTCACCGCCCGCTGCACCAAGTCCGCGCGCACCAGCCCCGGCTCGGCCGTCACGCGGTTGAGGTAGTCGTGGGCCGCCAACGGATCCGGACTCCCGAGCACCGGCAACTGCAATCGCTCGGACAGCAGCTGAGCCCCACGGCCCAACGGCTCCACACCAGCCAGCAACACCGCAGCAGCACCCGCTGCGGATGCCCTGCTGATCAGCGCATCTATCCGCCAGTCGGTGTGGTCCGACGACAGCAGCACGACCAGCAGCTCACCGCCCATCGGCGGCGGATGCCCAGCGACATCCATCAGCACCCGCGAGCCCTTCAGCAACGGCCCAGGCTCGAGCTGCCCACCACCGAGTACGACGACGTCCCGCCATCCCGGCGACGTCAGCATCGCAGCCAACGCGGTCACGACGCCTCCAGCAACAGTGGGTCGCAGGTGAGACCGAAGGCCCGCGGGCCGACGTGGGTGAGCCGCTCGCCGTGTCGCCACCAGTCAGGCCCCGGCAACGCGAGCACCAGCACCTCGTCCCCGGAGCGGATCGCATCGACCGCGATCGGCTGCAGCGTCCGGCGGTCCAGCACGCACACCAGGTCCGGTGTGGTCACCACCGGAACGCCGTCGACCATCGCCAGCAGGTACTCGTTCTCCGTCTCGATCCGGACCACCGCCCGACTCGGCTCGTCGACGACACAGACAGTCCCTCGCCCGAACGCACTACCCGGGCCGTGCGACCGAACGCCGTACCGGGCAACCTCGTCGACCCGACCGTCACCCAGCAGTCGCCCACCGAGGGACTCGGCCACCTCGGAGGGCGCAGCCGAGACCGGCAGTCCGGCGTGGATGCGCCCGAGCTCGAGTGCGCGCGCCAGGCTGCCGTTGACCGCGTCGGAGGTCGCGGCCGCGGCCGGTGTCGGTGCCAGCGCCAGCACGGCCCAGCCGCCGGTGTGTACGACGAAGCTGCGTACGGCGCGCTCCAGCCCGGCCGGATCGATGTTGTCGACGACAACGACCTGTCCGCCCGGTTCACTCAACGCACAGGGCGTCAACGGCCGCCCGGCCACCGCCCACGAGAACTGGTCGAGTCGTGGCAGCGCCCGCCCCATCAGGTCGGCGTCGACGAACGGCAGGCCCATGTCGACCGCAGCGACCAGCGCACTGAGACCGTTCAGACCGCCGGCCTCCAGCGACATCAGCCCGTCCACCGGGTCCCCAGTCCACCGGCTGACCGCCTGTACCGCGGTGGCGAACTCACGCCCGCTCGGCAGCTTCTCGGTGAGCACACTGGTCGCTCCGACAACACCGACCGGGCTCAGGTTGCCCTCGAGACCCGCTGCCGCGTCGAGCAGCGAGAGATCACCGGTCCCCAGCCGGCGCTGCAGGATCCGTCCGAAGGCCCGGCTGTCGCCGCCACCGCCGGACCCCAGCAGCGTGACGCCGACGACCAACGCCCCCAGATCCTGCTCCCGGATGACCGTCGCCATGCGCCGATGATGTCACCGCGAGCACGGCTGCGGGTGGAACCCCGGCCCACCGCGGAGGGGGTGCAACGGTGGGCCGAGGGATCAGGGGGTGGTGGAGACGAGGTCGGTCCGCAGCTCGACGGGTGCGAACTCCACGTCCAGTCCGAAGCATGACGGACCGAACACGGCCAGTGCCTCGGGTGTCCGCATCAGGTCAGGGGTGGAGATCCCGACCACCGTGACGCGTTGCCCGTAGCGGAGGCCCTCCGTGGTGATCGGCTCGGCGGTGTCACCCTCCAGCACGCAGATCAGGTCCGGCACGGTGCAGACAACCGTCCCGTCGACCTCCGCGACCAGGTTCTCGTTCTGGAACCGCAGCTCGAGCGCCGACTCTCCGTCGTACGACGTGAACCGCGCCCGGCCACGCGCGAAGCCCTCGACGGTACGGCGCTCCACGTCGACCACCTTGCCCCGGAACAGCACCCGCAGGTGGTTGTACAGCGTCGGCGCCAACGCCGTACGGATCGCCTCGATCGGATCGCTGTGCGACTCACGCGCCTCCCGGACGGCCCGCCCGAGCGCCAACCCGAGGGACAGCGTCCGCGGTACGGCGGTGCGCTTCACGTCGGCGCCCGTCATCGAGTACTCCGCGATGTGCGCCACGCCGCCCAGCCGGATGGTGATCCCGCGGGCCAGCCACTCCATCTGTCGATTGTCGACACCCGTATTGATGACAACCGTCTCGTCATGCTCACCCGCGATGGCCATCGGAGACCCCGGTACGCCGTACACCGAGAAGGTCTCCATCTGGAGCTCGGGGAATGCCCGGCCCATCCCGTCGGCATCGACGACCGGCAGACCGGTCCGGGCCGCGACCAGGAGCGGGATCATCGAGTTGATCCCGCCACACTCGATCGGCATGGTCGCGTCGGCGGTGCGGCCGAGGTGGCGTTCGAGGGCCCGCAGCGCGCCGACCGGCTCGCTGCCGCGCGGGATCTTCTCCACGATCACCGTCGGCGCGCCCATCTGCGCGGTCGGGATGACGAACGCGTCGTCGTCGAGCTCGTCCGGGTCCAGCACCGTGACCGGCCCGTGCTCCCGGATCGCCTGCTCCACCAGCAACCGCCCGATCAACGGATCGCCGCCACCGCCGGTGCCGAGGATCGCCGCTCCCCGGGCCAGATCGCGGAGATGCTCGATGCCCAGTTCCCAGCTCATACCGTCTCCAGCGCGCGGATCGGGTCGAGGTCGTAGCCGAAGTACCGCGGTCCGACGAGCTCGATGCCGGCCGGTGAGTGCCAGCGTTCGTCGGACGGCGCGGCCAGCACGCTCACGCGTTGCCCGTAGCGCAGGGCCTCGGTGGTGATCGGCTCGCCGGACTCGGTGTCCAGCACGATGATCAGGTCCGGTGTGGTTGCGACCGCGGCGCCGTCGATCTCCGCGACCAGGTGCTCGTTCTGGAACCGCAGTACCAGCAACCGTCCGAGCGACGCGTCGAGCCCGTCGACCGCCGCGTCGCCCCGCGCGAAGCCCGTCGTCGTACGGCGCTGAACGTCGACAACCTTGCCGACATGCAGCAACCGCCCGCCGAGCCGGTCCACGACCGCGGCAACCGGGTCGCTGAGTTCACGCCGCGCGAGCTCGATGGCATGACCGATCGCGAGGCACTGGCTGAGCGTGCCCGGCACGAAAGACTCGCGGGCCTCGGCGCCGGTCATCGCGTACAACGACACGATCGCGGAACACCCCATGTCCACGGTCGCGGACCGCGCCAACCGCTCGGCCCAGGTGTTGGAGATCGTGTCGAAAACCCCGCGGTTTCCTTTTTCGTCGACAATCGACATCGGCGTCGCCTCGATCCCGGCGAGGGTCGGCAGCACCATCTGCAGTTCGGGAAACGCGCGTCCCATCCCGTCGCCGTCGACCAGCGGCAGACCGAGCTGCGCGGCCGCGATCACCGGCACGGTCGAGTTGACCCCGCCCGCCTCGATGCAGGCGATGTGAGTCGGCGTCTTCCCGACGTACTTCGCCAGCGTCTCGACCGCGATCGCGATCTGGTCCGCCGACGGCAGCTTCTCGACCATCACGGTCGGCGCCCCCATCATTGCCACCGGCAACACACATGCATCGTCCGGCAACTCGTCCACACCGACGATCTCGACCGAGCCGTGCGTCCGCAACGCCTGCTCGGCCAGCAGCCGCCCGATGTGCGGATCCCCGCCACCACCCGTCCCGAGTACGGCGGCGCCGCGCGCGAGCGCCTTCAGATCAGCCGCAGTCAACGTCGTCATGACTGCCCCAGTCGCAGGTCGCCGACCGCCTTGCAGCGGATCCGGGTGGCGTTGCCCGGCAGGTAGGGAATCGGTACTTCGTCGAAGTCGACGATCCGGACCGCCGCCGGGTCCGCACCGGCCGCGACTGCCCGGTCCACCGCCTCCTGACGCGCCTCGTCGACCACCGCGTCGCGCCGCCCCGGATCGATCGCGTACACCCGATCCACCTCGCCGCCGACCTGGGCGATCGCCGCTCCGATCGCGTTCGCGACCGCGAAGTGATCCGGCCGATGGACGGCGAGACTGCCCGGCAGGTCGTCCGGCAGCAGGATCGACCCACCACCGACCGCCACCACCGGCAGCGGTTCGGGCGACGTGCGCATCCGCTCGACCGCGTCCGCGATGTCCGCCGCGACCCGGGCGAGCGCCTCCTTCACCAGACGCGGATCGAGGTCGGCGACCAGGGCCGAGTCCCCGACCTCGGCCCGTCCGGCCGCAACCGCGACGTCGGTCGCGGTCACCGTCGTACCGCCGAAGACCAAGGCCTCCTCGGTCAACCGGTAGCCCACCGAACGAGGACCAACCGTCACCAGGTCGTTGTCCTCGGCCACCAAGCTGCCACCGCCGATGCCGATGCTCAGCACGTCCGGCATCCGGAAGTTCGTCCGGACGCCGGCCACGTCGACCTCGGTGGTCGCCTCCCGCGGGAAGCCGTGCGTGAGTACGCCGACGTCGCTCGTCGTACCGCCGACGTCCACGACCGCGCAGGTGTCCAGGCCGGACAGCAGGGCCGCGCCGCGCATCGAGTTCGTCGGGCCGGACGCGAAGGTCGCGACCGGGTAGCGGCGGGCGAAGTCGACGTCCATCAGGGTGCCGTCGTTCTGGCTCAGGTACAGCGGTGCGGAGATGCCGTGGCCGGCGACCGCGCCGGCGAGACCGTCGACGATACTCGCGGCGAGCTCCCGTAGCGCCGCGTTGATGATCGTCGCGTTCTCCCGCTCCAGCAGGCCGATCCGGCCGATCTCGTGCGACAGCGAGATCGCCACGTCGTCACCCAGCTCGGACCGCAGGATCTCCGCCGCCCGCAGCTCGAACTCGTTGCTGACCGGCGAGAACACCGACGAGATCGCCACCGACCGGACGCCGTGCGCAACCATGTCCGCGGCGTGCCGGCGCAGCTCGTCCTCGTCCAGCTCGGCGATGTGCCGGCCGTCGAACTCGTGCCCGCCATGCGCCAGATAGCTGCGGCCGCTGACCGCGTCGACCAGCCGCTGCGGCCAGTCGACCAGCGGCGGCAGCGAAGCAGTCGCAGGCAGACCGAGCCGCAGCGCGGCAGTCGGAGCCAGCCGCCGGGCCTCGACCAGCGCGTTGATGAAGTGCGTCGTGCCGATCATCACCGCCTGCACCTGGCCCGGGTCGAACGACCGCTCGGCCTGCAACCGGTCAAGGGTGTCGATGATGCCCGCGGTCACGTCCTCGCTCGTCGCCGACTTGTTCGCCGCGAGCACGGTGTTGCCCTCGAGCAGCACGGCGTCGGTGTTCGTGCCACCGACATCGATGCCGATACGCATTCGGATCCTCCTGGATTTCGGGTACGGCGGCCGACGCCGGGCCGGCCGCCGTACCGCGGTGACTAGCTGGTGGCCGGGACTGCGGTGACCTCGGTGTCCGCACTGTCCATGGTGCGGCTCGTCCCGACGCCGCGGATCAGGCCGAGCTTGCCGGCCACGACGTACGCGGCGAAGCCGACCACGAGCGAGTTGATGCTGGGCAGGCCCCACTCGACGTACTTGCCGATCAGGGCGGCGCCGATCCAGATGACGATCGTCGCCGGCACCCAGGTCGGCGCGGTCGCGGGCAGGGCGCCGTGCTCGCGGGACCGGTCGAGGTCGGGGCGCCAGCGCTTCACCACGAAGTACTCCGCGACCATGATCCCGGCGATCGGCGGGAACGCGACCCCGAGCAGGATCAGGAAGTCGGTGAACTTGTTCAGGATCCCGCCCGCCGCGAGCACGCTGCCGAGGACGCCGACCACGAGCGTGACCACGGCCCGGTTGACGTGCCGGCCGAAGACCGTGCCGATGAAGTTCACCACGCCGAGGCCGGAGCTGTAGAGGTTCCAGTCGTTGATCTTCAGGGTGCCGAGAATGATCACCAATGTGCCGACCCAGCCGACCGACGACGTGACGATGGTGATCACGTCCGCCGAGCCGACCGCGTGCGCCAGCAGGACACCGGACAGGCCGATCACGTACTCGCCGAGGGTGATGCCGACGAGGGTCTGCTTCACCACGTCGCCGACACCGCGGTTGAAGCGGGTCATGTCCGGGGTGATCACCGCCCCGACGATGAATCCGCCGGCGACGAGCGTCGTACCCTCGAGCAAGCTCAACTGCGGACCGGGCGGCGCCGAACTGGCCAGCGCGCCGAGGCTGTGGTCGGACAGCTCACTGATGATCGACCAGCCGACCAGGATCAAGAACGCCGGCACTGTCACGTACGCGACCCAGGCCATCGAGTGGAACCCGCGCAGTACGACGAGGGTCACGGCGAGACCGAACGCCAGCGACCAGCCCCAGGTGGGCAGTACGCCGATCAGCGAGCTCAGGCCGGCCGCGGACACCGCGGACTGGATGCCGAACCAGCCGATCAGGCTGATCCCGATCGCCAGCCCGATCAGCGACGACCCGGCCTGGCCGAACCCGGCCCAGCGGGCGATCACCGACGTCTGCAGCCCTTCGCGGGCGCCGATGATGCCGATCAGGATCGCGACCAGCTCGAGGATCACCGCGCCGAGCGTCAACGCCCAGAACGCGGTCCAGAAACTCATCCCGAACCCGAGCGTCGCCCCGAGCAGGAACTGACTGAGCGCGGAGATCTGCCCGAACCGCTGCGTCGCGACAGACCACCAGGAATAACGGGCACTCGCCGGGACACGGGCAAGCGCATAGTCGTCGGTACCGACCTGTGGACCGGCCATGGGAACCTCCAGGACTGGGGATTCCATCGAACGTACGGCGGGACGCGGCCCCGATCACCGTCCATTGTGCACACCCAGCCCCACCCAACTGTGCACCCAGCCCATGCCCAACCCCTTCCCACCCGCCTGTTCCTTCCCACGCGCCGCCACGCCGTGGACTTCTATCTGATCCCGGAGGGTGGGAGCAACGCTGACGCCGTACGGGGTTGTGCTGAGTTGCCGGCTGAATTGGATCCGTCGTTCGACGTGCTCTTCTGTGCAGTCGATACTGGAGGAACTCTCGCTGGAGTGGCTGCCGGTACACGACCGGAACAGTTGGTGATCGGAGTGAGCTGGACGAGTTCAGCGACGACTTCGAGGTGCGGCACGGTTTGCGGTTGGACTGGGTGTACGAGGCGAAAATGATGTACGCGCTGTTCGACCAGGTCGCTCGCAACGCGTTCCCGAGCGGTACGACGATCGTGGCCCTGATCAGCGGGTCCGGCGAGGTTCCGCGCAGTGCTGCGGGTGGCAGAAGTCGGTGGCTTGGACACCATCTGAGGTGGTTGGACACGTTATTTCCTGTTCAAGCTCGCCAGTTCCTGCCGCAGCCCACTACTTCTGGCCGGCGGCGGCGAGGCTCGCGGGGTGTGTGGGCACGGTTGATCTGTAGCCTTGGGGTCGATGGACGAACGGGTCGGCTTCCGCGGGGTGTGGTTGCTGCGTGCGGTTGGGGTGCTTGGGCTGCTGGTCGGGGTGTTCGCCATGCATGGGCTCACGGCTCACCACGATGCGGCGATGGCTGGTACCCCGCTGACGCAGCAGGCGGTGTCTGGGCAGCACGCCCCGACGGCGGGGCCAGCACCGACGCACCACGCACCAGCGGAGCAGCACGAGCGCGTGATGCCTGCGGACCGGCACAAGGACGCGGTGCCTGCGGAGCGGCACGAGCACGTGATGCCTGGGGAGCAGCACCAGGTCGTGTTGCCGCTTGTGCTTCTCGATGCGTTTGACCGGGTCGTGATCTCGGTCGCGGATGGGCGGCACGAGATGGTGTCCGTCTGTGTGGCTGTGTTGACCGGGCTGGTGTTGTTGCTGGCGTTGGCGCTGGCGGCGCGGAGTTTGCTCGCCTGGCGCCCAGTGCTGGGGACCGTGGCGGTGGTGCGGCTGGTGGGTGAGCGGGCGCCGCCTTGGCTTGTGCCGGAGTTGTCGAAGTTGGGTGTGTTGCGGATTTAGGCCGACCTGCGCCTTCCGCCGTACCCCAATCTCGACTTCGAAGGACGCATTGTGATGAAGCACGTTTTCGGTACGACCGTTTTGCTGTTGGCAGTGGCTGGTTGTGGTGAGGCCGCGGCGCCGGAGGCGGCGCCTACTACGACCGCCGCCGTGTTCAACGACGCGGATGTCAGGTTTGCGACGCAGATGATCCCG
Source organism: Kribbella sp. NPDC002412 (assembly GCF_053592935.1). NCBI lineage: Bacteria > Bacillati > Actinomycetota > Actinomycetes > Propionibacteriales > Kribbellaceae > Kribbella > Kribbella sp. NPDC002412. Next base: position 13,876 of record NZ_JBSFBL010000008.1, read on the forward strand.
CACCACCAGCAAGCGGTGCAGATGGCGAGTATGGCCGGCTACCAGGCGACGACGCCTGAGGTGAAGCAGCTTGCGGTGGCCATCAAGGCTGCGCAGGATCCGGAGATCAAGGCGATGTCCGGATGGTTGACCGCCTGGGGTAAGCCGGTGCCCAGCCCGGAGCATGGCGGCCACGGCACGGCCGAGGAGATGCCGGGCATGATGGGCGAGGAGGAGATGTCCGAGCTCGGCAAGGCGAAAGGCGCCGAGTTCGACAGGTCCTGGATGCGGCTGATGATCAAGCACCACCAGGGCGCCGTCACCATGGCGACGGCCGAGCAGAAGGACGGCAAGGACCCGGCAGCCATCGCCCTGGCGAAGAAGATCCAAGCAAATCAGACCGCCGAGATCGCCACGATGCAAACCCTCCTCAAGAACAGCTGACACAAAACACTGCTGGGCTCCCCCGCGTGGGAGGGAGCCCAGCAGCAGTCAGCGCGCCAGATCGGCGGGGTTGAGGTTGAGGCGGCGGAGGAGCTGGGCGTTGAGGGCCACGACGATGGTCGAGACGGACATCAGGACGGCGCCGACAGCTGGGGAGACGACGACTCCGGCGAAGGCGAGTACGCCGGCCGCCAGCGGGACCGTGATGACGTTGTAGCCGGTGGCCCAGGCCAGGTTCTGCCACATCTTGCGGTAGCTGGCGCGGGAGAGCTCGATCACCGACAGGACGGCGCGCGGGTCGTCGGCGGCGAGGACGACGCCGGCGGACTCGATGGCGACGTCGGTGCCGGCTCCAATAGCGATGCCGACCTCGGCGCGGGCCAGGGCCGGCGCGTCGTTCACGCCGTCGCCGACCATCGCGACCTTCAGCCCACGGGCCTGGAGCTCCGCGACCTTGGCGTCCTTGTCCTGCGGCAGGACCTCGGCGAACACCTCGTCGATCCCGAGCTCCTTCGCCACCGCCTCGGCGACCTGGTGCGCGTCACCGGTGATCATCGCGACCTTCACGCCCCGTCGGTGCAAAGCGTCCACAGCTTGCTTGGACTCTTCCCGCACCTCGTCCTCCAACGCGACCGCGCCGAGCACCTGCCCGTCCCGGACCACGTGCAGCACCGCGGCGCCCCGCCCCTTCCAGGCGGCGACGTCTGCCTCCAGCTCGTCGGGCTCCGGTACGCCGTACTCCCGGAGCAGGGCCGGGCCGCCGACCGCAACCTCGTTGCCGTTGACAACAGCCTGTACGCCGCGGCCGGTCAGCGACCGGAAGTCCGAAGCGGTCACACTGGCCCGGCCGCCGGCCGGCACCCGCTCCGAGTGCGCCCGGACGATCGCCTTGGCCAGCGGGTGCTCGCTGTCCGCCTCGACCGCGGCCGCCAGCTCCAGCAGCTCGTCCTCGGTCACCGAGCCGGCCGCCGCGACGCCGGTGACGACCGGCTGGCCCTTCGTCAGCGTGCCGGTCTTGTCGAACAGGACGACGTCGATCGTCCGCATCCGCTCCAGCGCCAGCCGGTCCTTGACGAGTACGCCGGCCTTCGCGGCACGCTCGGTGGAGATCGCGATCACCAGCGGGATGGCGAGGCCGAGGGCGTGCGGGCAGGCGATCACCAGGACGGTCACGGTCCGGGTGACGGCCTCGTTGATCTCACCGAGCAACGTCCAGACCAGGAACGTGATCACGCCGGCGATCGACGCGAAGTAGAACAGGAACGCGGCGGCCCGATCGGCCAGCGCCTGGGCGCGGGACGACGATGCCTGTGCCTCCGCGACCAGTCGCTGGATCCCGGCCAGCGCGGTGTCCTCGCCGACTGCAGTGATCTCGATCCGCAAGGCGCTGTCGGTGGCGACGGTCCCGGCGACGACCGGGTCGCCGACGGCACGGGCGACCGGGCGGGACTCGCCGGTGATCATCGACTCGTCGACCTCGGCCTGTCCGTCGACCACCGTCCCGTCGGCCGGCACGCGACCACCCGAGCGGACCAGTACGACGTCGCCCGCCTGCAACTCGGACAGCGAGACCTCGACCACGCCGTCGGCGGTCACCTTCTCCGCCGAGTCGGGCAGCAACGCGGCCAGCGCGTCGAGGGCGCCGGACGCGGCGCCGAGCGCGCGCATCTCGAGCCAGTGCCCGAGCAGCATGATCACGATCAGCAGCGCGAGCTCCCACCAGAAGTCCAGGTCGAAGCCGCCGAGGCCGAGCGTGGTGACCCAGGACGCGACGAACGCGACCGTGATCGCCATCGAGATCAGCAGCATCATCCCGGGCCGGCGGGACTTCAGCTCGCTCCAGCCACCGGTCAGGAAGGGCCGGCCGCCGTACAGGAAGATCACCGTGCCGAGCACCGGCGCGATCAGGTTCGAACCGGGAAACTCCGGCGGCATGTACCCGAGCAGGTCGGCGAACATCTCGCTGAAGAACACCACCGGCACCGCCAGCGCCAGGCTGATCCAGAACCGGTCCTTGAACTGCGCCGCGTGATCGCCATGCCCCCCATGCCCCGCATGCCCACCGTGACCGCCGTCATGCCCCGCGTGCTCACTGTGCTCACTGTGCTCAACATGCTCATCCATGCCGAGGACCATACCCCCTAGGGGTATCTAATTTCAAGGGCACGGCAAAGCCCGCCACCCACCAGCGGGAGACGGGTCCGGTACTAGCCGAGGCGTCCGGCGGCGGGCACGAACGTGCTCGCCGGGAACGTCACGCCGCCCGGGTCGCCGATGACGGTGATCCGGATCGTGTAGGCGCCGGTGGAGCACGGCGCTCGAACGGAGGCACGATCACCGTTCCCCCCAGTTCGACAGCCCGGGCGGCCGTGGCATCGGCGTCGGCGCTCGCGAACGTCACACTCCAGTGCGGGGCGCGCCGTCCGCGAGCGGAACGATGCTTCCGACAACGTCCTCGAACCCGTCCGGTGCGCCGGCTGCCGCCATCCGCCGGCGCAGCCCCGGATGGTGCTCGCGCTCGAGCCAGTCGCCGTACCCCGGCAGTGTCCAGCCCTCCGCCCTGCCCCCGATGCCGGTCGGCGGCATCACGTCCTCGAACTGCAGCCGAACAGGCCACCGTAGAACTCCAGCGCCCGCTCAGGGTCGGGACGGCTCAGCTCCACCCAGCAGGGAACACCGGGAATGTATCCGTCGCGCTGGGGCCATCAGACTCTCCCTTCGAGGCGATGCTCCGCAGCCAAATCCCGCTACAGCGGCTCGATGTCGGTCAGCGTCTCGGGCGTCAGCTCTACCCAGCGCGTGATGCCGATCTCTCGCAGGAACGGCACGTCGTGGCTCGCGACGACCAGAGCCCCGTTGTACGACGCGAGCGCATCGCGCAACTGCGCGACGCTGGCCAGATCCAGGTTGTTCGTCGGCTCGTCCAGCATCAGCAACTGCGGCGGCGGCTCGGCCAGCAGCAACGCCGCCAACGTCGCCCGGAAGCGCTCACCACCCGACAGCGTGCTGACCAGTTGATCCGCGGACCGCCCCCGGAACAGGAAGCGGGCCAACCGCGACCGGCGCTCCTGGTTCTCCGTGCTCGGCGCCAGCAGGGCGAGATTGTCGACGATCGACAGGTCGTCCCGGAGCAGATCCAGCCGCTGCGGCAGGTACCGGAACGGCACCACCGGCAACTCCCCCGCCACGATCGACTGCAGCAGCGTCGTCTTGCCCGCGCCGTTCGGCCCGGTCAGCGCGATCCGCTCCGGCCCGCGGATCTCCAGCTCGACACGCGCGCCGGTCCGCAGCTCGTGATCCTCCAGCCGCAGCACGATCCGCCCAGCCGGTACGGCGGTCTTCGGCAGGTCGACGCGGATCGTGTCGTCGTCGTGGACCTTCGCCTCGGCGTCGGCCAGCGCCTCCTGCGCCGACTCGAGCCGCTCGCTCTGCATCCCGAGGTGCTTGCCCGCCGACACCTGCGCCCCGCGCTTCAGGTTGCCGGCGACGATCTTCGGGATCCCGCCCTGCTCGAAGGCCCGCTGCCCCCGCGCGCGGCGCTGGTCCATCTTCATCCGCGCCTCGATCAGGTCCCGCTTCTGCTTGCGTACGTCGGCCTCCGCCGCCCGCATCATCCGCTCGGCCGCCTCCTGCTCGACCGCCACCGCCTCCTCGTAGGCGGTCAGGTTGCCGCCGTACCAGGTGATGTCGCCCTTGCGCAGGTCGCCGATCTGGTCGACCCGGTCCAGCAACTCCCGGTCGTGGCTGACGATCAGCAACGCGCCGCGGAACTGGTCGACGGCGTCATACAGGTGCCGCCGGGCCCGCAGGTCGAGGTTGTTGGTCGGCTCGTCCAGCAGCAGTACGTCGGGACGCCGCAACAGCTCCGCGGCCAGGCCGAGCAGGATCGTCTCGCCGCCGGACAGCTCCCCGACGTTGCGGTCCAGCCCGATCGCGCCGAGGCCGAGCTTGCCCAGCATCGCCTCGGCCCGCTCCTCGACGTCCCACTCGTCGCCGACGGCGGCGAAGTTCTCCTCGGAGGCGTCACCGGACTCGATCGCCGTGATCGCCCGGCGGACGCCGTCGATGCCGAGCGCCTCGTCGACGCGCAGCGTGGTGTCGAGGGTCAGGTCCTGCGGCAGGTACCCGAGCTCGCCGCTGACCCGGATCGACCCACGTTGCGGCGTGAGCCGGCCGGCGATCAGCCGGAGCAGCGTCGACTTGCCGGCGCCGTTGCGGCCGACCAGCCCGGACCGCACCGGCCCGGCGACGAAGCTGAGCCCGTCGAACAGCACGTCGCCGTCCGGCCAGGCGAAGAAGAGGTCCGTACAGGACAGGGAATGACTCATGTGCGTGTGCTCCAGAAAGAGGTCTCGGACGAGACCGCGCACCGCGACGGGTGGCGATCACCGGCTGAAAGAAAGACCTCGGAGCTACAACGCAGACCCCTGACGTCGGGAATGGGACGTGACCCACCCTACGGGGTCGTGGTTCACCGCTTCAACCATTTATCCGGTGTTTGCGCCAGGCAACGATCACCAGGTCGACGGCGGCCACCACGGCGAGCAGGCCGAACGCGATCACCCAGCCCAGCGGCAGGTCCAGTACGGCGGACAGCACCGCCGCCGTGAGCCACATGGCCACGCCGAAGCACGCCAGGACCAGACGCAACGTCAGCGCACTGCGCGGTGGAGGCGGCTCGAACGCCATACCGGCCCAGTACCCACTGGACGGCGCTACGGCGCTTTGCGCAGCCAGGTCTCGACGCCGGCGATATGCGCGGTCATCCAGGCGCGCGCCGCCTCGGCGTCGCCGATCTCGATCGCGTCCAGGATCGCGTCGTGCTCCAGCAGCGTCCGCTCGACCGCACCGGCCTGGGTGACCCCACGCCAGATCCGGGCCCGCTGGGTCGCACCGGAGATCCCGTCCAGCAAGGAGCAGACGACCTGGTTCCCGGTCGCTTCGGCGATGCCGCGGTGGAAGCGCAGGTCGTTGGCGACCAGCTCCTCCACCTCGGCCTCCGGCGTCAGGTCGCTGCACAGCAACCGCAGCTCGGTCACCTGCTCCTTGCTGATCCGGGTGGCGGCCAGCGCGGCCACACCCGGCTCGAGCAGGCGCCGTACCTCGAAGAACTGCAGGATCGAGTCGTCGCGGTGCAGGTCGACCATGAAGTTCAGCGCGTCGAGCAGGTGCGCCGAGTCCAGGCTGGTCACGTACGTGCCGTCGCCGTGCCGGACGTCGAGCACGTTCACCAGCGTCAGCGCCTTGACCGCCTCCCGCAGCGAGTTCCGCGACAGGCCGAGCCGCGCCGCGAGATCCGCCTCCTTCGGCAGCCGGTCCCCTGGACCCAGTTCCCCCGAGGTGATCATCCCTTTGATCTTGACGATCGCCTCATCCGTCAACGCCATCTGGTCAGTATGCCGCTCCAACGTCGTACTGCGATGGCATCGACCTCGAAGCGCACTTCGGGGAGGGCCAGTCGGGTGACGCCGAGCAGGGTCGGGAGGCCGACCGCAGCGACACCCCGAAGTTCTCGAACGACAACTTCACCTGCTCGGCGAAGTCGCCGACCGGCACCAGGCCGTCCGGCCCGGACATAGCATGCGGTCATGACGACCACGCCGGGCTACTCGGGCAGGCCGCTCGCGGCCAAGCTGGGCATCAAGCCCGGCCAGGTCGTGCTGCTCGACAACGCGCCGGACGACTTCGCGATCGAGGGCCTGCCGGACGGTACGACGATCGCGCGCCGGGCCGGCCGCACGCCGTACGAGGTCGTGCTGGCGTTCTGCCCGGACCGGGACCGGCTGGCGAAACGGCTGCCGCTGCTGCTCCAGAAGGCGACCGCCGCCGGGATGGTCTGGATCGCCTGGCCGAAGCGGTCGTCCGGCGTGCCGACCGACCTGGACGAGAACGGGATCCGCGAGATCGCGCTTCCGCTCGGCGTCGTCGACGTCAAGGTGTGCGCGATCGACGCGACCTGGTCCGGGCTCAAGCTGGTCCGCCGACTGACCAACCGGTGAGCCCAGTCGCGGCGAACTGGACTGATCCAGAGCGTGAGCTTCACCACATTTCTGCGCAGTCCTGATCAGCACCCACCGCGAGTGGTCAGTTGCATACAGTGGCCAGCCACGCTCAGACGGTGCACCGAGAGTGACCGCCCGGACCGGCCGGAATCCCACCTCTGCAAGGCGTCCCGGACTCCGGCCCAGATTCCGTCCGGCCGCTCACATCGGCACCCGCGGCCGGTGAGCTGAAACACCTGCCAGCACAGTGTTCCAGGCCTCGATCGATCAAGTCGCCGGGGCCCGACCACCTGACGCACTGGTCCGGTGGTCCCGGGCTGTGGAAGTGGTCGGCGTGCTATTAGCCTTGCCCTGGGACACCACCCATAACATCAGCATTAACACCCGCGGTACCGGACCGATCGGAAGAGGCGAACTGCCAAGTGGCCACCGAGCCATCAGACACCAACCCACTAGCAGCCTTCGGTGCGAACGAATGGCTGGTCGACGAGTTGTACGAGAAGTACCTGCAGGACCCGAATTCGGTGGATCCGGCGTGGTTGGACTTCTTCAAGGACTACAAGCCAGGTGACGCGAAGCCGGTGACGACCACCCCGGCCGACGCTCCCAGGCCCGACGCGGTGTCGGACAACAAGACTCCTGAGGCGCCGAGCCGCGGCACGGCAGCATCCGCGCCCGCCTCGAGCCAACCTGCAGCGGCGGCCGCCGCTGCCGCTCCCCCAGCCGCCGCTCCGGCCCCGGCTGCCGCAACCCCGGCGGCCACTGCGCAGGCCGCCGTACCGCAGAACCAGCCCGCGGCACAGAGCCAACCCGCAGCGCAGAGCCAACCCGCAGCGCAGAGCCAACCAGCAGCCAAGGCAGCGCCTGCCCCCAGCAGCGCGGTCCCAACCGGAGGCACGGTGAACCAGCCGCCCAGCGCCCAGCCCAAGCCCGCGCCCGCGTCCAGCAGCGACGCCGAGCGGCAGATCCTGCGCGGCGCGCCCGCGCGGACGGCGCAGAACATGGAGACCAGCCTCACGGTCCCGACCGCGACCAGCGTCCGGCAGGTCCCGGTCAAGCTGCTGATCGACAACCGCATCGTCATCAACAACCACCTCAAGCGCGCCCGCGGCGGCAAGGTGTCCTTCACCCACCTGATCGGCTGGGCGCTGGTGAAGGCGCTCAAGACGCTGCCGGAGATGAACGCGTCGTACGCCGAGACCGACGGCAAGCCGACCCTGGTGCAGCCGGCCCACATCAACCTGGGCCTGGCCATCGACATGCAGAAGCCGGACGGCACCCGGCAGCTGCTGGTGCCGTCGATCAAGGCCGCCGAGGAGATGACGTTCGCCGAGTTCTGGATGGCCTACGAGGACATCGTCCGGCGGGCCCGGGACAACAAGCTCGCGCTGCCCGACTTCCAGGGCACCACGATCAGCCTGACCAACCCCGGCACCATCGGCACCCAGCACTCCGTGCCCCGGTTGATGACCAACCAGGGCTGCATCGTCGGCGTCGGCGCGATGGAGTACCCGCCGGAGTACCAGGGCGCGGCCGAAGAGACGATGGCCAAGCTCGCGGTCAGCAAGGTGATGACGCTGACCTCGACGTACGACCACCGGATCATCCAGGGCGCCCAGTCGGGTGAGTTCCTGCGCCGGCTGCACCAGTTGCTGCTCGGCCAGGAGGGCTTCTACGACGAGATCTTCCAGTCGCTGCGGATCCCCTACGAGCCGATCCGCTGGGCCGCCGACCTCCCGCACAGCCACGAGGAGGACATCAGCAAGCAGGCCCGGATCCTGGAGCTGATCCACGCCTTCCGGGTGCGAGGCCACATCATGGCCGACACCGACCCGCTGGAGTACAAGCAGCGCAGCCACCCCGACCTGGACGTGGCCACCCACGGCCTGACCCTGTGGGACCTGGACCGCGAGTTCGCCACCGGCTCGTTCGGCGGCGCGGACCGCAAGTTCATGAAGCTGCGCGAGATCCTCGGCATCCTGCGCGACTCGTACTGCCGGACCACCGGTATCGAGTACATGCACATCCAGGACCCCGAGCAGCGCAAGTGGATCCAGGAGCGGGTCGAGCGGCCGCACACCAAGCCGCCGCGCGAGGAGCAGCTGCGGATCCTGGCCAAGCTGAACGAGGCCGAGGCGTTCGAGACCTTCCTGCAGACCAAGTACGTCGGCCAGAAGCGGTTCTCGCTGGAGGGTGGCGAGACCACCATCCCGCTACTCGACGAGCTTTGCGAGGAGGCGGCCGGGGCCGGCCTGGACGAGGTCGTCATCGGGATGGCGCACCGCGGCCGGCTGAACGTGCTGGCCAACATCGTCGGCAAGTCCTACGGCCAGATCTTCCGCGAGTTCGACGGCAACATCGACCCGCGGACCGTGCAGGGCTCCGGTGACGTCAAGTACCACCTGGGCGCCGAGGGCGAGTTCGTCTCCGAGTTCGGCGACAAGATCAAGGTCTCGGTGGCCGCGAACCCGTCCCACCTGGAGACCGTCGACCCGGTGCTCGAGGGCATCGTCCGGGCCAAGCAGGACATCCTGGACCGCGGTTCCGCGTTCCCGGTGCTGCCGGTGCTCGTGCACGGCGACGCGGCCTTCGCCGGCCAGGGCGTGGTGGCGGAGACGCTGAACCTGTCCCAGCTGCGCGGCTACCGCACCGGCGGCACGATCCACGTGATCGTGAACAACCAGGTCGGCTTCACCACCTCCCCGGCCTCGTCCCGGTCGTCGATGTACAGCACCGACGTGGCCCGGATGGTGCAGGCGCCGATCTTCCACGTGAACGGCGACGACCCCGAGGCCTGCGTCCGGGTCGCCGACCTGGCCTTCGAGTACCGCCAGGCGTTCAACAAGGACGTCGTCATCGACCTGGTCTGCTACCGCCGCCGCGGTCACAACGAGGGCGACGACCCGAGCTTCACCCAGCCGCTGATGTACGACCTGATCGAGCAGAAGCGGTCCGTCCGCAAGCTCTACACCGAGGCCCTGATCGGCCGTGGCGACATCACGGTCGAAGAGGCCGAGCAGGCGATGCGGGACTTCCAGCAGCGGCTGGAGCGGGTCTTCACCGAGGTCCGCGAGGCGAAGAGCCAGCCGGACACCCCGGCGCCGTACGTCACCGTCCCGGTGTACCCGGACAAGCCGGAGGGCCCGGACGCGACCGCGACCACGCCCGAGGTGCTGAAGAAGATCGCCGACGCGTACACCACGCTGCCGGAGGGCTTCACCGTGCACCCGAAGGTGCTGCCGCAGCTGCAGCGCCGGGCGTCCGCGATCACCCAGGGCCCGATCGACTGGGCCAGCGCGGAGATCACCGCGTTCGGCACGCTGCTGCTGGCCAACCGGCCGGTCCGGCTCGCGGGCCAGGACAGCCGGCGCGGCACCTTCGTGCAGCGGTTCGCCGCGATCATCGACCGGGTCAACGGCCAGGACTGGGTGCCGCTGCAGCACCTGGACGAGGGCCAGGCGAACTTCCACGTCTACGACTCGCTGCTGAGCGAGTACGCCGCGCTCGGCTTCGAGTACGGCTACTCGGTGGCCCGGCCGGACGCGCTGGTGCTGTGGGAGGCGCAGTTCGGCGACTTCGTCAACGGCGCCCAGTCGATCATCGACGAGTACATCTCGTCCGGTGAGGCGAAGTGGGGCCAGAAGTCGGGTGTCGTGCTGCTGCTGCCGCACGGGTACGAGGGCCAGGGCCCGGACCACTCCTCGGCCCGGATCGAGCGGTTCCTGCAGCTCTGCGCCGAGAACGCGATGACCGTGGCGCAGCCGTCGACGCCGGCGTCGTACTTCCACCTGCTCCGCCGGCACACGCTCGGCGAGGAGCACAACCCGATGATCGTCTTCACGCCGAAGCAGCTGCTGCGGCGCAAGGAGGCGGTGTCGCACCCGGAGGAGCTGACCCACGGCACCTTCAAGCCGGTGATCGGCGACGCCGAGGCCGAGGCGGCCGCGGGCGGCATCGAGCGCGTCATCCTGGCGTCGGGGCGGATCGTGTACGACCTGCTGGCCGAGCGGAAGAAGGCGGAGCCGGACAAGCTCAGCACGGCGGTCCTCCGGGTCGAGCAGCTCTACCCGCTGCCGGCCGAGGAGATCGTCGCCGAGCTGGCCAAGTACCCGAACGCGAGCGAGATCCGCTGGGTCCAGGACGAGCCCGCGAACCAGGGCCCGTGGCCGTTCATGGCGCTGAACCTGACCGAGCACCTCGGCGGCAAGCCGTTCTACCGGGTCTCCCGCCCGGCCATGTCGGCGCCGTCGGTCGGCTCGCACGGTGTGCACCAGTCCGAGCAGGCCACGCTGCTGAAGCAGGCGTTCAGCTGACGTGTACTTCACCGATCGAGGGATCGAGGAGCTCGAGGGCCGGCGTGGCGAGGAAGACGTCACGCTGGCCTGGGTAGCCGAACGGCTGCGCGAGTTCGTCGACCTGAACCCCGACTTCGAAACCCCCATCGAACGCTTCGCCACCTGGCTCGCCCGCCTCGACGACGAAGACGACTGACCCTCCGGCTGTTCCAAGCCAGACCGAAATGCCCTCCGCCGACGGCGGAGGGCATTCGTGTCTCTAGTCCGTGTGGGGTGGGCGGGGCCGGCGGGGTGGGTCGGGGGCCAGGGTGCCGTCGGGGGCGATGTGTTCGAAGATCTGGTCGACCAGGTTGAGGACGTGGGGGTCGTCGACGGTGTAGATGTGCCGCCGGCCCTCGCGCCGGGCCGTGATGATGCCGGCCAGCCGGAGCTTGCCCAGGTGCTGGCTGGCGGTGGCGATGCTGACGCCGGCCCGGTCGGCCAGCGTGCCGACGTCGTACTCGCCCTGGGCCGCCAGTGAGACCAGATGCAGCCGCACCGGGGCGGACAGCATCGCGAAGGTGCCGGCGGCGGATTCCAGCTGGGCCTTCGTGGGTTCGGGGAACGGTGTCGTCATCGCGCAGTCATTGTGACCGCTGGAGCGGCCAGGCAGGAGCGCGGCAGGCCGTCGTGACGACGGTCTCACACTTTCGCAATTGCGAAAGTATCAAAACGATGTCAGGCTGGAGGCATGCTTCGAGCCCTCCGCCCTGTGCTGATGCTGCTGCTGGTGACGATCCCCGCGGTCGCGCTCCGGCTCACCGGCACGCACCCGCCGGCCCTGGCCTCGATGCTCGTCTTCGGCGTGGCCGTGGTCGCCGCGTCGTTCGTGCTGGCCTGGGCGGCGGAGGCGGCGGAGGTGGACATCTCCGGCGGCCTGGCGATCGCGCTGCTCGCGGTGATCGCGGTCCTCCCGGAGTACGCGGTGGACCTCTACTTCGCGCACACGGCCGGCACCAACCCCGACTACGTGCAGTACGCCGCGGCCAACATGACCGGGTCGAACCGGCTGCTCCTCGGCCTCGGCTGGTCGAGCGTCGTGCTGATCAGCCTGTACGTCGCCTCGCGACGCAGCGGCCGCACTGTCAAGGCCCTCGTCCTCGACTCCGGCTACCGCCGCGAGCTCGGCTTCCTCGCGGTCGCCGCCGTGGTCGCCTTCGTGATCCCGGTGACCGGCGAGATCCACCTGGTGCTGGGCATCCTGCTGCTCGCGTTCTTCGCCTACTACCTCTACCGTGCCGCGGTCTCCGGACACGACGACGAGCCGGACCTGATCGGCCCGGCCGCGACGATCGGCGCGCTGCCGACCGTCAAACGCCGGATCACCGTGATCGGGATGTTCCTGGCCTCGGCGGGCGTGATCCTGGCCGCCGCCGAGCCGTTCGCGGACTCGCTGGTCGAGAGCGGGCACGCGCTCGGGATCGACCAGTTCCTGCTGGTGCAATGGCTGGCTCCGCTGGCCTCGGAGGCGCCGGAGTTCATCGTGGCGCTGTTGTTCGCCTGGCGTGGGAAGGGAGCAGCCGCCCTGGGCCTGCTCATCTCGGCCAAGGTGAACCAGTGGACCCTGCTGATCGGCAGCCTCCCGATCGCCTACGGGATCGGCGGCGGGTCGACGGCTCTGCACCTGGACGGGCGGCAGGTCGAGGAGTTCCTGCTCACCGCGACGCAGACGTTGCTGGGCCTCGCCGTCCTGCTGAGCCTTCGCTTCCCGCGGTGGGCGGCCTGGACGCTGCTCGGGTTGTTCGCGGTCCAGTTCGCCGTACCGGGTCAGACCGGGCGGTACGTGCTGAGCGGGATCTACCTGGTGCTGGCGATCGTGGCCTTCGCGCGGAACCGGCGCGAGCTGCTGCCGACGCTGACCTCCCCGTTCCGCCGCACGGAAAAGCCCGCCGACGCGGAGCGCGCCGACGAGCTTGTCGGAGTCTGAGTCTCAGCTGGCCTGCTGCTCCTCGACGATCGTGGGGCGGCGGCGCTCCTGAGGGCCCGGGCGGCCGCGGCGGCGGCCGTAGAGGAACTTCTCGCCGGCTGCGGTGCCGGTGAACTTGGTGCGGCGGGCCCACTCGCGGCACTCGTCGATCACCGGGCACGAGGTCAGGCACACGGCCTGGGCCTTGCGCTGCTCCCACTGGGTGGCGGTCTCGTCGTACGACGGGGCCTGGCCGACGCACGCAGCCTTGGTCATCCAGCGGTCTGCGGGGTCGGCGATCACCGTCAAGGTCGGCCTCATGGGCACTCCTGCTCCTCATCGATCAGGCGGATCGAAACGTGCTGCGGTAGGAACAGAGTGAGCCAGTCGCGTTGCCCCGGTGCGACGCGAATGTTTCCGGCGTGAAACGGTGTCCGGCACAAAAGTGCCGGTGGCACTCAGCTACGCACCATCCGGATCTCCGGCACCCCGAGGAACGGTTCGTCGACGCGGGTGCCGTCCTCGCGGAACCCGTGCCGCCGGTAGAAGGCCAGCGCCCGCTCGTTGCGCTCCAGCACCCACAGGGTGGCCGGCTCCTTGCCGATGGCAACCTCCAGCAGCCGGGCGCCCAGGCCGGTGCTCCACCAGGCCTTCCGGGCGTAGATCGCGAACAGCTCGAGCGGCGTCGGCGCGTCGTCGTCGCGGGCCGGGCCGGCCGACGAGAAGCCGATCACCCGGTCCTCGACCCCGGCGGCCGGGTCCGGATGGATCGCCAGCCACCGGATCCAGCCCTCGCCGAGCGCATGCGACCAGCGTTCGATCCGGCGGTCGAGGTCGCTGGTCCGCTCCGCGAGTACGGCGGGGTCCACCAGGCCGTCGTACGCCTCGCGCCAGCAGAGCAGGTGACACCAGGCCGCGGCCTCGGCGTCGTCCGTCGTCGCGCGGCGAATCTCCGGTTGCACTCAGACAGTAAAGACGATCTTCCCGAACACGTCGCCCTCGTTCATCTTGGCGAAGCCCTTGCGGGCGTCGGCCAGCGGGAGGACCGAGTCGATGTGCGGCGAGATCCCGGCGTTGGCCATGAACTGGACGAGCTCGGCCAGCTCCGTCCGGGTGCCCATCGTCGAGCCCTGGACGCGCAACTGGAGGAAGAAGATCCGGTTCAGCTCGGCCGACTTCGGCGCCTGGCCGCTGGTCGCGCCGGAGATCACCACGGTGCCGCCCTGCTTCAGCGACTTCAGCGAGTGCGACCAGGTCGCCTGGCCGACGGTCTCCATCACCGCGTCGACCCGTTCCGGCAGCCGGGCCCCGGACTCGAACACGTCGTGCGCGCCGATCTCCAGCGCCTTCGCGCGCTTCGCGTCGTCCCGGCTGGTCGCCCAGACCCTGATCCCGGCCGCGCGTGCCAGCGCGATCAGCGCGGTGGCCACGCCACCGCCGGCGCCCTGCACCAGCACGGTGTCACCCGGCTTCAGCCCCGACTGCGTGAACAGCATCCGGTACGCCGTCAGCCACGCGGTCGGCAGGCACGCCGCCTGCTCGAAGCTCAGCCCGGCCGGCTTCGGCACGACGTTCCCCGCGGGTACGGCGACCTTCTCGGCCAGCGTCCCCTGGTAGCGCTCACTGAGCAGCGATCGCTTCGGGTCGAGCGTCTCGTCACCCTTCCAGGCCGGGTCCGAGATCACCGCGTGCACGACGACCTCGTTGCCGTCCGGGTCGATCCCGGCCGCGTCGCAGCCGAGGATCATCGGCAGGCTCTTCTCGGCCAGCCCCACCCCCTTCAGCGACCACAGGTCGTGGTGGTTGAGGGCGGTCGCCCGGACGTCGATCGTCACCCATCCCTCGGGCACGGTCGGGTCGGGCCGCTCCCCCACCTCCAGCGCAGCGATCGGGTCGTCGGCGTCGAACTTGGCGGCATAGGCAGCAAGCATGCGTACCAACCTACGCGGTGGTCTACGCCGAGTCAGTTACCGAATTCACCACGGGTTTCGCCAGTACGCCGTCCAGCAGCTCCCGGGACTCCTCCAACGCCCGGATGGACGCGGTGATCCGCTCGCGCTCGTGCTGCAGCTTGTCGATCAGCAGTGCCGGAGTTTAGCCCGCCGAAATCCAGGCAATAACGGACCTGACCGAAATTATCGAGGAGGACCGATGTTCCGTCTCCTGGTGACTGCCGGCCTGAGCGGCGCCCTGCTGGCCGGACAGGCGGTGCCGGCCGCGGCCACACAAGTCACCGGCGCCTACCTGCAGATCACCGCCGACGGCGTCGCCACCGGCCGGGGTCTCGAAGGCGCCTCACACGCGCACGCGGCGGTGGCCGCGATGTACGACGTGACCGGCGATCCGCAGCAGCGACAGACCGCGGACGAACTGCTCGACTACATCCTGCAGCGGCGGCCGGCGCAGATGAGCACCGACCTTGCCCTCCAGGTGCTCCGCAGCCCTTATCTGCAAGCCGATCCGCGGTTGCGCACCAACCTCGAGACCTACGTGACCATCCTCCTCGACCTGTACGCCGCGCAGCCCGGCACCGTGCTGAGCTCCGGCGACATCCGTACCCTGACCGGTCGGGCCGAGTTGCTGGTCAACTACGCCGAGCACCTCGAGCAGCGGTCCGGCGACCCGGCCCGGATCGAGTCGGCCGACACCGCGGCCCGCGCCATGCTGGACCGGGTGGCGGCCCTGCAGTACACCCGCCAGGAGGCCGTCACGGCCTTCCACAACGACCGCTACGTCGGCGCCTTCCCGCACTTCGTTGCCGGTGACGACGGCAACATGGGCAGCTGGGACGTCGAGCACTGGGCGCCCGCGATGCTGTCACTCGACCAGTACGCCGCCGTCCGCGCACTCGCCACCGGCTACGGCCGCTTCCGCACCGCCGCCTACAACAACGCCGCCGCGTCCGGGACCCGGCACCTGCTCGGCACCACCGAGATCGACCCGGACCTGATCTACGCCGGCGCACCGGCCGGGTTCCCGCTCGACGGGGCGACGTACGAGATCGGCGAGGAGACCGGCGAGCATCCGTACCTGATCACCTACGGCTGGTCCCCGAACGCGATCGCCCAGCTGGGTACGGCGTTGAAGGCGGTCCGCGACAACCAGGTCAAGGTGCCGCACTCGCCCGCCTGGCTGGCGTCGTACTGGCGCGGCACTCCCCCACGCAAGGTCCTCGCACCCGGACTGTTCTGGCACGGTCTGGACGCGAAGGTCGCGTACACGCACCGGTTCATCGAGCAGACCCAGCTTGCGGTCCCGGCCGAGTTCCCCTGGCTCGACCTGGACCGCACCACGTTCCCCGGAACCGGAGACGACGCCGTCCGCCGCGGCGGTTGGTACGACGGCTCCGGCCGGGGCGCGATGTCCGCCGTCTACTCCCGGCTGGCGATGACCGGGTACGTCGAATCCGGCGGGCACGACCTCACCATGCTGACGCGAGCCGGCTCGTGGTGGGAGCGGATGGTGGTCCGCGCCTGACGGCTCACGCGCGGGCGACCCCGTCGGCCGCTGCTGCCGCGGCAACCGCAGCCGCCACGGCCGGGGCGACGCGGGGGTCGAAGGGGGACGGGATGATGTAGTCGGGGCGGAGGTCGTCCTCGGCGATGAGGTTGGCGAGGGCGTCGGCGGCGGCCAGCTTCATGCCCTCGGTGATCCGGGAGGCGTTCGCGTCGAAGGCGCCGCGGAAGATGCCGGGGAACGCGAGCACGTTGTTGATCTGGTTCGGGAAGTCGGACCGGCCGGTCGCGACCACGGCGGCGTGCCGGTGCGCGATGTCCGGGTGCACCTCCGGGTTCGGGTTCGCCAGCGCGAAGATCATCGACCCGTCGGCCATCCGGGCGATCGCCTCCTCGGGCACCGTCCCGCCGGACACCCCGAGGAACACGTCCGCGCCGTCCAGCGCATCGACGAGCCGGCCGGAGCGCCCGCCGGTGTTGGTGTCCCGGGCCAGCGACAGCTTCACCGGGTTCAGGTCCGGGCGGTCCTCGTGCAGCACACCCTTGCTGTCGACAACGGCCAGGTCGCCGACGCCGGCCTGCAGCAGGATCCGCGCGCACGCGACCCCGGCCGCACCGGCTCCGGAGATGACGACCCGGATGTCCCCGATGGACTTCCCGGTGACCCGGAGCGCGTTCCGCAGTGCGGCCAGTACGACGACCGCCGTACCGTGCTGGTCGTCGTGGAACACCGGGATGTCGAGCCGCTCCTTCAGCCGGCGCTCGATCTCGAAGCAGCGCGGCGCCGAGATGTCCTCCAGGTTGATCCCGCCGAACGTCGGGGCCAGCCGGACCACCGTCTCGACGAACTCGTCCACGTCGGTGCAGTCGAGCGCGATCGGCACCGAGTCGACGCCGCCGAACTCCTTGAACAGCAGGGCTTTGCCCTCCATCACCGGCAGCGACGCGGCCGGTCCGATGTCACCCAGCCCGAGTACGGCGGTGCCGTCGGTGACGACCGCGACCACGTTGGACTTCCAGGTGTAGCGCCGGACCAGCGACGGGTCCTCGGCGATCGCCGTGCAGACCCGGGCGACCCCCGGCGTGTAGGCCTTGGACAGGTCGGCGGCGTCGCGGACGTGGACCGACGAGGTGACCTCGATCTTGCCGCCGCGGTGCAGCTCGAAGACTGCGTCACCGGCGTACCGGTCGGACTCGGGAAGCGGCGTGGAAACGGACGGATGCGGCTGGGCGACCATGCGGGGGACCCTTCGGTAACAGCGAGATGGCGGTCGATTACAGTGAGTGGGCGGTTCGATCAGTGGGTGCGTCGAACAACGCCGTGGCCAGGGGGTCACCCGTCGCACCGAGTAAACCACACACCGCACTGGTCTGCTCTGTGAGGGTCCCCACAGGGTTCCGAACAGCCGCAACAGGGTGACGATGAGGTATCGGCCGGAGTCTGCTGCCGCCACCCGGCTGGTTGCTGTGTCAGGATGCGGCATCCGGCCCGGTTACCGTGCGGGACGGAATACAAGTTCCAGTGTCGAGGAGTAACCGCGATGAACATCGTCTCCACCCTCCGCAAGAGTCGCGCCCGCGCCACCGTCGCCGCGGCCGCAGTGCTCGCGCTCACGCTGACAGCCTGCGGCAGTGACGACTCGGGCAGCAGCGGTGGAACCGAGGACAAGGCCGCCGCGGCCGGCATCACCTTGGTGAAGCCCGGCAAGCTGATGGTCTGCACCCACCTGCCGTACAAGCCGTTCCAGTACAAGGACGGCGCCGACGTCGTCGGCTTCGACGTGGATCTCCTCGACCTGGTCGCCAAGGACCTCGGCCTGGAGCAGGAGGTCGTCAACATCGAGTGGGCCCAGGTCACCTCCGGCGCCGCCTTCGCGGCGAAGAAGTGCGACATGGGCATGGGCGCGATGACGATCACGCCGGAGCGGCAGGCCGCGATCAGCATCACCGACCCGTACATGGACGCCACCCAGGTGCTGATGGTCAAGAAGGACTCCGGCATCAAGAGCCTGGCGGACCTGCGGGGCAAGAAGATCGGCGCCCAGGCGGACACCACCGGCAAGAAGTACGCCGACGACAACGCCGCGGCGAACGGCTACACGGTGATCCCGTTCAACGACCTGGCGCTGCAGACCAACAACGTGAAGTCCGGCCGGGTCGACGCCGCCATCAACGACAACGGCGTGCTGTACGACTTCGTCAAGGCGAACCCGGACATGACGATCGCGACCGAGTTCAACACCGGTGAGCAGTACGGCTTCGCCGCCCTCAAGGACGGCAGCGGCCCGAAGCTGGTGGCCAAGTTCAACGAACTGCTGGCCAAGGCCAAGTCGGACGGCCAGTACAACGAGATCTACAAGAAGTGGTTCGGGGTTGAGCCGAAGAAGTGAGCACCTCGACCGAAACCGTTGAGCGGAAGGGGCTGAGCCCGCGGCAGCGGGCTCGGCGCTCGCGGGGGATCCAGTACGCGATCCTGATCGGCCTGGTCGGGGTCGCGGTGTTCACCGCCGACTGGGCCCAGATCGCCGACGTCTTCTTCAAGCCGGAGTACATCAAGGCAGCGTTCGAGGACGGCCTGCTCAACGCCCTGGTCAAGACGCTGGAGTACACCGCCGGCGCCTTCGTCATCGGCCTGGTCGGCGGCACCATCCTGGCGCTGATGCGGCTGAGCAGCGTCGGCCCGTACCGGTGGCTCGCGACGGCCTACATCGAGTTCTTCCGCGGCCTGCCGGCGATCGTGGTGTTCATCGCCTTCAGCCTGCTGCCGCTGGCGTTCGAGGGCCTGACGATCCCCTGGGATCCGTACGGCGTCGTCTGGCTGGCGCTCGGCATCGTCGCGTCGGCGTACATGGCCGAGGTGATCCGGGCCGGCATCCAGGCGGTGCCGAAGGGGCAGGTCGAGGCGGCCCGATCGCTCGGTATGCCGGCCGGGCTGGCGACCCGGAAGATCGTGTTGCCGCAGGCGTTCCGGATCGTGCTGCCACCGCTGACGAACGACCTGATCCTGCTGGTGAAGGACTCCTCGCTGGTCTTCATCATCGGCGTCTCGGCGGAAGGGTACGAGCTGACCGGCTTCGGCCGGGACCTGGCGAACACGTACTCGAACCTGACCCCGCTCGTCACCGCGGGCTTCTGCTACCTGATCATCACGCTGCCGCTGGGCATCCTGGTCCGCCGGCTCGAGGCGCGCGCTGCGAGGAGCCGCTGATGGCACTGGTCGAGATCAAGAACCTGCACAAGTCCTTCGGCAGCAACCACGTCCTGCGCGGCATCGACTTCACCGTCGAGCAGGGCGAGGTGGTCTGCGTCATCGGCCCGTCCGGCTCTGGTAAGTCGACGCTGCTGCGCTGCGTCAACCTGCTCGAGCAGCCGCAGGAAGGGCAGGTGTTCGTCCGCGGTGACGACATCACCGACCCGGACTGCCACCTGGACGCCGCCCGGCAGCAGATCGGGATGGTGTTCCAGCAGTTCAACCTGTTCCCGCACCTGTCGGTGCTGCAGAACTGCACGATCGCGCAGACGACCGTGCTGAAGCGCAAAGCGGCCGAGGCAGAACGGATCGCCCGGGCCAACCTGGATCGGGTCGGCCTGAACGAGAAGGTGACCGCCTACCCGGCCCAGCTCTCCGGCGGTCAGCAGCAGCGGGTCGCGATCGCCCGGGCGCTGTCGATGGACCCGGCCCTGATGCTGTTCGACGAGCCGACGTCGGCGCTCGACCCCGAACTCGTCGGCGAGGTGCTGACCGTGATGCGCAAGCTGGCGCTGGACGGGATGACGATGCTCGTGGTCACCCACGAGATGGCGTTCGCCCGCGAGGTCGCCGACCGGGTCGTGTTCATGGACGGCGGCGTCATCGTCGAGCAGGGCCCGCCGGCCGACCTGATCGGCAACCCCGCGCACGAGCGCACCCGCACGTTCCTGCGCCGGGTCCTGGACCCGACCCACGTCGAGCCCACCGGCTGACGTTCGGCTGCCGCGAAGGCCCGGTCTTGTCCACAAGGCCGGGCCTTCGCCGTGCATTGCGGGCTTTCAGAGTGGAAGATGTACGGCGTGGTGGGACGATCGCCCGCCGGACCCGAGGAGGCAGCGTGGGCAGCAGGGGACGATCCGCCGAGGTCCGTCTGAGTATTCCGGCGGACAGTGCGTACATCGCCGTACCGCGGTCGGTGGTGGGTAACCTCGCGGCCCGCAACGACTTCACCGTGGACGCGATCGACGACCTGCGGATCGCTGTCGACGAGGCGTGCGCGCTGCTGCTGCCACAGGCCTCCGACGGCGTGCTGGACTGCGTGTTCGAGATCGACCCGCCGCAGCTGACAGTGCGGACCAGCGCCGTGGTGCCGAACGGCTGGCGCCCGGACACCTCGTCGTTCGGCTGGACCGTGCTGACCGCGCTGGTCGAGTCCGCGGCCGCGGAGACGATCGACGGCCGGCTCACCATCACCGTGACGGCTACCGCCACCGCCACGGAGACCGCGTGACCGAGGACAAGACCCTGGCTACGACCCAGGACTCCCCCGATCTACGGACCCGGACGGCCGACCTGTTCCGGGCGATGGCGGCCGCCGACGGGCCGGGTGACCGGGCTTACGGCGTCGCCCGGGACGGCCTGGTCGCGCTGCACATGCCGCTGGTGGAGCACCTGGCCCGCCGCTTCCGCAACCGCGGCGAGCCGTACGACGACCTGGTCCAGGTGGCCACCATCGGCCTGATCAAGGCGATCGACCGGTTCGACTCCGATCGCGGCGTCGAGTTCTCGACGTACGCGACGCCGACGATCCTGGGCGAGATCAAGCGGTACTTCCGGGACAAGGGCTGGGCCATCCGGGTGCCGCGGCGGCTGCAGGAGCTCCGGCTCTCGCTGACCGCCGCGACCGCCGAGCTGACCCAGGAGCTGGGCCGGGCCCCGACGGTCGCCGAGCTGTCCGACCGGCTGGGCCTGTCCCCGGACCTGGTGATCGAGGGACTGGAGTCCGCAAACGCCTACAACACGCTGTCCCTGGACGCCCCGGACCAGAACGAGACCGACGCCACAACGGTCCTGGACGGGCTCGGCGGCGAGGACGAGGCGCTGGAGAGCG
This sequence comes from Kribbella sp. NPDC002412, assembly GCF_053592935.1. Lineage (NCBI taxonomy): Bacteria > Bacillati > Actinomycetota > Actinomycetes > Propionibacteriales > Kribbellaceae > Kribbella > Kribbella sp. NPDC002412. The sequence continues at coordinate 35,077 of NZ_JBSFBL010000008.1, forward strand.
TCGAGTACCGGGAGTCCCTGAAACCGCTGCTGGCCCAGCTGGACACCCGGGAGAAGCGGATCCTGACGCTGCGGTTCTTCCGCGGGATGACGCAGTCCCAGATCGCCGAGGAGATCGGCATCTCCCAGATGCACGTCTCCCGCCTGCTCGCCCGCACCCTCACCGAGCTGCGGACGGGCCTGCTGAAGGAGTAGCTACAGGACCGGGCGGTCCTTGGTCGGGTCGTCCGCGAGGGCTTCGGTGGAAGCCCTTCGGAAGATCGCGAGCAGCACGAAGAGGGCCGCCAGGGCCAGTGCGACCGCGACCGGCTTGGTGCCGCCGCCCCAGAAGCTGTACGCGACCAGGATCTGGATCAGCTGCGCGAACACGGCCGGCCCGCGGCTCCAGGTGGACGCGCGCGACAGGCCGCGGGCGACCAGCCCGAGGCCCACGCCGTACAGGATGAAGAACGCGGTCGTGGTCAGCCCCATGAAGAGCCGGGATCCTTGGATCGTTAATGCTTCGGCAAATCCGAGAACGACGAGCACGAGCCCTTCCGCAGCCACCACAGCCGCGGCTAGCTTGAGCGGTCTCGGTACGGCGGCAGCTGGGGGGTCGGTCGGCACTTCGCCAGCTTAGTGCCCCGTGCCGTTCGGCAGTTCGGGCGCAAGGGACGACCACCCCCTCTTCCTGCGAGCCCACGGTTCGCAGGAACCCCAGCCCCACAGGGATCTGAGGTCATGCGTAACCAAAAGGCCGTTGGATCGGTTACTTGCAGTGAACGGGTGAGTGCAAGAACGATGTTCCGTCCGGTTACCGGACGGGGTGAACGGCTGCGCACCGGTTCGTAGTGTTAAGGAAGTGTTGTGATCTGATCGACAACTCCAGAACCCTTGTTTCGCTCAGCCGAGATTGGGAACATGGTCTCGTTCGTGAAAACGTTCACAACACGTTCCTGGATCGAACACCTCGCACCTCGAACCCCCTGTGCGAGCTGAACCACGAGTAAAAGCCGCGCTGACTGGGCACAGACCAGGCTCACAGCGTACGACAACTACTGAGAGAGATGGGATCCGCCATGGATTGGCGCCACCGGGCCGTTTGCCTCGATGAGGACCCGGAACTGTTCTTCCCCATCGGCAACACCGGGCCCGCGATCATGCAGATCGAGGAGGCCAAGCAGGTGTGCCGTCGCTGCGACGTGCGTGAGCAGTGCCTCGCATGGGCGCTGGAAGCCGGCCAGGATCACGGAGTCTGGGGTGGGCTGAGTGAGGACGAGCGCCGCGCTCTGAAGCGCCGCAACGCCCGCGCCCGCATCCGCACCGCCTGAGCAAGAACTTCGAGGCCCCGCGGACCATCCCGCGGGGCCTTTCGCTTTCCCCTACTCCTTGACCGGCAGGTCCAAGGTGACCTGGGCGCCGGACCGTCCGTCGTGGCGAGGGCCGAAGTCCAGGGTCCCGTCCAGCTCGCCGATCACCAGGGTGCGGACGATGGACAGGCCGAGGTTTCCGGACAGCTCCGAGTCGAAGTCGGCCGGTAGCCCGTGCCCGTCGTCGATCACGGTGACGCGCAGGCGGCCGACCGAACGCTCGGCCCACAGCTCGATGGTGCCGCTGGCCTCATCGCCGTCGCGCGACCGGAAAGCGTGCTCCACCGAGTTCTGCATCAGCTCCGTCAGCACCATCGCCAGCGGGGTCGCGATCTCGGAATCCAGCACGCCGAAGCTCCCGGACCGCTTGGTCTCGACCGAGGTGGCGACCGTGGACACGTCGGCCACCATCGCGCTGACCCGGTCGGCGACGTCGTCGAAGTCCACGTGCTCGTCGAACGACTCCGACAGTGTCTCGTGCACGATGGCGATCGACCCGACCCGGCGGACCGCCTCGGCCAGCGCGGCCTGGGCCTCCGGCACGGTGATCCGCCGGCCCTGCATCCGGAGTAACGCGGCGACGGTCTGCAAGTTGTTCTTGACGCGATGATGAATTTCCCGGATGGTCGCCTCCTTGGTGACCAGCTCCCGCTCCCGGCTGCGCAGCTCCGTCACGTCCCGGAGCAGGATCAGCGCCCCCACGTGCTGCCCCTCGGCGCGCAGCGGGATCGCGCGCAGGAACAGCGTCGCCTCCGGGTTCTCGATCTCGAGCTCCTTGGCCGCGCGCCCGGTCAGCACCGACGCCAGCACGTCGTCGACCTTGTGCCCGCTGTGCAGCAGTTCGCCGGTGATGTCCTTCAGCCGGCTGCCGACCAGGTCGGTGACCAGGCCCATCCGCCGGTACGCCGACAACGCGTTCGGGCTCGCGAACGTCACCATCCCGTGCCGATCGACCCGGATGCACCCGTCGCCGACGCGTGGCGTGGTGGACAGCAGCCGCTCCCCGCCGTACGGGAAGACACCGTCGGTGATCATCCGGGCCAGGTCGGTGGCGCTCTGCAGGTAGGCGATCTCCAGCCGGGACGGGGTCCGGACGCCGAGCAGGTTGGTGTTCCGGGCGATCACCGCGATCACCCGGGCGCCGCGCCGGACCGGGATCGTCTCGACCCGGACCGGGACGTCGTCGCGCCACTCCGGGTCGCCCTCGCGGCAGATCCGGCCACCGTCGTACGCCTGGTCCAGCAGGTGCCGGCGGCCGCGCGGGATGAAGCTGCCGACGATGTCGTCCAGGTACGCCGTCGGGCCGGTGGTGGGCCGCATCTGCGCCCCGGCCCAGAAGCCGAGGCCCTCGGTGTCGGGCAGCCAGAGCACGAGGTCGGCGAACGACAGGTCGGCCAGCATCTGCCAGTCGGAGACGAGCAGTTGCAGACGGTCCAGGTCGGCCTGGTCCAGGGTGGTGTGGTTACGGGCCACATCGGTCAGAGACGGCACGGTTCGATGCTACCGACGGCTTATACCAGTACCCGCGGTGGTCCACTCGACAAGTAGGTGTATCTAGGTGTTGATTGATCAGGCACGGATGAAAGGATGCTCGGGTGGAGTCGACGTACTGGCAGGACGTGATGGCCGCGGACTACGCGGTACCGCGCGACCGTGGTCTGACCGACCTCACCGAAGAGCTCGTCCGCGGCCTCGCCAGCACCAACCCGCAGATCCGGGACGCGCTCGCGTACCCGACGCTGGCCACCTGGCTGGAGCGCGGGGTGTACGACGACCTGCTGCCGGGCTTCGGTGACGGACTGTGTGCCGGGCTGGCGTACGGACTGGGTGAGGACGGCACGGACACCGTCTTCCGCCGGTCGTTCACCGCGCTGACCTTGGCGGAGGTGATCCACCGCGACAACGCCGAGTTCCTGGTGCACGACGAGGTGGTGATGCGCTGGGGCGACCGGCTGGCCACCTGGCTGCTGCGGGAGCGCGACCTGCGCGGCTACGTGCCGGACTGTGGCTGGGCGCACGCCGTTGCCCATGGTGCGGATGCGATCGGCGCGCTGGCCCGGTCACGGCACTGCGACACCGGAGTGCTCCGGGCGCTGCTCGACGTACTCGCCGACCGGATCGTGAAGGACACGCAGTACCGCTGGGTGCATGAGGAGCACGACCGCGTCGCGCATGCCGTGATGACGATCCTGCACCGGAACATGCTGACCAGCGACGAACTGGAGCGCTGGCTGAAGCCAGTGGCGGCGACTGCGGCCCAGCAGCCGTTGATGCACGAGACGTTGCCGGAGTGGCCCACTCCCCAGGTCTTCAACGCCCGCGGCGTTCTGCACGTTCTGCTGAGCCAGCTGGCGATCGGTGTGAAGGGCTTCCCGATCCCGGGTGACGACGAGCTGTTCGGCCGGCCGATCGAGGCCCGGGCGGACATGCTGCTGATGCTCACCGAAGCCGTGCAGGCCTCGCAGCCGTACATCTACCGCCCGGCGTCTACCCAGTCCTAGGTACGGCGACAGTCGCCACCACAGCCCGGTGATCGCTGCCCTCGATCGCGTACGTCGTGAAGCGAACCGGCTCGAGTTGCCGGGTGATCAGCACGTGGTCGATCTGCGTCCGCGTGACTGCCGGCCGGTCCGACGGCCAGGTCCCGACGAGTCCCGCGCCGGTCAGCGACGCGACGCTGCGGCAGTTCGAGCCGAGCGCGTGCCGGAAGTCCGCGTGATCCGTGGTGGCGTTGAAGTCGCCGGCCACGATCGTCGGCGGATTCTGCGCGCACCACTGCCGGAGGACGCCGAGGTCCTGCTTCCACGTGATCACCTCGTCCGGCAACGGCGGGAAGCCGTGGTACGCGATCAGCCGTAGCTCGCCGAGGTTCCCGCCGGTCACGATGATGTGGCCGAAGGTCGTGGCCAGCTGGTCGGCCTGGAAACGCACAGCACCCAGTGACGACGACACCAGCACGCTCGTCGCGCTCTCGACCGCCTTGCTCGGCTGCAGCGTGTAACCGTTGTACGCAAGGCCTTGCAGGTGCGCGCGGATGTCCTCCCGGACGTCGGCATGTGCCTCCGGCAACGAAACCAGGTCGGGCCGCCGTTCCTGGATCACCTTGGCCACCGCGCCGGCGTCGGCGCCGCCGCCGAGCACGTTGGCGACCATGATCGTCAGCACCCGCGACCCTTCCGGCGGCGGATCCGCGTCCGAGAACTGCCGCGGAGCTGTCAGCACGGCGCCGGTCAACGCCAGGCCCAGAACGAGTACGGCGGCGATGCGCCATCCCCGCCGTACCAGCATGAGCAGGCCGAGCAGGAGCAGAACGGCCAGCCCCTGTGGGCGAAACGCCACAAGTTGCGCGAACGGGGTGACCTCGTCCAGTCCGTACAGCTCCGGATACAGCGGGACGGCAACGATCAGCAGAAAGAGAACGGACAGCACGAGCCGCCGGACGAACCATGCTCGTTCGTTATCCATGAACCACCTTGAAGATCTGGTCCCGTGTCGGGTCGAACGGTAGCGTGCTCCGTTGCGCCTGTGTCCCGAGGAGGTTTGCAGTGTCCCGATTGTCCGCGGTCAAACCCGCGTACTGGATCTCCGGCGTCCTGCTGGCGATCGCGGTCGTGGTGCCGCTCCTGGTGTCGACCTACGCCAGGGACGAACCCCGCTTGTGGGGTTTCCCGTTCTTCTACTGGTACCAGTTCCTGTGGGTCTTCCTCTCCGCCGCCCTGGTCAGCATCTGCTACCGGCTGGTGATCACCGAGGAGCGCAAGCGACGGGCGGCGCAGGGCCTTGGTGACCCTGACAAGCCGGCCACGGCGAAGGAGGGCGACCAGTGAACCACACCGTCGACTGGGTGCAGCTGACCATCGTCGTCGTCATCTTCGGCGCCGTCACCGCGATGGGCTTCATGGCCGCCCGCTGGCGCAGCACCGGCAGCCTGGACAACCTGGACGAGTGGGGTCTGGGCGGCCGCGGTTTCGGCACCTTCATCACCTGGTTCCTGCTGGGTGGCGACCTCTACACCGCGTACACGTTCATCGCCGTACCCGCCGCGATGTACGCCACCGGTGCGATCAGCGGCTTCTTCGCGGTGCCGTACACGATCGTGGTCTACCCGATCATCTTCATCTTCATGTCCCGGCTGTGGTCGGTCTCGCACCGCAACGGCTACGTGACCCCGGCCGACTTCGTGCACGGCCGCTACGGCAGCAAGTCGCTGTCGCTGGCGGTCGCGGTGACCGGCATCCTCGCCACGATGCCGTACATCGCCTTGCAGCTGGTCGGTATGCAGGCCGTGTTCGAGACGATGGGCCTGGGCGGCGACAACCTGCTCGCCAAGGACCTGCCGCTGCTGATCGCGTTCGCGGTGCTGGCGGCGTACACGTACTCCTCCGGTCTGCGGGCGCCCGCGATGATCGCGTTCGTCAAGGACGGCCTGATCTACCTGGTGATCGCGGTCGCGATCTTCTACCTGCCGCACGTGCTCGGCGGCTGGGGCTCGATCTTCGACGCCGCCGAGGCCAAGCTCACCTCGACGAACCCGAACACCGGCAAGCCGGTCGGCGCGTTCATCCCGGGTGAGACGGGCTACTCGGCGTACTGGACCTTGGCCCTGGGTTCGGCGATGGCGCTGTTCATGTACCCGCACTCGGTGACCGCGGTGCTGTCGACCAAGAACCGCAACATCGTCCGGCGGAACGCCGCGATCCTGCCGGCGTACTCGCTGCTGCTCGGCCTGCTCGCGCTGCTCGGCTTCATGGCGATCAAGGCCAACGTGGACGTGAAGGGCCTGGACGGGATCGCGAACCCGCAGCTGGCCATCCCGCGGCTGTTCGACCAGGAGTTCCCGTCCTGGTTCGCCGGGATCGCGTTCGCGGCGATCGCGGTCGGCGCGCTGGTGCCGGCGGCGATCATGTCGATCGCGGCGGCGAACCTGTTCACCCGCAACATCTACCGCGACTTCCTGAAACCGAACGCGTCGCCGGCCCAGGAGGCGAAGGTCTCCAAGCTGGCGTCGCTGGTGGTGAAGCTGGGTGCGCTGGCGTTCGTGCTGACGCTGGACAAGACCCTCGCGCTGAACTTCCAGCTGCTGGGTGGAATCTGGATCCTGCAGACCTTCCCCGCGATCGTGGTCGGCCTGTACACCAGATGGTTCCACCGCTGGGCGTTGCTGGCCGGTTGGGCGGTGGCGATGGTGTACGGCACCCTCGAGGCCTACAACGTGGTCAACCCGGCGACCGGGAAGCACTTCGGCGGCTCGGTGACGAACATCCCGTTCACCGACACCCAGGCCTACATCGCGTTGACCGCCTTCGGGCTCAACCTGATCGTGGTCGTCGTGCTGACGCTGGTCTTCCGGGCGGTGAAGGTGCCGGACGGCGTGGACAGCACGCACGCCTCGGACTACCGCGCCGACCAGGGCGATCCGGGTGTGAAGGACCTGCCGGAACTGCTCGACGAGGGCGGCGCGGCCTCGGCCAAGTCCTGACCCGAACGATGGCGGTCCCTTCTGCGGAAGGGGCCGCCATCACTCTTTGCTGTTATGTCGACACGCTGCGGGATCAGCTTGCCCGGGATTCCGGGCCCGGCGCGGCAGAATCGCGAGGGTGTTGCTGGTCCTCCTCGTCATGGTGCTCGCCGCGGGTGCGGCCTGGGCGACCGGTGGACGCCTCACCAGCCTGGCCGACAACTCGCTGACCGGCGTGCACTGGCTGGCCGCGGCCGCGATCGGACAGTTCCTCGGCGCGATCATCGGCAGTACGGCGTACCCGGTCGGGCTGATCGGCTCCGCGGTCTGCATCGCGGTCTTCCTCCGCCAGAACCTGCGGCACCCCGGCGTCGGACTGCTTGCCCTGGGCTTCTTCTGCAACGCCTTGGTGGTCGCCCTGAACGGCGCGATGCCGGTCGCCGCCGACGCCCTGGTCCGCGCCGGCGTCGGTCCCTTCACCGGCTCACCGCGCCACGAGTTGTCCGATGCGGCGACCAGGCTGCCGTGGCTCGGCGACGTCGTACCCGTGGCCCTTCCCGGGCTCGGTCAGGCGGTCAGCCCAGGGGATGTCCTGATCGCCGCCGGCGCGGGCCTTCTCCTGTACGCCGGAATGGGCGGGTCGCACCGCATCCCGGCCCACGAAGCACCGGTCTGGGACGACCTGAAGCCCTGCGAGGGAACGCCTGCGCTGCTGCGCCTAAAAGCGGAAGCCCCGGCCGATCACCCTCCTGAGTGACTCGACCACCACCGGGTCGTACTCCGCCCCGATCCCCAACCCGATCGACTCCATAGCCTTCCCCGGCGACTGCCCGGTCCCCTCCCCCACCAACTGCTCATACGCCAACGCCACATTGACAATCCCACTCTCCAGGGGGATGTCGGCGTTGTTGGCCCGCCCCTGCCGGTACGGATCGTTGGAGTGCCGGACGATCTCGGCGACGTGATCCAGCACGCCGGAGCGCTCGATCACCGCGGCCCCGATCTCCGCCGCCCGCTGCCGCTCCTCCCTTGTCCGCAGCAACGAAGCTCCACCAGGACTGGGATCCGACAACGCCAGCTGGCCGACGCCCGACAGCAACGCCGCGTACTCCAGGGCCTCCATCCGCGACGGCGTCAGCCCCAGGTCGTGGCCCAGAGCAACCGCCAGCTGAGCTGTCCGCGCGTTCTGCCCAGGGCTGCTGAAACCAGCGATCTCGGTACTGCGGGCCATCGAGCGAACCGTGGTCCGGTATGTCCGCTGCGCGGAGGCGAACCGGCGAAAAGCGAACTGGGTCAGCAACAACGGCACCACCACGAGCGGAGGCGCCCACAGGCCCAGCAACGCCGTACCGCTGGCGAGCAGGATGCCGCTGATCCCCATCGCCAGCCCGATTCTGCCCATCACCGCGAGCTCGTCGCGCAGCGCCGCCGGGAACGGCCTGTTGTGGCGTTCGGTTGCCTGGCCCGCGCCGATCAGCGCATCGCTGATCCCCGCACTCAGGATGCCGAGGAGCATCGCGCCGGCCAGCCAGAGCGCGTCCTGCCAACGCCCGGTCCAAGCGAGGTCGTCGGGCGTCAGCGCTGCGAAGACCGCGGCGGCGCACGCCACCGAGATACCCCGCCGGCAGGACACGACGATGTCCCAGCCCAGTCCGGCGATTGCTCTCGGCAAGAGTCCCGCCAGGGTGGCGACCGCGGTCACCGCGATCACCTGCGCGACGTCCGGTGGCACGCCGACCTCGGGCCCGCGCAGCATGGCGTAGCCGAGCGCCGCGCTGGTGGCGATCGGAGCCCGGTTCCGGATCCGGTCGACCCGGAACTGCACCATCTCGCCGATCGCGATCAGCGCTCCGAAGGTCAAGGCGTACGACCATTCGGTCATCCCGTTCCGGGCCGTCAGCACGATCGCGATCAGGGCCAGGGCCGCGCCGCCGACCAGGATGACGACCCCACTGCCCATCCGGCGCAGCTCGAGGCCTTCCGTCACACTCCCGTTCGCCATCACTCCGGTCCTGCCGCGCTGCCGGTCGCGCCGCCGCCACTGCCGAGGCTGAGGTCGTCGTGGTCGATCGCCACCACCACGGAGCCGTCCGGAGCCGGCTGGTCCACGGTCTTCCAGCCGTGCTTCCTGATGACCGCGACGAAAGCGTCCACCAGGCGGGGATCGAAGTGCGTGTACCGGTCCTGGATCAGGATCTCCAACGTCTCCTCCACCCCACGGGCGGGCCGGTAGGACCGGGTCGAGGTCAGGCAGTCGAACGCGTCCACGATGCCGATGATGCGGGCGAAGTACGGGATGTTCTCACCGCTCAGGCCGGCCGGGTAGCCGCTGCCGTCGTACTTCTCGTGATGGTGCAGGACCGCGGACTTGACCTCCTCCAGAAAGGGGATGTTGCCGATCAGCTCCACCCCGCGGGCCGGATGGAGCCGGATCGCGTCCATCTCCGAGTCGTCCAGCCGGCCGGGCTTGCGGATGATGCTGGTCGGCACCCCGACCTTGCCGACGTCGTGCAGCAGCCCGGCATGCTCGAGCGCGCTCTGCCGGTCGGAGCTCAGCCCGAGCTGGCGGCCGAGCATCCCGACTCCCTCGCTGACCCGTTCGGAATGACCCCGGGTGTAGAGGTCCTTGGCCTCGATGACCTGGATGAACGCCCGCATGGTCGCCGCCTGCGCTCGCCGCTCGGCCTCGTACTGCGACAGGGCCCAGCGACTGACGTACAGCGGCACGAAGATGAGCAGGATGGACAGGAAACCCAGGCCGGACAGCCAGGCGACCGCGAGCAGCAGGCCGAGCAGACCGTAGCCGAGCAGGGACGGAGAGGTCGGCAACGCCACCTTGCGGAGGAAGGTGGCCGGCGTCGGATCACCCGGTTCGAGCGACAGCACCACGCACAGCAGCAGGGCGTTGACCACGAGCCAGGTCGCGTTGGCCGCGGTAGTAGTCCAGATCGCGTCCCACGGATGCGACAGCACCTCGTCGCCGATCGGGCCACCGGCGAAGTGGAACACCAGCCCGCCGGCCGCGGCGCAGATCACCGACTGGGCGCCGTTGAAGACTTTCTTGACCAACGGATGGCGACGATCCTGTGACAGGGCGCCAACGGCGACGACCAGGATCGCGGACCCCACGCCGGACAACAGATAGAGCGCAATGACGAGTACGTAGTCGAGGGACGTCCGGTAGACCTGTCCGACCCTGGGCCGGAGCACGGTTCCGGCCAGCATCAGCAGGCCCAGGCAGATGGTGGGCGCGTCAATCGTCGCGTGTGCTGCGGCAAGTCCGAGAATGGCAACAGCGAGGGTGGTCGTGGTGACAACCACCAGCCGAAGCAGCACCCGCCGGTTCACGCGCGCAACGCTACCTGGGTGGACGCCTCGGGACTACCAGTCCCAACCGTCTGCGAGCATGTCGCACCTCCTGTTCAGCGGTCGCAGTCTTGCGCCCCGCCAGAGGCGGCAGGGCGCAGGGGGGCAGACAGCACTTCGCTGACTGATCAAGATTTTGCTCATATCGGCTGCGCCGAAACACTGTAAGCCAGACCGTGACCCGCCGCACGAACTGAAGCGCCCCCCATGATATGAGAGACTGTGACTCTTTGCAGTTGTAACAAGGAGGCTTAGGAATGGGCAAGACCGGCCGCAAGCGCCGCGCACGCAAGAAGAAGGGCGCTAACCACGGTAAGCGCCCGAACGCCTGACCAAAGGCGGCTACAGACAGCGAGGACCCCGGCCAAAACCGGGGTCTTTGCAATTTGGTTACGAGCGGGTTCAGACCACCATTCCCTGTGGTTCTGCATTCGGAGCGTCCGCGCCCGAATACCCAACGCGATGTTCAAACGATCGTTTTGCGTTTGACCGCTGTGATCTGTGACACGGCGGCGATCGCTGCCAAACCGGTCCAGTCGGCGCTGCGAATATCACCAGCGCGTGATCGGTGGAGCCTCCTAGAGTTAGCTCCGGGATCCGGTACCGACCGTGCCGGACGGAGCGCGATGCGTGAGGGAGGTGGCGGGCGGTGGAGGAGGCGTCCGCGGACAGCCTGAGCGACCTGCTGCGCAGGTACCGGGCCCGGTCCGGCCTCACCCAGGCCGCCCTCGCCGAGAAGGCCGGCCTCAGCGAGCAGGCCATCAGCGTCCTCGAGCGCGGCACCCGGAGCCGCCCCCGCGTCGACACCGTCCGGGTACTGACCGCGGCCCTGGAGCTGAGCGCGGAGGAGACCGCGGAGTTCATGGCCGTCGCGCGCAGCAAACGCCGGAAGGCTCAGGCGCCGATCCAGGCGCCGGCCCCGGACGTCGACGTCCCGGCGGCGGACTCGTTGCCGATGCCCTGGCAGCTGCCGCCGGCCATTTCGGACTTCACCGGCCGGGCCGCGCAGGTCGAGGCCGTTCTGGCAGCCCTGCGCGATCCCGGCCGCAGCGGCTCGGTCGGCTTGGTCGCGATCACCGGAATGGGTGGGATCGGCAAGACAGCGCTGGCGGTCCAGGCCGCCCACAAGATGGTGGACACCTACCCCGACGGCCACCTGTACCTCAACCTCCGTGGGTACGGTCCCGGCGAGCCGATGACCACCTCCGACGCGCTGCGCCAGTTGCTGCGTTCCCTCGGGCTGGACCTGCAACTGATTCCCGAGGATGTCGAGGAGGCGACCGCGCTGCTGCGGTCACAGCTGACCGGCCGGCGTGTGCTCGTGCTCCTCGACAACGCGACCGACGTGCGCCAGGTTGTCCCGCTGCTCCCCGGCAGCCCCGGGTCGGCCGTGATCATCACCAGCCGAGGGTCGATGGCGACGCTGCCCGGTGCGCGACAGGTCCGGCTGGACGCGCTGTCGGAGACGGAGTCGGTCGAGCTGCTGGCGGGCGTCGTCGGCGCGGACCGGATCGCGGCCGAGCCGCAGGCAGCCGAGGCCCTCTCGCTGCTGACCGGCCGGCTGCCGTTGGCGGTGCGCCTGATCGGCGCCCGGTTGGCCGCCCGCCCGGCCTGGCCGATCCAGCACCTCGTCGACCTCCTGCACGACGAGGGCCGGCGGCTCGACGGCCTGGGCTCGGACGAGACCGGCGTACGGGCGAGCATCGCCAGCTCGGTGCAGTTCCTGGAGACCAGCGACCGCGTGCTCGATCGGGAAGCCGCCCGGGCGTTGCCGCTGCTGAGCGTCCTCGACGGTTCGGATCTGCTCACCGTCGTCGCCGCCCGGTTGCTCGACGTACCGGCCCGGCAGGCCGACGCCGTCCTGGAGCGCCTCGCCGATCTCAACCTGCTGGAGTCCGTGGCGCCTGAGCGCTACCGGTTCCACGACCTCATCCGCACCTTCGGCCGCGAGCTCGCCGACCAGTCGCTGACCCCGGCGGCGCGGGACGCGGGGCTGGAGCGCGTTCTGCGCTTCTACACGGGTATCGCCTGGGCGTGCCAACGGCTGACGCACGCCGCGAGTCCGCGGCTGTCCCTGGCCGTGACCTCGATCGGTTCCCTGCCTGCGCTCGGCCGGCTGGCGACCGCGGTGCGCTGGCTCGACGCCGAGCAGCGCAATCTGATGGACAGGTTCCATCAGGCCGCGGCGTCGTCGCTGGCCGGTTCCGCGCTGTTCCCGGAGCTGGCGCTCGCGATGTTCGGCTACAACGAGTACCGCTCGCGCTGGATGGAGATGCGCGACCTGTGCCGGATCGGCGCCCCGGTCGCGCGGCAGCTCGACTTGCGGTTGATGGCCGCCTGGCTCGAGCACGACAACGCCATCCCCGCAGTGGAGAACGGCAACCTCGAGCGCGGCGCGGAGCATCTCTTCACGGCGCTGCGGATGTTTCGCGAGCTGTCGGACGGCCCGGGCCAGGCTCGCTGCTGTTCCTCACTCACCCACGTCCTCGGCCGGCTCGGCCGGGTCGACGAGGCGCTGGAGCTCGGCAACGAGGCACTGCGGCTCAGCCGGCAGCTCGGCTACCGGACCGTGGAGGGCGTCTCCTACATCGCCATCGGCGGTCTCTACGACCGCAAGGGCGACACCGAGCGCGCCGATCAGGCGTTCGAGCGCGGGGTCGAGCTGGCGCGCGAGCAGGGTGACGGCCGCTCGCTGTGCAAGCGGTTCATCAACATCGGTTTCTCACACCTGCTGGTCGGCCGGCTGGAGGAGGCGAAGCCGCCGCTCTACGAAGGGATGAAGGTCGCCGAAGAAGTCGGGAACGACGATCTCGTCACCCAGGTCCTGCATTGCCTGGCCGCGGTCTTCGCCAGCCAAGGCGAGCACAAGAGAGCCCAGGAATATCTGGAAAGAGCGCTGGCGCTGTCCCGCCAGCTGGGCAACAGACTCCGCGAAGGGTGCTTTCTTCTCGAGCTCGGCAAGGTCAGCGCCGCGACCGGTGACACGGCTGCCGCGAAAGACCATCTGAACGCCGCGATCGCGATCCTGCACGGCCAGCAACCGCACTTCGAGACCACCGCACGCGAACTCCTCGCCCTCCTCGGCCGAGGCGACAGCTACACGTATGACTTCGATGATTCCGACGTGGTGTGACGGGAATTCACACGGCGTTCAGTCGGTGGTGGTGATGGTGGTTTCGACCTGGATTTGGGTGAGGCGGAGGAGGATTTTCTGGCGCAGCGCGTCGGGGGCGTGGTCGGAGCCGCAGGAACGGTGCACGAGTTTCTTCACGCAGCGCTCCAGGTCGTACTCGTCCAGGCACGGCGCGCACTCTTCCAGGTGCTGCCGGATCTCGTCGGCGCTGGCGTCCTGGAGCTCGTTGTCGATGAAAAGGTACGCGCGCTGCAGGATCTCGCTGCAGTCGACGTCGTGGTGCTCGCCGCAGCTCACGACTCCTCCTCGGTTCCGGTCTCGTCGGACGGGATCAGGCCCCGGTCGCGCGCGTAGTCGCCCAGCAGGTCACGCAGCTGGCGCCGGCCACGGTGCAACCGCGACATCACGGTGCCGACCGGCGTACCCATGATGTCGGCGATCTCCTTGTACGCAAAGCCCTCGACGTCGGCCAGGTAGACGGCCAGCCGGAAGTCCTCCGGGATCGCCTGCAGGGCTTCCTTGACGTCGGAGTCGGGCAGGTGCTCCAGTGCGACCGCCTCGGCCGACTTCAGGCCGCCGGGAGTGTGCGACTCGGCGGCGGTCAGCTGCCAGTCCTCGATCTCCTCGGTCGGCGACTGCGTCGGCTGGCGCTGGCGCTTGCGGTAGCCGTTGATGAACGTGTTGGTCAGGATCCGGTACAGCCACGCCTTCAGGTTGGTGCCGGGCGTGAACTGGTGGAACGAGCTGTACGCCTTCGCGAAGGTGTCCTGGACCAGGTCCTCGGCGTCCGACGGATTACGGGTCATCCGCATCGCCGCGGCGTACATCTGGTCGAGGAAGGGCAGCGCCTCGCGCTCGAAGCGCGCGGTCCGCTGCTCGGGTGTCTCGGTCGTGGTGGGAGTCGGCATCGGGATCGAGAATACCGGGGTCTTCCCGCCGGTCCTCGCCGGAGCCTCTCTCGTCGCCATCATGCACGGCACAACACGCCCGGGCGCGGGGGCATTCCCCGTGCGGCGGCGGTGGTCAGCCGGTGACCACTATCCGGACACCTCGCGGCTGACCCACTCGAACACGGCTTCGACCAGCAGCTGGTGGGCCTCCTGCTGGGTGAGCTCGGCGCGCTTCGGCACCTTGAACGAGTGGTCGGCATCCGGGACAACAGCCATCTCGGTGAGTGGCGGGAACTCCTCGGGCGTCCCGAACGGGTCCCGCTCCCCCTGCACCACCAACGTCGGCAGCCCGGCGCCCTGCAACTCGTCCACCCGGGACTTCTCCGGCTTCCCGGGCGCGTGCAGCGGAAACGCCAGAGCCAGTACGCCGGACGCCCCCAGACTGCTCGCGGTCCGGCAGGCCACCCGAGCGCCGGCGCTGCGGCCGCCGATCACCAGCGGCGTCCGGATCCGGAGCTGGCCGACGATCGCGATCCAGGCCTCATCGAGGATCTTCGGGCCGGGGGCAATCTTCTTCCCGGCGTGCCGCCAGGGCTGCTCGATCAGGAACACGTTGATGTCCTGCTTCGGCAGCCGGGACGCCAGCGCGGCCAGGTCGGCCGACTCGATCCCGCCCCCGGCGCCATGACCGAGGGCCAGCGTCGCCACCGGCCGCCGGGCCCGGTGCGCCACGATCCGGGCGTCCCCGTGCGGCGTCCGCACAATCCGTTCGTCGGTCACCGCCCCATCCTGTCATCACTTCGCGACCGATCGGCGGTGCCGGCGCGGTGCGTCAGAACAGCGGTGGTTCCTTCGGCTCCTCGGGTTTGTCGAGCGGGTCGACGCCGTCGGGTGGCAGCGGGTCGACCAGGTGCGGTCCGTTGTTCTTCACCGAGCTGACCGCCTTGGAGACGGCGTACGCCTCGAGGCGGCCGGGCGCGGCCGGGACCAGCAGGTCGAGCAGGTCGTCCTTGTCGGAGTTGAGGGGGTTGAGCCAGGCGTCGTACCGGTCGCGCTCGACGAGCAGCGGCATCCGGTCGTGGATGCGGCCGAGGTCGTCGGTGGACGAAGTGGTCAGCACGGTGCAGGTCCACAGCCAGGCCTCGTCGGACTCCGGGTCCTCGACCGTCTTGTCCCGCCAGATCTCGTACAGCCCGGCCATCGCCAGGATGCCGCCGTCGGCCGGGCGGATGAAGTACGGCTGCTTGACCGGCTTGCCGTTCACCTTCTGCTCGGACTTGTACCACTCGTAGTACCCGTCGGCGGGCAGGATGCAGCGCCGGGTCGCGAACGCCTTCTTGAAGGCCGGCTTGTCCGCGACCGTCTCCATCCGGGCGTTGATCAGCCGGTTCCCGATCGAGGTGTCCTTCGCCCAGGACGGCACCAGCCCCCACTTGACCGTGGTCAGCTTGCGCACCGTCTCCTCCGGCGCCTCGCGGTTCTTCCGCTCGACCACCGCGATCACCTGGCTGGTCGGCGCGACGTTGTAGTTCTCCCCCACCTCCTGCACGGACTCGCGCACGTTCCCGGCCTCGATCTCGAACTCGGCCACGAGGTCGGACGGATCCCGGCTGGACGCATACCTTCCGCACATACCGACAGCCTAGTCAGCCGCACCGACAGTGGAAGCGGACAAGCGGCGACGGATCGCCCACCCCGTGTCGGGCGATCCGCCGCCGGCCTGATGCGTCCGGGCGCCCCCCTGTAGGCGTCCGGACGCAGGTCCTAGGGTCTGGTGAGCTCGTCGAGCACTCTCCCGGCCATCGCGTCGGTTCCGGGCAGTCCCTCGATCCAGATCCGGGCCAGCTGGGGCACGTCGGTGTCCAGCCGCCACTGGGTGATCAGGGCTCGTACCGTCGCGACCTGCTCCGGCAGGTTCGGCTCGCGGCCGACGAGCGCCGCCGCACGGCGTGAGCCGACGCGGCCCAGTACGTCACCGCCGCAGAAGACGATCCGCAGGCACTCCGCCACGTCGACGAGCCGGAGTTCGCGGTCGAACGGCGTCGTCCCCGGGGGATTGAGCGGCTCGACAACCACCAGTGCGTGGGTCTGCGGTACGGAAGTTCCACGGTATTCGGCCTCTCGGTAGAGCTCGCCGAGCCGGGACCGCAGGTGCGCCAGGCTGGACAGCCCGGTCAGCGGGTCCTCGCAGGACAGCGAGTGGAGGTAGACCAGCGAGGCCTCGGCCCAGCTGGAACTGAGTGCGCGTACCGCGGCGAAAGCCGGCTCGCCCCCGGCGATCGAGCGGTACAGCGCACTCAGCCCATCAAGTGCCTCGAGCAACGAGACTCCGTCGGCCGCCAACTGCCGGCCGACCTCGTCGCTCGCAGGCACGACATCGGCTCCGTCCCGCAGCGCCTCGGCGATCGCGAGGTAGGCGCTGTGGTCGGTGCCAGCTGTGCCGTGCGAGTCCCTCCACTCGCACGGTCGATCGTCTGGAGACGACGCCTCCGGCCGGGTCCGGGCGGGCGACCCCGCCAGGTTCAGGGACTTGGCCGGACGCAGGTCGAACCGTCTGCGGATGTCCGCGAACAGCGACATGGCCCTCCTCGAACAGCCCCGTCAGTCTCCCGACCGGGCGGCCGGAAGCGTCGTTCCGGAGGTGAGACAGCGGGGCCGCGGGTTCATGACGCGGATTCGCCGAGCTTTTTTCCGCGTAACTTCCCGGCTCCCGATCTCGTCAGGAAAGGAGCACGGTTCCGCGTCAGGAATGGTGCGCCGCCGCGTCTCACGTGGGAACCTTGTTCCCGGCAACGACGTGACGGACGGTGACGTCGTCCTACGGACAGTCGTCGTGACACCCACGGGGAGACAGATGGAGACGCCGGAAGGACCGAGCGACGCCGAGTTGATCGCGCGTGTCCGCAACGGCGATCTGGAGGCGTACGGCGAGCTGTTCGGCCGGCACCACCACGCGGCCGAGCGGATGGCCCGCCAGCTGGTTCCGGCCAACGACGCCGACGACCTGGCCAGTGACGCGTTCGCCAAGGTGCTGGACGCGCTGCGCTCCGGTGGCGGCCCGGACATCTCCTTCCGCGCGTACCTGCTGACGACGGTACGGCGGGTGCACGTCGACCGGATCCGGTCCGGCCGGAAGGTCCAGGCGACCGACGACATCGCGTCGTACGAGCGGGAGCCGGAGACCTTCGACGACCCGACCGTGACCGGGTTCGAGAGCGGCGCGGCGGCCAAGGCGTTCGCGAGCCTGCCCGAGCGGTGGCAGGCCGTGCTGTGGCACACCGAGGTCGAGGGCGAGAAGCCCGCGGCCATCGCTCCCCTGCTCGGCCTGACCGCGAACGGCGTCTCCGCGCTCGCCTACCGCGCCCGCGAGGGTCTGCGGCAGGCGTACCTCCAGCAGCACCTGGCCGACGTGGCCGGCGACCGCTGCCGGTGGACTACCGAGCGCCTCGGTGCCTATGTCCGCGGCGGCCTGACCAAGCGGGAGAACCGCAACGTCCGCGAGCACCTGGACGACTGCGCGAAGTGCACCGCGGTCTACCTCGAGCTGGTCGAGGTCAACAGCGCGCTGCCGGCGCTGCTCGCCCCGGCCCTGCTGGGCACCGCCGGCCTCGGGTACCTGGCGGCCGCGTCCGGCGCGAAGGTCGGCCTGGTCGGCTTCTTCGTCACCGGGTGGAAGAAGGCCACGGAGAACAGCACGCGGACGGCGGTCGGCGCCGGAGCGGTCGTGGTCGTCGCGGTGGCCGCCGTACTCGCGGCCATCGCGCTCACTGGCAACGACACTCCCCCGGCGGCGATCAGCAACCCGCCGGCGCAGCAGCCGACCCAGCCACCAGGCACGCAGCCGACGGTCCCGCCGGTGAAGCCGCCGCCCACGAAGCCGCCGGCGACCCAGCCGACCACGGCTCCGACGACCGCACCGACGACTGCGCCGACCACCGAGCCGTCGGAGCCCGAGCCGACGCCGACCCCGACGCCGCCCGCGCCGACGACCACGTCCCCGTCGGCCACGCCGCCGGAGCCGACCACGCCGATCCTGGACGAGGGCCTGCTGACGATCAGCATGCCGCCAGGCGGTCGCGGGCCTGCCGTCGGCGCCGACGAGGCACAGGCTGAGGACGTCCGGTTCGTGATCACCATCAAGGCGCCGGCGCAGAACACCGATCCCGTTGTCATCGGCATCAAGTACGGCAAGGGCCTGACCTGGCCGTTGAGCGGCACCCCGCGCGGCTGGTCCTGCATCCCGTCGACCGGCACGTGCACGGCGAACAACTCGGCCGCGCCCGAGCCGCTGCCGGTCACCTTCGACGCCCCGACCGGTGGATCGCAGGCCGACCGGACCTTCACCGTCTCGGCCAAGACCGGCCGGCTGTACGACGACGACTCCGAGACCCTGACCGCCCCGCCGCGGACCGACGAGAGCCTGCTCAGGATCGTCGCCGGCAAGGCCGACCCGGACGTCCACCACCGCGTGCTGACCGTTGCCCCCGGCACGGATCGCCCGAGCGTGACGCTGAAGATCACGTACGGCGCCGCCCTCGAGTGGCCGATCGCGAAGAGCCCGGCCGGCTGGACGTGCAACGCCAGGACCCAGACGTGTACGGCGGCCAACCCGGCGAAACCGGCTCCGCTGCCGGCCAGCTTCGACGTCCCGGAGGACGGCTCGGCCGCGGCCCGGACGTTCACCGTGGCCGCGACGGCCGGACTGGTCAGCGACACCGACTCCGAGACGCTGGCCGGGATCCGGGCGGACGAGTCGCTGCTGCAGATCCTCACGCCGACGCCGGGAACCGACCCGAACCCGTTCGTCTACAACCGGTTCCTGAAGGTGAACGGGGTCGCGAACCGCCGGGTGACCCTGGACATCTCGTGGGGCCGCAACCTGTCCTTCCTGTCCGCGCTCGACAAGGGCTGGACCTGCTCGCGGTCGAGCGACGTACGGCGCGCCACCTGCTGGACCGAGAACTACGTCAAGCCGTTCAACTCCGAGTGGACCGCGTGGCTGCCGGGGACGGGATCGGCGAACCAGATCACCGTGCACGCCCTGGTCGGCGGCCGCGAGGACACCGACACCGTCCAGATCCCGCCGTCGACGACCCGGCGCTGAAATCGGGTTGCCGGCTGGCCTATTCTGGATGCGTTCGCGCTGACGGAACCAAGTAGCGCCGTACGCCAGGTCCGAGAGAGTCGCCGGCTGCTGTGAGGCGATACCTGGAGCGGTGACGAAGACACTCCTGAGCGACTGCACGGCAAGAGGCCGGGTCGACCCGATCCGGTGAAGGTGTGGTGGCACCGCGAGTTCCCCTTCGCCCACACCTCCGGGGTTCGAGAACAGACCTGGAGGTGACAACAGCGATGCGCATTCTCAGCCATGAGATCCCCTCAGCAGTGGGCCAGTCCGTCACGGTGGCCGGCTGGGTGCACCGAAGACGACGGCTTGCCGCCGTCAGTTTCCTGATCCTGCGCGACCGGTCCGGTTTGGCGCAGATCGTGATCAAGGAGCAGGCGGCACAGGCCCAGCTGGACGAGCTCGGTGAGGAGACCGTCGTCCAGGTGACCGGCACGGTCGCCGCCAACCCGCAGGCGCCGGGCGGCGCCGAACTGGTCGACGCGGTGATCGAGCCGCTGACCGAGCCGGCGCAGACACCGCCGATCGAGCTGTGGCGTCCGGCGGTCGGCGCCGGGCTTCCCGTCGTACTGGACAACGCACCGGTCGCGCTGCGGCACCCCGCCGTACGGGCCGGGTGGGAGATCGCCGCGGCGGCGTTGCTCGGGTTCCGTACGGCGCTGGACGGTCAGGGCTTCACCGAGATCCAGACACCGAAGATCGTCGGTACGGCGACCGAGTCCGGGGCCAACGTGTTCGCGCTGGACTACTTCGGCGGGCCGGCGTACCTGGCGCAGTCGCCGCAGTTCTACAAGCAGACGATGGTCGGGGTGTTCGAGCGGGTCTTCGAGGTCGGCCCGGTGTTCCGGGCCGAGCCGCACGACACGGTGCGGCACCTGGCCGAGTACGTGTCGCTGGACGCGGAGTTCGGGTTCATCACGGACCATCGCGACGTGCTCGTGATGCTGCGGTCGGCGATCGCGGGGATGCTGGCCGCGGTGGGCGAGCGGGCGGCGCCGGCGCTGGAACGGCTCGGAGTCGCGCTGCCGGAGATCCCGGTCGACGTCCCGGTGGTGCACTTCAGCGAGGCGCTGAAGATCGCCGGCGCGGACCCGGAGGAGCCGGACCTGGCACCGGCCGACGAGCGCGCGATCGGCGAGTGGGCACTGCGCGAGCACGGCAGCGAGTTCGTCGCGGTCGAGGGCTACCCGATGGTGAAGCGGCCGTTCTACACCCATCCGCAGCCCTCGGACCCGCGCTGGTCCAACTCCTTCGACCTCCTCTTCCGCGGCATGGAGCTGGTGACGGGCGGCCAACGCCTGCACCGCTACTCCGACTACGCAGCCGCCCTGGAGTCCCGAGGCGAGTCCCCGGACGCCCCGGCGTACAGCTCCTACCTCCAGGCCTTCAAACACGGCATGCCCCCGCACGGCGGCTTCGCCATCGGCCTGGAACGCTTCGTAGCCCGCCTGACCGGCGCGGAGAACATCCGTGAGGTGACCCTCTTCCCCCGCGACCTCCACCGCCTGACGCCGTGACGCGTTGCCTCCGCGGGGACAGCTGGTCCCCGCGGAGGCGCCTCCATGCATGATGTGCGCATGCTGAGTGAGCGTGCGGGGCAGGTGCTGGCGGCGATTGACGACGTTCGGATTGTCGACGATCTGCGGGAGTTGGTGCGGATCCCGAGCGTTGACGGGACGGCGGCGGAGAGCGACGTTCAGGCGTGGTGTGCAGGGCGGCTGGGGGAGCTCGGGCTGGCGGTGGATCACTGGCGGATCGACCTGCCGGCGGTGACCGCGGACCCGGAGTTTCCGGGAATGGAGGTCGAGCGGGAGCAGGCGTGGGGTTGTGTCGGGGTGCTCGGTGGGTCGGGGACGCCGGGGCTGATTCTCAACGGTCACGTCGATGTGGTCCCGCCTGGTTTGTGGCCGGACGGCGACCCGTTCTCAGGTCGCGTGGCGGACGGGGTGATGTGGGGCCGGGGGACGTGTGACATGAAAGGCGGGGTCGCGGCGATCTTCGGGGCGGTGGCGGCGATCGTTGCCTCGGGCATCCAGCTGCGGAAGCCGCTGGCGGTGCACACCGTGGTCGGCGAGGAGGACGGCGGCCTCGGGGCGTTCGCGACGCTGCGCCGCGGGCACACCGGCGAGGCGTGCCTGATCGCGGAACCGACCGCGGGCTGCGTGATCCCGGCCAACTCCGGGTCGCTGACCTTCCGGCTGGAGATCCCCGGCCTCGCGACGCACGGCTCGACCCGGACCCGCGGGGTCAGCGCGATCGAGAAGTTCGTCGTCATCCAGGCCGCGCTGCAGGCGCTGGAGGCCGAGCGCAACCGCGATCCGCACCCGATGCTCGCCCACCTCGAACTGGCGAACCCGCTGTCCGTCGGCACGATCCATTCCGGCGACTGGGCCAGCACCGTCCCCGACGTACTGGTCGCTGAAGGCAGGTACGGCGTACGCCTCGGCGAATCGCTTCCCGCTGCCCGCGCGGCCTTCGAGTCCGCAGTCGCCGAGGCGTGCGCCAAGGACGACTGGCTCCGCGACCACCCGGTCAAGGTCACCTGGCCCGGCGGCGCCTTCGCCTCCGGGCTGCTCCCGGCCGACGACCCACTCCTCACCGACACGCTCGCAGCGGCCGGTGATCCCGCGCCCGAGGTCAAGGGCGCGCCGTACGGCTCGGACCTCCGTCAGTACGCCGCCGCAGGCATCCCCACGCTGCAGTACGGCCCTGGCGACGTCCGCTACGCCCACGCGACCGACGAGCACGTCCGCCTCGACGAAGTCCTCCACGCGGCCCGCACTTACGCCCTCTTAGCCCTCCGGCGCTGCGGCTGATACAAAGTCGGCCATGGGACCGTTGCGGGGGCGTTCACAGGAGCTTGGACGGCTCCTGGAGGCGCTGCGCGCGGCCGGCGATGGGCAGGCGTCCCTGGCCGTCGTCACCGGCGAGCCAGGGATCGGCAAGTCCGCACTCCTGCGGGCAGCAGTCGAGCAGGCTGAGCGCCGCGGCTTCCTCGTTGCCACCGCGGCCGCACAGCAGACCGACAACATCAGCCCACTCGCCTCCCTCGCACCCGCCCTCCGCGCCGGCCAGCACCCACTGATCGACACAGAGCACTTCCTGGAGTTGGCCAGCCTCAACACGCAACCACTCTGGCTGGCTGAGCGCCTGGCCGACCTCATCGGCCGCCGCCTGGCGAGCAGCCCCGCGCTAATCGTGCTGGACGACGCTCAGTGGTCCGACCCGCTCACAGCCTTCGTGCTGCGCGTCGTCATCCCCCGCCTCTCCAGTGCGCACGTCCTCTGGCTCCTCGCGACCCGACCACACCCTGGCGGTGTGACGGACCAACTGATGGACGCCGTCCGCGCCCAGGTCCCCGTCCACGCCATCGATCTGACCCCACTGCCCCCGGAAGCCATCCAGGACATCGCGGCCGACCTGCTGAACGGCCCGGTCGATCCAGCTCTCGCTGTGCAGCTGGCCGGCGTCCACGGCATCCCGTTTCTCGCCGAGCAGCTCATCGCCGGCCTGTACCTCGACAACCCCGCAGCCCCGACCGGTCCGCTCCCGCCCGGTCTGGTCGACGGCGTACGGCGTCGTACCAGCGGACTGTCCGAGCAGAGCCGAGCGCTCGTCCGGGCAGCCGCGGTCTTCGGCAGCGAGTTCCGGCTGGAGGACGTCGCCGTACTCATGGCGGAGCCGGTGGCGAGGCTGACGGTGCCGCTGGACCAGGTGATCCAGGCCGGGTTGCTGACCGACACCGGCTCGGTACTGCGGTTCCGCCACGAGCTACTGCGGTCCGCTGCGTTGGCCGACGTACCGCCGTCCGCCCAGCGCGCGTTGCACGGCGCCATTGCCGACCAGCTGATCTCGGCCGGACGCGGAGCGGCTGCGGCGGCTCCGCACGTCATTGCGGTCGCCCAGCCCGGCGACGCCTCCGCTGTGGGCACCCTGCGCAAGGCAGCCCAGGACCTGCTCGCCACGATGTCGAGCACTGCCGCCGAGGTCATCCAGGAGGCCTTCGACCTCACCCTGGTCGACGAGCCGCTCCGGGCTGAGGTCGGCGCAGACGTGGTGGGCGTCCTGCTCGCAGCGCGCCAGTACGACCGGGCAAAGGCCTTCGCCGATGACCTGCTGAGCGGTACGGCGCTCTACCGCGGCCCGATCACCCCTGACCTCACCGCATCACTTCGTCTGTTGCTGGCACCCCACCAGTGGGCGACCGGCCGACTGGACCCTCAAGAGCTCACGGTCCGCAACGCTGCACCGCATCTCGCCGAGCGCCTGGCCGCCTACCGAGTCCTGGCCGGCGCAGAGGCTCCTGGCACAGCAGAGGACGCCGTAGCGCGTGCTGTCCTGCAGGTCGCCGCAGCCGAGCGTGCACGCGCTGAGGGCAGGTACGTCGAGGCCCGCGACCTGTACGCCGAAGCGCGGCAAGCCGGCACGGACCTGCCGGACACACTGGTCGAGGTGGGCGAGCTCTACTGCCGCGCCGAGACCGACGAGCTCCCGGCAGCGTTGGAGCGCGTACGGGAGCTGCTAAGCGCGGGCGACTCGTGGTCGGCGCCCCAGCTCGCCGTACTGCGGGCGCGGCTCGAGCTGGCCGCGGGCAACCTGCCACAAGCGGAGTCAGCCGCCAAGACCGGTCTGCGTTGGATGGCCGATCTGGGCGACTCGACCCAGGCGCCGGTGGCTCACCAGGTGCTCGCCTTGATCGCGCTGCTGCGTGGCCACCTGACCGAGGCCAGGGAGCTTGCGGGGCACGATCCGACGATCAGCGGGCTGCTCGCCATCGCCGACGGCGACACCAAGGCGGCTGCGCGGCTGCACGACGTACCGCTCGATTTTCCGGAGCGGACCGACGTGCTGCTGCAGGTTGACGCCGGGGAGCAGTTGGCAGCGCAGGCAGCTGCCACGCCGTCCGCCGCCTTCCGTGGCGCCGCTGAGCTGGTGGCGGCTGGCAACGACCGGCAGCGGTTGAAGGCCGCCACTGAGCTGTTGCGCGAGGCGCACCGACCGCTGCTGCTGGCCAGTGCCGAGGAGCGCTACGGCCGGGCTGAGCTCGAGGGTGGCGACCGCTCCACCGGCGTTGAGGTGCTGGAGCATGCACTCGACACGCTGACCGGGCTCGGCGCGACCGCGCCGGCTGGGCGGATCCAGGCGAGGCTGCAGGCGGCCGGAGTACGGCGACGTCGCTGGGCCGCCGTACCACCGCGGGCGCAGGAGGGGTGGGAGGCGCTCACTCCGATGGAGCGCCGGGTCGCGCTGCTGGTCGCCGAGGGGCACACGAACCGCTCGGCGGCGGAGGAGCTGGTGGTGTCCGCGAGCACGGTCGGCACGCATCTGCGGTCGGCGTTCGGCAAGCTGGGGGTCAACTCACGGGTCCAGCTGACCCGGCTCGTGCTGGAGAGGTTCACCCCTCCCCCAAACGCATGAGATTTGGGTGCAGGCACGTCCCGGCCGACCAGTTCGGGCGGTGAGAAGTTCAGCTGTTCGCTCGATACGGCGGATCGGCTTCAAGCGGTTTCCTTCTACACAAGCCAACCAGAAGGAGATCGAGAGCAATGACTGACAAGACCCCCACTGTCGTCCTGGTGCACGGCGCGTTTGCGGATGGGTCGGCGTGGGCCGAGGTGATCGCGGAGCTGACCAGCCGGGGTATCCCGGCCGTGGCCGTGGCGAACGAGCTGCGTGGCGCGGGGATCGACGGCAGCCGAGTGGCCGCGCAGGTCCGCGAGATCGACGGCCCGGTCGTCCTGGTCGGGCACTCGTACGGCGGCGCCGTGATCACCAACGCCGCGAACCAGGCCGACAACGTGACCGGGCTCGTGTACGTGGCCGCCTTCGCGCCCGACGAGGGCGAGAGTCTGCAGGACCTGATCGGCAGCTTCCCCGCCAACGACTTCGCGTCCGGGCTCGTCCCGCACACCCTGCCGACCGGGGACGGCGGCGAGGAGACGTTCCTGAGCATCTCGCTGGACAAGTTCCCGGCGCTGTTCGCGGCCGACGTGCCGAACGCCGAGCTGCTGGGCCGGTTCCAGCGGCCGATCGCGGCCGCGGCCTTCGAGGAGAAGTCCGGCGCGGCGAGCTGGAAGCGCCTGCCGGTCCACTTCCTGGTGGCCACCGGCGACCAGGCGATCCACCCGGACGGGCAGCGCAAGATGGCCGCCCGCGCCGACGCCACCACGATCGAGGTCGACGCCTCGCACGCCGTCTCGGTCTCCCAGCCGAAGGCCGTCGCCGACCTCATCGCCCAGGCAGTGCGCTGACGCTGAGTGCCGAACCGCCAGGCCACCACAATCGCGTTCCCAGCGCCCGCGTCACGCTCACGGGGCAGCTGGTCGCGAAGTTGTGATGGCCTGGCGCTCCGCACCCCGGCGGATCCGGATGGCCCGCACAACCCGCTTACAGCAATCGGTCGAGGGCCGCGTGCCCGGCCGGTCCCCAGTGCGGCTTGCCGCCGGGGAGGCCCTTGTCGCCGTTGATCCCCATCGCGATCAGGAACAGCGCCCGGGTCACCGCCCAGCCGCGAGCTCGCCGTACCGTCGCCTCGTCCACCGGGTAGAGCTCGAAGAACCGGCCGGCGGCGCCGTCCGGGAGCAGGATCCAGGCGGCCGCGAGGTCGGTCGCCGGATCGCCGGTGCCGATCTCCTCGAAGTCGACGACACCGGCAAGCGTGCCGTCGGCAACGACCACGTTCGCCGGGTGCAGGTCGCCGTGCAGCCACACCGGTGGCCCGTCCCAGGCCGGCGCCGCGATCGCGTCCTCCCAGACCGCACGGATCTCGTCGAGGCGGCCGACATACTCGTGGACATCTTCGAACCCCAAGCCGCGCGGCAGATCGGATCGGTCGCTCACGGGCGCGTCCGGCGGTGCCTCGGTGTGCAGTGCCTGCAGGAAGCCGGCCAGGACGTCGGCGGCGGCCGGGTCCGTGATCGGTGCGTGGTCCGCGGGCTCTCCGGCGACCCAGGTGGTGATCGTCCAGGTCCGCGGGAAGCGGTCCGACGGTTCGCTGAGGCGCAGTGGGGTCGGGACCTGGAGGGGAAGGCGGGCGGCGAGCTCGGGGACCCAACGGTGCTCTCTGCGGAGCGATTCGGGAGCCTGGTCGAAACGGGGCAGCCGGACCGCCAGGTCGTGGCCGAGCCGCCACATCTGGTTGCCCCAGCCGCCGTCGACCTCCTTCAACTCCAGGTGCGCCAGGTCGGGATGCTGCTCCTCCAGGAGGGTCCGTACGAAGTCTTCGTCCATGGAGCGTCAGACGCGTCACATCCGGAGCTGGTTGGGAATAGCCGCGGATCAGGTCAGGTTGCCTCGGGCATGCGTATCGATGTGTGGTCCGACGTGGTCTGTCCGTGGTGCTACATCGGCAAGCGCCGCCTGGAGCAGGCGCTGGCCGCGAGCGGCGAGCAGGCCGAGATCGTCTGGCACAGCTTCCAGCTGGATCCGTCGGCCACCAACGACGACCCCCGGGACCTCCCGACCCGATTGGGCGAGAAGTACGGCCGCGGCCGCGAGTGGGGCGTGCAGGCCAACGCGCACGTGACCGAGATCGCGGCCGAGCTCGGTCTTGAGTACCACCTGGACCAGGCGAAGGCCGCCAACACCGTCGACGCGCACCGCGTCCTGCACCTGGCCCGCGAGCTGGTCGACGCCGGCCAGGTCCCGGCCGACACCCAGGACCGCCTCAAGGAGCGCCTGCTCAAGGCCTACTTCACCGACGGCCTCCCGGTCGGCGACCACGCCACCCTGACCAGCCTGGCGGAAGAGGTCGGTCTGCCCGCCGAGCGCGTCACGGCCGTCCTCGCCGCGACGACGTACACCGAAGAGGTGGCCGCCGACCAGGCCCAGGCCATCGCGTACGGCGCCAACGGCGTGCCGTTCTTCGTCATCGACGAGAAGTACGGCGTGAGCGGCGCACAGCCCGTGGAGGTGTTCCAGGAGGCGCTCCGCCGGGCCAACGCGGACCGGAAGCCGGTCACCTTGATCACCGGCCCGAGCGACAGCGACGACCCCGCCTGCGGGCCCGACGGCTGCCCGATCTGAGCCTGGACGGTTGAGCCGTGGGTACCGGAAGACATCCGGAACGTGGTGTATGAAGGAGGCATGACTGTCGTGCGCGCACTGGCCAGGCCGTTGCTGTCCATGATCTTCGTCGTGCAGGGTGCGAATTCGATCCGCAACCCCGAGCCGCTGGTGCCCAAGGCCCAGCCGGTGACTGACCGTCTGGTGCCGATGGTGAAGCGGGTCGCGCCGCCGCAGGTCGGCGACCGGATCCCGGAAACCACGGTGAACCTGGTCCGCCTGAACGGCGCCGTCCAGGTGCTCGGCGGGCTCGCGCTGGCGACCGGCAAGGGCCGGAGGCTCGGTGCGGCGACGCTGGCGACCACGCTGCTGCCGGTGACCGTCGCGGGGCACCCGTTCTGGCAGGTGAAGGACAAGGAGGCCCGCGCCGCGCAGCGCGTCCAGTTCATGAAGAACCTCGGCCTGCTCGGCGGCCTGCTGCTCGCGGCAGTCGACACCGAGGGCCGGCCGGGTCTCGCCTGGCGGGCATCGCACGGCGCCCGGGCCGCGAAGCGCGAGACGAAGCGCGGCGCCAAGGCGGCCAAGCGCGAGGCCAAGCACCTCGCCCACGAGGCCAGGCAGGCGGCCCGGCTCGCAAAGGCGGAGCTCACCTGAGCTGAGGTGCGATGACGCTCATGCCCTAGGCTCGGGGCAGGGAAATCCGAGTCGAGGGAGTGGGATGAGCGAACTGCAGGGCTGGCCGGCGCCGCGGGCCGAGGGTCCGGTCACCGGCCGGGTCACGGTGCCCGGATCGAAGTCGATCAGTAACCGTGCGCTCATCCTCGCCGCGATCGCGGACGGCCCGTCGCACCTGACCGGCCTGCTCACGGCCCGCGACACCACGCTGATGCGGTCCGCGCTCGTCTCCCTCGGCGTCGGCATCACCGAGAACGGCGGCACGGTCACCGTCACCCCCGGCTCGCTCAAGGGCCCGGCGAGCGTCGACTGCGGCCTGGCCGGCACCGTCATGCGGTTCGTCCCGCCGGTGGCCGCGCTGGCCGACGGTGTCGTCGAGTTCGACGGCGACCCGTACGCGCGGGAGCGGCCGATGAACGTGATCCTCGGTGCGCTGCGCACCCTCGGCGTCCAGATCGACGACAACGGCACCGGCCGGATGCCGTACGCCGTGTCCGGCGCGGGCTCGGTCCGCGGTGGCAAGGTCACGCTGGACGCGTCCGGCAGCAGCCAGTTCGTCTCCGCGCTGCTGCTCGCCGGCGCCCGGTACGACGAGGGCGTCGACATCCGCCACGACGGCAAGCCGGTGCCGTCCCAGCCGCACCTGGACATGTCGGTCGGGATGCTGCGCGAGCGCGGCGTCCAGGTGGACGACAGCGAACCGAACCGCTGGGTCGTTGCCCCCGGCCCCATTCGCGCGACGGACACGGCGATCGAGCCGGACCTGTCGAACGCCGCACCGTTCCTGGCCGCCGCCGTACTCACCGGTGGCGAGGTGACCGTGACCGGCTGGCCGGCGCGGACCACCCAGCCGGGCGGCCAACTGCCCGACATCCTCACCCGCTTCGGCGCCGAGGCGACCCGCAGCGACGATGGTCTGACCGTGCGCGGCACCGGCCGCGTGCAGGGGGTCGACCTGGATCTGGGCGAGGTCGGTGAGCTCACGCCGGTGATCGCCGCAGTGGCTGCGCTTGCCGACGGGCCGTCGTACCTGCGGGGGATCGCGCACCTGCGCAACCACGAGACGGACCGGCTGGCGGCGCTCGAGCGGGAGCTCAACGCGCTCGGCGGCGACGTGACGCAGACGGCGGACGGGCTGGAGATCCGGCCGAAGCCCTTGCACGGTGGGCTTTTCGGCACGTACCACGACCACCGGATGGCGCACGCGGCCGCCGTACTCGGCCTGCTCGTCGACGACCTGCTGATCGAGAACATCGGAACCACGGCGAAGACCCTGCCCGAGTTCCCCGAGATGTGGTCGGAGCTAGGCCGTGCGTGATGGTCCCGCGCCTACTGCGCGGCACTCGGCACGGCATCTCGCCGCACTGGAGCAAAGGCCACGATGGATCCGCATCGAGACCTTCGCTCCAGCGCGCCGAGCTACCGCACCGAGCACCTGCTCGCTACGGCGCGAGACCATCACGCACGGCCTGGCCGGCTGATGTCGCGGTACGACGAGGAGGCCCGGTACGACCGGCCGAAGCGCCGGACCCGGCCGCGGACCAAGGACCGCCCCTCGTACGACGACGCCGTCGTCGGCTTCGTGATCACCCGCGACCGCGGCCGCTACACCTGCTGGGTCGAGCCCGGCGATCGAGTCGTCACCGCGATGAAGGCCCGGCAGCTCGGCCGCAAGGGCGTGATCGTCGGCGACCGGGTCAAACTCGACGGCGACGCCAGCGGCACCGAAGGCAGCCTGGCCCGGATCGTCGAGGTACTCCCCCGGACGACGCTGCTGCGCCGCTCGGCCGATGACGACGACCCGGTCGAGCGCCCCCTGGTGGCGAACGCGGACCAGCTCGTCATCGTCGTCGCCGTCGCCAACCCCGAACCGCGGACCGGCCTGATCGACCGCTTCCTCGTCGCCGCGTACGACGCCGGGATGCGCCCACTGCTCTGCCTGACCAAGACCGACCTCGCCGACCCGGATCCGTTGCTGTCGATCTACCGCCCACTCGGGGTGGAGTCGGTGGCGACTCACGAAGGCGGCGACCTCAGCGAGCTCCACGAGCAACTGGACAACCGCACCAGCGTCCTGGTCGGCCACTCGGGTGTCGGCAAGTCCACGCTGGTCAACGGCCTCATCCCCGGCACCGACAGGGCGATCGGCGTGGTCAACGAGGTGACAGGTCGCGGGCGTCACACGTCGGTCAGTGCGCTGGTTCTCCGGTTGCCCGAAGGCGGCTGGATCATCGACACCCCGGGCATCCGCTCGTTCGGTCTGGCGCACATCGATCCGGACAAGCTGATCCACGCGTTCCCCGACCTGGCCGAGGTCGCCGAAGGCTGCCCCCGAGGCTGCACCCACACCGAATCAGCCCCCGACTGCGCCCTGGACGAAGCCGAAGGAGTAGACCGCGAACGCGTCGCCTCCTTCCGCCGCCTACTCGCCAGCCGCGAAGGCCGCGACACCACAAACCCCCAGGACCTCACCCCCGGCTAGGCTCGCCTTACAACTACCCGCGCCCCGCCGCGCGCAGCGCGGCGGGGCGCGGTCAAGCGTCCGGCAGGAGCCAGCAGTTACTTGGGCAACTGCCCGTCCCAGACTGCTTTGGCGCCTGCGTCTCCGGTGCGGATGGTCTGGTAGATGACGAGTACGCCGATGACCACGACGGCTGCGCTCGTGACCAGCTCGAGCGGCTTGCTCTTGGTTGCCTTGGCACCCTTTCCGCTGGCCAGCGCGGACGGCCCGCCGAGCAGCAGAACCGCAGCTACCGCCACCACCGCGAAGATCAGGCAGAACCAGAACAGCAGGTCACCCCGCTCCTCGTGCTCCCGCACCGCCTGCTCCAGCGTCGGCACGGCGGCGACGAACGCCTCCCCGCTCTCCTTCGCGACGTACGCGAGCACCAGGGCGCCGAGCCCGAGCAGCAGCGCCGGCCACCGGAGCAGCCACCGCCAGCGCGGCAGCAGCGCGAACGCGATCAGGGTGAGGGCGGCCACCGGCAGTACGACCACCGCGGCGTGGATCACCAGCACGTGCAGCGGCAGGTCCCCGAAGCGCTCGAACATTGACGCCTCCATGGCAGTCGTGAACGTGATCAGACACTAACTGCACGTTCAACGACCGGATTCGGTTCAATGCGCGCCGCAACCGTTCCGCAACCTTTGCGGACACCTCCCCCGCTGGGCGGCCGGTCAGGCTAGCCTTCCGGCATGCCTTCGCACACGGATGACCTGCGGCTCGCCCACATCCTGGCCGACGACGCGGACTCGACCACGATGGACCGCTACAAGGCGCTCGACCTGCACGTGGCCACCAAGCCGGACCTGACCCCGGTGAGCGAGTCGGACAAGAAGGTCGAGGACGTGATGCGCAAGACGCTCGCCCGGGCACGCCCGCGGGACGCGTTCGTGGGCGAGGAGGACGGCACCTCCGGCTGGGGTGTGCGCCGCTGGGTGGTCGACCCGATCGACGGCACAAAGAACTACATCCGTGGCGTCCCGGTCTGGGCCACGCTGATCAGCCTGATGATCGAGGACCAGGTGGTCGTCGGCGTGGTGTCGGCTCCGGCACTCGGGAAGCGCTGGTGGGCGTCGTACGGCGATGGCGCCTGGACCGGCCGCGCCCTGCACTCGTCCCAGCCGTGCCGGGTCAGCGACGTCAGCAAGATCGAGGACGCCTCGCTGTCGTACGCCTCGCTCAAGGGCTGGGAGAAGCTCGGCAAGAAGAACCAGTGGGCCGACCTGATGGACTCCTGCTGGCGGACCCGCGCGTACGGCGACTTCTGGTCCTACATGCTGGTCGCGGAGGGCGCGGTCGACATCGCCGCCGAGCCCGAGCTGAACCTGTACGACATGGCCGCCCTCGCGATCATCGTCGAGGAGGCCGGCGGCAAGTTCACCTCGGTCGACGGCGTCCCCGGCCCCAACGGACCGAACGCGGTCGCCACCAACGGCCGCCTGCACGACGAGGTCCTCAAGCGCCTCGAGTGATCCGCCGGACCAGGAAGTCGGCTTCGACCGCGTTGCTGGTGAAGGCCAACGCCTCCTCGTAGGCGGCGACGGCCGCGGACCAGTCGCCGGTACGGCGCAGCAGTTCCGCGCGGGTGGACGCGAGATACGGGTACGTCGCCAACGCGGGATCGTCGGCCAGCTCCGACAGGGCCCGCAACGCGGCCGCAGGTCCGTCGACATAGCTGAGCGCGACCACTCGATTGAGGGCGACCACCGGAGACGGCCAGCGAGCAAGCAGCAGGTCGTACAGCCCCAGGATCTCGGGCCAGTCCGTGTCCTCCCACCGCTCCGCCTCGGCGTGCACCGCAGCAATCGCCGCCATCAACCCGAACCGCCCAGCCGGCCACCCCAACGCCTCCCGCACCAGCCCGAGGCCCTCACCGATCAGCGCCTGGTCCCACACCGAGCGGTCCTGGTCCTCCAACAGCACCAACTGCCCGGCGTCGTCGACTCGAGCCGCCTGCCGCGCCTGCGTCAGCAGCAGCAACGCCAGCAGTGCCGTCGCCTCCCCGCTGTCCGGCAGCAGCAACCGCACCATCCGCGCCAGGTCGATCCCCCGCCGGGCCAGGTCCGGCCGCGACAGCTCAGCACCGTCCGCAGCCGTGTGCCCCGCCGTGTAGACCAGGTGTACGACGTCCAGCACCGCGTCGGTCCGCTCCGGCAGATCAGTCAGCCGGGGCACCCGGTAGGGAATCCCGGACCGGGAGATCTTGTGCTTCGCCCGGGTGATCCGGGCCTGCATCGCGGTCTCCTTGACCAGGAACGCCTTCGCGATCTCCGCCGACGACAACCCGCACACCAGCCGCAGCGTGAGCGCGATCTGCGCCTCCTGCGCCAGCGCCGGGTGGCAACAGGTGAACACCAGCCGCAGCCGGTCGTCCGGGAACACCTCCGCACCGGAGTCGTCGATCGGATCCGTCACCAGCAACGGCAGCTTGCGCTCGGCGACCGACGCCCTGCGACGCAGCTCCAACGCCCGCCTGGTAGCGACAGTCGTCAGCCAGGCACCCGGCCGCCGCGGCACACCCTGTTCCTTCCAATGCACCAGCGCCTGCGCGTACGCGTCCTGGACACAGTCCTCGGCCAGGTCGAGATCGGCCGCGACCCGGGCCGTCGCGGCCAGGACGAAAGCCCACTCCGACGAGTGGGCCTCCGCCACGGCCTGTGCGACGACGCCGGCGACCGGATCAGCCACCGTTGACGATCGGCCGGACCTCGACCCCGCCCATCGGCGCCGGCACCTGCTTCGCGATCTCCAGCGCCTCGTCCAGGTCGGCCGCCTCGATCAGGTAGTAGCCGCCCATCACTTCCTTCGTCTCCACGAACGTCCCGTCGGTGACGACGTACCCGCCGTTGCCGTCGGAGCGGATCGAGGTCGCGGTGTCGCTCTCACCGAGTTGCGCGCCACCGCGCAGCGCCGCCCCGTTGGCCGCCGCGAACGCCTGGTGCCGCTGGTGGTTCGCCTCCGCCACGTCCGGTCCGGCCGCCGCCCACATCGCCTCGTTGTCGTAGATCATCACCAGGTACTTGCCCACCGATGTCACCTCTCCTGTGCAGGTCGGAA
This sequence comes from Kribbella sp. NPDC002412, assembly GCF_053592935.1. Lineage (NCBI taxonomy): Bacteria > Bacillati > Actinomycetota > Actinomycetes > Propionibacteriales > Kribbellaceae > Kribbella > Kribbella sp. NPDC002412. The sequence goes on from NZ_JBSFBL010000008.1 coordinate 68,636, forward strand.
TCCAGCATCTACCAACCCGATGCGCGAGCACCGGCGAGATCGACATCTCACGCGGGGAATTTCCGGACCACGTAGGGTGGCTGGCATGCCCTTGACCTACCCCATCGCGGAGCAGACGCTCGACAACGGCCTCCGCGTCGTCGTCAGCTCCGACCGCGCCGTCCCGATCGTCGCCGTGAACCTCTGGTACGACGTGGGATCCCGGCACGAGCCGGCGGGGCTGACCGGGTTCGCGCACCTGTTCGAGCACCTGATGTTCCAGGGGTCACGCAACGTGGCGTCCGGCCAGCACTTCAGCCTGCTGGAGACCGCCGGCGCCAGCTTGAACGCGAGCACCTTCTTCGACCGGACGAACTACTTCGAGTCGCTGCCCAGCGGCGGTCTCGACCTGGCGCTGTGGCTCGAGGCCGACCGGATGGGCTACCTGCTCGACGCGGTCAACCAGGAGAACCTGGACAACCAGCGCGACGTGGTCAAGGAGGAGAAGCGGCAGAGCTACGACAACCGCCCGTACGGCGACTCCTACGAGCGGCTGGTCAAGCTCACCTTCCCCGAAGGCCACCCGTACGCGCACATGACGATCGGCTCGATGGCCGACCTCGACGCCGCCTCGGTGGAGGACGTGCACGCGTTCTTCCGGCAGTACTACGGCCCGAACAACGCCGTCCTGACGATCGTCGGCGACGTCTCGGAGGAGGACGCCTTCGACGCCGCCAAGCGGTACTTCGGCCACCTGCCGGCCATCCCGAAGCCGCCGGCCGCGCCGGACGGCACGATCGGCCCGCTGACCGAGGTGCTGCGTGACGACGTGGTGTCCGACGTACCGTCCGACCTGGTCACGATGATGTTCCGGCTGCCGGTCGACGGCACGCCGGAGCTCGACGCGGCCGGTCTCGCGCTCGACATCCTCGCCGCCGGCCAGAGCGGACGCCTGAACCGCCGGCTGGTCCGCGACGAGCAAATCGCGCAGTCGGTGTCCGGTGGCGCGCTGCCGCTGATCGGCGGGGTCTCGTTCGGCACGCTGACCGGGATCGCCTCGGACGGCGTGGACCTGCAGAAGGTCGAGGACGCGCTGCTCGAGGAGATCGAGCAGCTCGCCGAGAACGGCATCACCGAGGACGAGCTCGCCACCGTGCAGGCACAGGCCGAGCGGGACTGGCTGGAGCAGCTGGCCACCTGCGCCGGCCGGGCCGACGAGATCTCCCACCACGCCCTGCTGTTCGGCGACCCGAACCGGATCAACACCCGGATCGACCAGGTCAAGGCGGTCACCGCCGACCAGGTCCAGGCCGCGGCCGCGAAGTGGATCCGCGCGTCCGGACGCGCTCAGGTGACCTACCGCCGTACCGAGTCGGCAGGAGAGAACGCATGAATCAGGTCCTGACCACCCCGCCGCCCGTCGGCGCGCAACGCCCCTGGAAGTTCCCGGACGCGACCACCACGACGACCGCGGCCGGGACCCCGGTGCACGTCTTCGACCGCCCGGGTCAGTACGTCGCCACCGTCCGGGTGACGATCGCGATGCCGCTGATCGCCGAGCCGCGCGAGCTGGAAGGCGTCGCGACGATCATGTCCCGGACCCTCGACGAGGGCACCGAGCTACGGTCGGCCAACGAGTTCGCGGCCGCGCTGGAGCGGCACGGAGCGGCGTACGGCGTGGACGTGAGCTCGGACGCCTTGCACGTGGAGATCTCGGTGCCGGTGTCCCACCTGGCCCCGGCGGTGAAGCTGCTCGCCGAGGCGGTCACCCGGCCCGCGTTCAACCAGGCCGACGTCGGCCGGCACGTGACGATCCGGCTCGGCGAGATCAACCAGGAGCGGGCGAACGCCGGCTACCGGGCCCGGGAGGCGTTCGCGGCCAACCTGTTCGACGCCGCGACGCGACGCTCGCGCCCGACCGCCGGGACGCCGGACACGATCCGGCCGTTGACGAACGTCCAGGTGGCCGAGTTCTACCGGGACAACATCGGCCCGGGCCGCGCGCAGATCCTGTTCGCTGGTGACGCGACCGGCGTGGACGTGGCCGGCGTCATCGACGACGCGTTCGGCGGCTGGACCTCCGCGTCCGGCCCCGCGCTCGAGACGCCGGAGCCGATCTACATCCCGGGCGACCGCGTCGTCCTGGTCGACCGGCCCGGCTCCGTGCAGAGCCAGCTGCTGATCGGCTGCGCCGGCCCGGACCGCCGGGACCCGGCCTGGGGCGCGGCCGCGGTCGCGAACCACGTCGTCGGCGGCACGATCACGTCGCGCGTCGACACCGTGCTCCGCGAGGAGAAGGGCTACACCTACGGCACCCGGACGAGCTTTGCGGCTCCGCGCAAGGGCGGCACGTTCAGCCTGGGCGGCGCCGTACGCACCGAGGTGACCGGCGCCGCGATCAGCGACGCGCTCCGGATCCTCCGGGAGGCCCGCGACGGGCTGACCGAGCAGGAGGTCCAGGAGGCGAAGGACAGCCTGATCCGGACCGCCCCGCTGCGGTACGAGCAGGCCGACTCGGTCGCCCAGCAGGTCGGCAGCAATATCGCGAACGGGGTCCCGATCGGCTTCGCCGACACCTACCTGGCCCAGATCGCCGCCACCACCGCCGAAGAGGCCACCGAGGCCTACCGTCGGTACGTCGGAACCAACGGCCTGCTGGTGGTCGTCGTAGGGGAAGCGAAGGACGTCCGGCCGCAGCTCACCGAGCTCGCGCTGGGCGACCTGATCGAACTGGGCTGAGAGCGCCTCGCTCCTCTGCTCAGCGCCTGGGTTCTGAGCAGAGGAGCAAGACCATGTCGTTCACCGAGCGGCCGACCGACGCGACCGATCGCACCCACACCTTCTGGTCCCCGTCGTACCCGCTCCAGCCGGGCTTCCCGGACCAGCCGGCGTACGGCGTCCTGCGCGACCACTCGCAGGCCACGGTCGCACTCGTGCTCGGTGCGATCGCGCTGTGCACCGGCCTGCTGATCGTCTCGCCGGTCGCCTGGTGGCTCGGCAGCCAGGCGCTCGCCGAGATCGACGCGTCGCCGGGCGTCTACAACAACCGCGGCATGGCCCAGGCCGGGCAGATCTGCGGCCTGATCGGCACAGCGCTGCTCGCCATCGGCCTGCTCTTCGTCGTGGCGATGGTGGTGCTGACGCTCGCCGTCTAGCGCGTGATGTAGTTCGAGAGTTGCTCGCGTTCGAACTCGAGCTCACCGATCCGGGACTTGACTACGTCACCGATGCTGACCAGACCGGCCAGCGAACCCTCGACCACCACCGGCACATGCCGGATCCGGCGATCCGTCATCAGCCGCATCAGGTTGTCGATGTGGTCGTCCGGGCTGCAGGTGGCCACGTCGGCGGTCATGATCGAGCTGACCCGGACGTCTCCCGCGTCCGGAGTGCCGTTCCAGAGCCGCACGACGTCGCGCTCGGAGACGATGCCGGCCACGGAGGACCCGTCGGGGCTCACCACCACGGCGCCGATGTTGTGGTCGGCCAGCAGGGCGAGCAGGTCGGTGACAGTGGCTTCTGGGGAGATGGTGACGACCTGGTTGCCCTTGCCGCGCAGTACGTCGTTGATCTTCACGGAGCCTCCTGCAAATCGAGGGACCAATACCCCAAGGTAGCGAAAACCCCGCCCCAACGGCAGCCCTCACCGATCACAGGTTGTGATGAGTCCTACTGCGTGAACCCCTTCACAAAATCACTCTCCGTATCCAAGAGCGCCCACCTCCCGGTCCCGCAACCGACCGCGAACCCAGCCAGGCCAACCCAGCGCCACCGACAACGAAGGACACCTGCGGCGACCACCCAACCGCCCGACTCGCCCGACTCGCCCGACTCGCCCGACCGCCCGACCGCCCGACTCGAAGCATCTGCCCACCGCCCGCCGGCCGGACCAACTATCGGGTCCATGAACACCATCTGGTTCCCGTGAACAGCAAATATCCTGTTCAAGCCCCCCGGACCCCGTCCAACCCCCCAACTGTTGCCCCTGCCACCACCCCACTGGTGTCGGCGGCGACGCCAGCTCCCGCGCCCGACACCTGCGTAGGGTGGAAGGGTGAGCTCAATCGTTCCGGGTCCGCAGAAGAAGATCGAAGAGGAGATCGCCGCTGCACTCGCCGGTGGCAAGCCTCTGAATGCGGGCGACCTCAACCCGTCTGCTGCCCCCAAGGAGGAGCTGGCCGGACTCGACGACTGGCCACAGTCGTTGCGTACGACGGTCGAGGCCGACCATGCACGCGTCACCGCCCTCGCCGGCAACCGCCGCAAAACCGCCGACCTCGCACTGCCTGCCGTCGTGCGCGGCCTGGACGAACTGCTCAACCAGATCGCCGAGCACCTCCAGGCCGACAAACCAGGTCTGCTGCGCAAGTCCACCTCCCCCGCGCCGGAGGTCCCGCTGTCTGACCTCGCCGAACTCCTCGGCATCCCAACCGACGATCTCACCCCAGCAGGCCGGTCCGAACACCGCACCGCCCTGCGCACCATCAAACAACTCCGCAGCCAACTGAAAGACATCGAAGCGTCGAACGACCACCCCCGCCTCACAAGACTGGCCACCTTCACAGTCCGCCTGGCCCTAGTACTGGACGCCGTCCCAGCCGCCACCGGCTCCCTCGCCCCCACCGCCCTGACCCGCTTCGCCGACGCAGCCCCCGACTACCAGTGGGACTGGGACTTCAACCAAAAACTCGACTTCTGGAAACAAACCCACCGCAACCTGACCGACCGCTAGGCCAACGATCCTCGGCCGTCTGCAGTCGCCGGCCCCTCACGCTCCCTGCAGTAGCTGCGCCGACCACGCTGGCAACTCAGCACACCCGCGCACGCTGGCGAAGCCAGCCAACAACCGCCGCCGCCGTCGCCGCCGCCGTCGCCGCCGCCGCCGCCGAAGCTACGTCCTTCCCCTGCTGCCCACAGCACCCGCGCCACCAGGCCCACCACTCAATCCCGCCTCACAAGTCAGCCGTCCGGCAGCGGCGTCCTTTGCTACCCGTCCACGGCCCACGGCGCCAACCACCCCGCCCCATCACCACCGAGCGCGCACGCCGCCGCAGGCGCCCGACAAGACAGCCGCCCCGCAGCGGCGTCCCTTCCTGCCCGCCCACAGCCCACGGCACCCCACCACGCCGACCCGTGACCACGACCTGCGCACCCAACAAGACAGCCGCCGCGGAGCGGTGTCCTTCGACCGCCGCGGCGGCGTCCTGTTGCCGACGTACGCCGTACTAGCCCTTGATCGCGCCGCCAAGCGCAAACGCTCCGCCCAGCTTCCTGCTCAGCAGCAGGTACAGCACGAGGACCGGAGTCGTGTAGATCAAGGAGTAAGCAGCGAGCTGGCCGTAGTTGGGTTCGCCGTACTGGCCGAAGAAGGTGAAGATGCTGACCGAGGCCGGGAGCCGCTCAGGGGACAGCAGCAGCATGAACGGGACGAAGAAGTTCCCCCACATGCCGATGAAGGTGAAGATCATCACGACCGCGATCCCCGGCCACATCAGCGGCAGCACGATGCGGCGCAGCGCCTGCATGTTGCTGGCGCCGTCCACCCAGGCGGCTTCCTCGAGTGACAGCGGTACGCCGTCCATGAACGTCTTCGTCAGCCAGATCGCGAACGGCAACGACGAGGTCGCCATGAACATGATCGTGCCGCCGATGGTGTCGACCAGGTTGAGCTGCACGAACAGGCCGTACACCGGCACCATGACCGCGGTGATCGGCAGCCCGGTGCAGAACAGCACGGTGAGCAGGAACGGCCGGTTGAACTTCGACTTGAACCTCGACAGCGGGTACGCCGCCAGCACCGCACAGACCATCGTGAGCAGTGCGGCACCACCGCACAGCACCACGCCGTTCAGAACCGGACGGTACGTCGTGTCGGTGTTGAGGACCGCCTTGAAGTTGCCGAGGGTCGGATTCGTCGGGAACTCGACCCGCAGTCCGGCGGTCCGGTTGATCGACGCGAACAGCACCCACAGCAGCGGCAGGACGAACAGCACGCCGATCGCCAACAGGATCAGGTTGGCGGACAGCTTGCTGATCCGATCGCGGGCGATCATCGGGCCTCCCGGCCTGGACTGAGGAGTGGAGGGAGCGAAGCGACCGGAGCGACGAGGGAAGGCCGGGAGTTACAGCCCGATGATCCGCCGCGCCGGAGGCGTGGCATATGTACTGTCATGCGGCCTCCGAGCTCAGTCCACGCAGGTAGATCAGCGAGAACACCGCGCCGATCGCCAGCATCACCAGGGCGATCGCTGTGCCGTAGCCGATCTGGGAGAAGCTGAACGCCTGCTCGTACATGTACAGCGGCAGCGTCTGGCTCTTGGTGCCGGGCCCGCCGCGGGTCATTGCGTAGATGAGGCCGAACACGCTCAGGGTCTGCAGCGTGATCAGCATCAGGTTGGTCATGATCGCCCGGCTGATCATCGGCAGCGTGACCCACAGCAGCCGCCGGCCGCCGCGGGCGCCGTCCATCTCGGCGGACTCCTCGATCTCCTTGGGGATCTCGCTGAGCGCGGCCGAGTAGACCAGCATCGAGAACGCCGTACCGCGCCAGATGTTGGCCAGCGAGACCGCGATGATGGGTGCCGCGTACAACCAGTCCTGGCCGGGCAGGCCGACCGCGTGCAGCATCACGTTCAGCGTGCCCTCGTCGTTGAAGAACGCGCTGAGCAGGTACGCCGCCACGACTTCGGGCAGCACCCAGGCTCCGATGACCGCCGTACCGACGAAGTTGCGGACCAGCTTGGTCGACCGGCGCATCAGCAGCGCGAGGCCGAGGCCGAGGGTGTTCTGGCCGATGATCGCGGAGATCAACGTGAACACCAGGGTCAGCCAGATCGCGTTGGTGAAGGCGCCGCTGCCGAACGCCTTGCGGAAGTTGTCGAGGCCGACGAACCTGACCTCGGCCGCACCGGTGCCGGTGAGCGCCATGTTGGTGAACGCGGCGTACAGGCAGTAGATGATCGGGCCGGCCAGGAAGACCAGCATCAACCCGATCGCCGGTGTCAGCGGCAACATCCTGAACAGCTTGGCGGCGCGCGGCCGCCCGCTCGGCCCGGAGTGCTTTCCGGACGGAGCGGGCTTGGCCGCCGCGGGAGCGACTGTCGTCGTCACAGGGAGGGATCCTTCGTCAGCCGGGGGCTAGTTGACGGGGAAGACGGGGGGCTACTGCCCGCCGCTGTCCGTTGTCGTCTTGTCCTTGCCGACGATGCCTTCGACGGCCTCGTCATAGTTCTTGGCGGCCTCGTCCGGCGTGGACTGCCCGGTCATCACCGCCTCCATCGCGGTGATGATCTCGTTGGAGACCTTCGGGTACTCGGCGTACGCCGGCCGGTACACGGTGACCGAGACAAGGTCGGTGAAGAACTGGGTGCTCTTCGCGGACGACTTGTAGGTCTCGTCGGAGGCGACGTCCTTGCGTACGGCGATCTGCGCGCCCTCGGTGGCGTACTTGGCCGCGTTCTTCTGGGTCTGCAGCGTCTTGATCAGGTTCCAGGCCGCGTCCGGGTTCTTCGACTTGGCCGGGATCGCCCAGGTCCAGCCGCCGGAGAGGCTGACCTTGCCCTTGCCGCCGCCGTCCTGCGTCGGCATCGCGGTCTGGCCGAGCACCTCGCTCCACTGCGGCCACGGCTTGGCGCCGGTCTTCTGCCAGTTGCCGTAGATCCAGGAGCCGTCCAGCGCGATCGCCAGCTTGCCGCCCGGCAGCAGCTCGGTGCCGACCTTGCTGCCCATGTTCGGGTCGAGCGCCTGCTTCGGCGTCGGCGCGAGGCCCTCGGAGTAGATCGTCTTGATGAAGTTCAGCGAGTCCTTGAAGCCCTGGCTGCCGACGACCCACTTCTGCTGGTCGTTGTTGTACAGCGAGTCCTTGGTGCCGTACAGCAGCATCTCGAATCCCTGCATGGCCGAGGCCTCACCCATCGGCTTGCCGGAGTACACGTTCAGCGGGATGACACCCGGGACCTTCTCCTTGATGGTCCGGGCGGCGCTGAGGACGTCGTCCCAGGTCTTCGGCTGCCAGTCGGCGGGCAGTCCGGCCTTCGCGAACAGCTGCTTGTTGTACCAGAGCGCCCGGGTGTCGGTGCCGTCCGGGACGCCGTACGTCTTGCCGTCCAGCGCCTTGGCCGCGCCCTTGGCGGTGTCCTCGAACTGGCTCCACTGATCCCAGTTCTTGATGTAGTCGTCCAGCGGACGCAGGTAGCCGGCTGTGATGTCGGAGTTGATCAGGAACGTGTCCTCGTAGACCACGTCCGGCGCCGTGTTCGGCGACCGCATCATCAGCTGCAGCTTGGTGTAGTAGTCGTTCTCACTGGCCACGATCGGCAGGATCTCGACGGTCGAACCGGGATTGGCCGACTCGTACTCGGCCTTGACGCCGGTGAGGAAGTTCTTCATCACCGTGCCCGGGCCCCACTGCTGGTACGCGATCTTGATGTTCGCCGGGCCGGCGCTCTGCGAGCCACCCGCCTCCGGCTCCTTGGTCGTCGACCCCTGACTGCAGGCCGAGACCGCCAGCAGCAACGCACTCACCGCGGCGGCTGCTTTGAAACGTTTCCTTGTCACCATCACGTCCACCTTCGGGCAATCGTTGTCATCCCGGTACCCCGACCCAATACCGCTGGGCTTCTTGCGACCGTAGGAGGCCGGGGCGGCCGAAGTCAATGCTTGACAGACAACGTTGTCCCGGTCGGAACGCAGCTACGCGGTGACCGGCACGTAACGATCCGGTCACCGCGTTGTCATGACATTCAGACAGTAGCCGCTTCGAGCTCGTGGCGGGGGTGTACGACGCGTTGTGACTTGAGTGCGCCGAGTACGCAAAGAACCAGTCCGGCGACCAGCCAGCAGCCCAGTACGACGAGCGGTCGCCCGGCTCCGGCGCCGTCGAAGAAGCTGACCGAACGAAGCGCCGTACCTGCCGCTCCCGGTGGCAGCAGCTGCCCCAACGCGCCCCAGCCGCTCGGCAGCATCTCGGGTGCACTCGTCAGCCCGGACAGCGGGTTGCCGAGCAGCATCATCACGGCCGCCCCCAGAGCGAGCCCTGCCCGGCCGAGCAGCCACTCCAGTCCGAGCAGTGTGAGGCTCACCGCGCCGATCGACAGCGCGATCACGCCCGCGTTGCCCCAGTAGCTCCCGTCGAACGACCCCAGCCAGAACTGCAGTACGGCGGCCAGCGCCAGCCCGCCCGTGATCGCGAACCCGATCGCCCCGACCATCCGCCGCGAGCCGGACTTGACCAGCTGGGTCAACGCCGCGGCGGCGATGATCCCGCCGAGCACCAGCGGCAGCGCACCCGCGGCCAGCCCAGCACCACGCGGATCGTCAGCCGGCAGCGGTACGACGTCCGTCACCTTGGCCGGCGCCTCGGGCGACAACCGGGTCGACAACTGCGTGAGGATCTGCGCGACCGCGGGACCACCGGCCGACGCGGTCAGCACCTCGGGCTGCCTCGGGTCGAGCACGATGGCGCCGTACACGTCCCGATCCTCGATCAGCCGCACGGCAGCAGCCCGATCCGGTACGGCGGTGACCTCGAAACCACCCGGCATCGCCTGCTCGAGCCCCTTCTCCACCTCGGCGACAGCCGACTGTGGTCCGGCGACCGCGAGGGGGACGTCGCGCGGCTCAGAGCGCGCGGCCGGCCACGCGAACGCGATCAACAGCACGGTGAGCAGGACGGTCAGCAGGGTGATGACGGCGACCACCGGCGGCCGCTGCCGGTTCTCGGCGGCATGCTCGGGGGTGTGTTCGGGCGCTTGCTCGGGGTGGTGCCCGGTCAGCTGAGCGGACATGAGGAAGACTCCTTATAAACCGAATGACCGTTCTTTATTGGATCGAGCGTGACCCCAGAGCGGCCCACTTGTCAAGAACGGACATTCGTTTTATGTTCCGGGCATGCCGAAAGTCACCGAGGAGCACCGCCTGGCCCGCCGCCGGCAGATCGTCGCGGCGGCCCGCCACTGCGTCATCGAGGAGGGGTTCCACAAGACGACGATGGCCGACGTGATCCGCGAGTCCGGCCTGTCGGCGGGGGCGGTGTACGGCTACTTCAAGAGCAAGGAGGAGATCGTCGCGGCCATCGCCGAGGAAGCACTGAGCGCGGTCGACGAACTGTTCGGGAAGCTGCTGGCGTCCGAGGAGCCGCTCAGCCCGTTCGCCGCGCTGGAGGCCGCGCTGAACCACGTCGTCACGATCGCCGAGCGTCCCGGCGGCGACGTGACCCGGGTTGCGATCCAGGCCTGGTCGGAGGCGCTCCGCAACCCCACCATCATGGCGGTGGCGCAGGGCAAGTACTCCCAGCTCCGCAGCCACTTCGAGGACGTCGCCCGGCGCGGCCAGGCCGACGGCACCGTGGACCCCTCGGTCGACCCGCGCCACATCGCCCAGGTCCTGTTCGGCATCGTCCCCGGCTTCGTGCTCCAGCGACTGATCATCGGCGACGTCTCCCCCGACACCTACATCGCCGGCCTGCGCGCCCTGGTCCGCTCGTAGGTGGAGTTTCACCCACCTACGGCGGCGGTCCAGCACCCTGGGGAGCGCGGCTGACGCTCCGTAGCGTCTTGCGCATGAAGAAGAAGACGCGACGGTCGCAGGAATCAGTCGGCGGACCCGAGTACTCGGTCGTCCTGCACGACGTACGACGGGTCTACGGCCGTGGCGCCAACGCCGTCACCGCCCTCAACGGCATCTCCATCAACTTCGCCCCCGGCACCTTCACCGCGGTGATGGGCCCGTCCGGCTCGGGCAAGAGCACGTTCCTGCACTGTGCGGCCGGTCTGGACCGTCCCACGTCGGGCAGCGTGTTCATCGCCGGCCAGCCGCTTGCCGACCTGAACGAACGCAGGCTGACCGAACTCCGCCGTGAGCGCATCGGTTTTGTCTTCCAGTCGTTCAACCTCCTTCCGGCCTTGACCGTCTGGCAGAACGTCTGCCTGCCGCAGGAGCTCGACGGCCGCCGCGCCAACCGCGCCGCCGTCCGCGACGTCCTCGACCGCGTCGGGCTCGGCGATCGCCACAAGCACCGCCCCGGTGAGCTCTCCGGCGGTCAGCAGCAGCGCGTCGCCATCGCCCGCGCGCTGGTCGCCCGGCCCGCGGTGATCTTCGCCGACGAGCCCACCGGCGCTCTCGACACACAGACCGCCGCCGACGTCCTCGAGTTGCTTCGTGAGCCGGTACGCACCCAAGGCCAGACGGTCGTCATGGTCACTCACGACCCGGTCGCGGCCTCGTACGCCGACCAGGTCGTCTTCCTCGCGGACGGCGTACTGGCGGGCAGCCTGGTCGCGCCGACCGCGGAGCAGGTCGCCGACCGGATGACTCATCTCGGCGCGCGTGCCCTGTCGGCGGTGGCGGGATGATGCGGCTCGCGGTCCGCACTCTGCGCTTCCGCAAGGGCGGCTTCATCGCAACCTTCGTCGCGGTCGCCTTCGGCACCGCGATCGTGATGGCCTGTGGCGGCCTGATGGAGACCGGCATCCGCTCCAATGTCGCGCCGGAACGCCTCGCGGCCGCTCCGATCGTTGTCACCGGCAATCAGTCCCACCTTCGTCCTGGTGCGGAAGACGCGACTCCGCTTCCCGAGCGCGTCGGCGTTCCGACCTCGCTACTGGCTCAGATCCGTTCTGTAGAAGGCGTTTCGGACGCGATCGGCGACTACACGTTCCCGGTCTTCGGGGCTGGGGCCACCGAAGGTCACAACTGGAGCTCCGCCGCTCTGGCGCCGTATCAGCTGACCGCAGGCCGGGCACCGACCGCCGGTCAGGTCGTCACGACTGCCCCCGGCGCGAAGGTCGGCGACCGCGTCACCTTCCTCCTCGATGGCACACCGACTGCTTTCACCATCAGCGGCATCGCCCAGGGTCCTGCCGGTCACGCGTTCTTCTCCGACCGCGATGCTCGTCGCCTTGTCGACAATCCGGCGCGTTTCGCGGATGTCGGCGTACTGCCGGCACCCGGCGCCGACATCGACGCGGTGAAGGACCGGATCGAGGCGCTCGACGGCGGCATCACCGTCCGGACCGGGATCGACCGCGGCCTGGCCGAGCACCCCGGGAGTGAGTCGCAGGCGGTCGCGTTGATCGCGATCGCCGGCTCGTTCGGCGGGATCGCGACGATGACGATGATGTTCGTCGTCGCCTCCACGCTGGCCTTGTCCGCGCAGCATCGCGAGCGCGAGTTCGCCCTGCTCCGCGGCATCGGCACGACACCCGGCCAGGTACGGCGGATGATCCTCGGTGAAGCGTTGCTGGTGTCGCTCCCCGCTGTGCTGCTGGGCGTCGTACCTGGTGTCTTCCTTGGCCGGTTCCTGTTCGAGGAGCTCGGCGCGCACGGTGTTGCGTCCCCGGTCGTCGAGTTCTTCCAGGGCTGGATTCCGTTCGCCGCCGGCGCGGGAGCCGCCGTACTCGCGGCCATCGGCGCCGCCCTGATCGCGGGGCGCAGGTCGGCCAAGATCCGGCCGGTCGAGGCGTTGATGGAGGCGTCGCTGCAGCGCAAGTGGTTCAGCTGGCTGCGGCTGCTCTTCGGTGTGCTGTTTCTCGGCGGCGGTCTGGCTCTGCTGATCGTGACCGCGACCGTGATGACCGGCCCGCTGGCCGGTGCGACCGCCGGCCCATCGATCCTGTGCTGGGCGATCGGAGTCGCGTTGCTCGGTCCGTTCTGGACGAAGGCCGCGCTGCTGGTGTGGCGGTGGCCGGTTCAGGCGCTGACCCGGGTCAACGGACGGCTCGCGATCCGCAACGTCACGGCGCGGTCGGTGGCGCTGTCGGCCGCCGCGATGCCGGTGATGCTTGCCGTCGGCATCTCCACCGCGAACCTCTACATGCAGACCACGCAGGTCCACGCCGCCTCCGAGGCGTTCACGCGGGACCTTCGCGCGGACGCCGTACTGGTCTCCTCGGCAGGCCTGTCACCTCAGTTGCTGACCGCGGTCCGGGAGACTCCTGGGGTGGCGAGTGCTTCGGCGTTCGTCCGCAGTACCGGCGTGATCGACGAGCCGCGCAACGCTCCCTTCGACGAGGAGGGCGCTCCGCTGATCGGCGTCGACGCACAGGGCGCGGACGGTACGGCGCCGGTCCGGTTGACGGAGGGCTCATTGTCCGGACTCACCGGATCGACCGTGGCGCTGCCGGAGTATGTGGCCGAAAAGATCGATCGGGGTGTCGGCTCGGAGATCGACATGACATTGGGCGACGGTACGGCGGTGAAGCTGCGGGTGGTCGCGACCTTCGCGGCCAAACGCGGCTACGAATCCATCATCCTGCCGGCATCGCTCGTCGCGGCTCACACCACCGACGGGTTGATCACGCAGCTGCTGGTCCGCGCTGAGCCCGGCACCGACGTACGCGCAGCTCTGACAACACTCGCGGCCAAGCACCCCGGCGTACAGGTCGCGGACCGCGACTCACTCGTCGCGTCGAACGCGGAAGACCTGCAGACACAGGCCTGGGTCAACTACATGCTCGTCGGCATGCTGATCGCGTACACAGCAGTCTCGGTCGTCAACACCCTGGCCTCGACCACGCTCCGCCGACGCCGCGAGTTCGCCCTCCAACGCCTCACCGGCTCGACCCGCGGCCAAGTCCTGCGCATGCTCACCACCGAAAGCACCCTGGTCTGGCTCACCGGCATCACCCTGGGCACCCTCGTCGCCCTGGCCTGCCTGATCCCCTTCTCCGCCAAGGTCTCCGGCTCGTCCCTCCCCACCGGGCCGCTGTGGATCTACCTGCTCATCGTCGCAGCCGCAGCCGTCCTGACCTTCCTCTCAACCCTCATCCCGGCCACCACAGCCCTCCGCCACTCCCCCACCCAACCCACCCACACCGACTAGCTCTTACACACGGCTCGGGTGCCCGGCCGCCGCCAAATGCCAGCGCCATCCCCGGATGGCGCTGGCGCCGGTCCACCAGCACTTCCCCCAGCCGCTCAATCCGCAACCCACCGCCGACCAACGCCGTCACCAACCCACGAACCGTCCACCGCCAGTGCTTTGCACATGCACAGGAACTCCGGCCCGCCTTGAATCCCGCAACGTCGTAGAACCCCGCCCCAACATGCCCCCCGCCCCCACAGATCCCGCCCCACCGATTCCGCGCAAACCCGCTCACGCACATCCACCCCAACCGTCGAACCGACCACCGCCGACCGCGTGCGACAGCTGAATCCGTTGGCCCCGCGCCAACTCCAGGGCGCGGAAAGCGGCTCCGCGAGCCCGACGACAGCCCGAATGCGCGCTTGACTCCGCGTGCCCGACGACAGCCCGTAGGCGCGGGCTTGGCTCCGCGAGCCCGGCGGCGGCGCTAGCGTGCAGGGGTTGGCTCGGCGACCGGTTGTAGGGCGATGGTGGTGGCCTGGACGATGCCGGCGTTTTCGCGGATCCAGCCGGAGAGGACTACCTGCAGGTCCTCGAGGTCTCGCTCCTCCAGGATCACGCCGGGCACCGGCACACTCGCGCCCAACTCCGCAAGCACCGGGCGCAGGTGCTGATCGGCCAGCAGTTTGTGGCTGGGCGCCGCGGACACGGTGACCGGCACCACCACCGCCCCCGCCAACGCCTGCGGCTTCAGCACATCCAGAAAGCTCTTCAGCAACCCCGTATAGCTGCCCTTGTACACCGGCGTCCCCACCACCAGCACCGACGCCGACGACACCAGATCGATCGCGTTCTCCAGCGCCGCCCGCTGCTCCTCTCCCGCGTGATCCCCCTCGAAGATCGCCGGCGCGAACGTCACCAGATCCACGAGCTCATCGATCCGGTACGGCGTACCGAGCTCAGACGCGAGCAGTTCGGCAACGGACGCGGCGGCCACCGCTGTCCGCGAGCCGGCCCGCGGGTTGCCCACCACGGTGACGACAGACTGCGGCCACACCGGCGGATCCGGCACGACCTGCGGTTCGAACGCGACTGAGGGCATCTGACCCATCTCCTGAGCTTCGGCAGTGATGGATCGAGACTAGCTAAAGTCGAGCGTCCTACTTGACTTTCTCAGATTCCGAACGCATGGCCCGAACCTTGACAACCACGAACCACGTCACCGCCGCCACCGCACCCGCGATCACGACCCATTGGAAGACGCCCACCGAGGACTCGACGACGTGCCACCGCTCACCGAGTTGGTACCCGGCGACGATCAGCACTGAGTTCCAGGTCAGGCTGCCGACCGCGGTCAGCATCAGGAACAGCGGCACCGACATCCGCTCCACGCCTGCCGGCACCGAGATCAGACTCCGCACCACCGGCACCAACCGCCCGATCAGCACCGCCCTCGGACCGTGCCGGTTGAACCAGTCCTCGGCCTTGTCGACGTCCTCCACCTTGACCAGCGGCAACTTCGCCGCCAGCGCCCGGGTCCGATCGCGCCCCAATCCCGCGCCCACGCCGTACAGAGCCAGCGCGCCGACGACCGAGCCGATCGTGGTCCAGATGATCGCGTTGATGAGGCCCAGATCACCCCGGCTGGCGGCGAAGCCGGCCAGCGGCAGGATCACCTCACTGGGCAGGGGCGGAAACAAGTTCTCCAGCGCTACCGCGAGCCCGGCGCCCGGCGCACCGAGCTTCTCCATCAAGCCGATCGCCCATCCGGCCACTCCTCCGGTCGGCTCGTGCGTCGCTTGCAGCGCGGTCATCATCACCTGATTCGTCGTGAACATGCCGACGACGGTAGGCGCGCGGATGATGTCCGCACATTGAAGCCAACCGCCGTCTTTTGCTGGGATTTTCCACAGTACAGAACTGAGGAAAACCGCAGTTTCTTCTTGTCCTGTGCCCACTACTCTTGCGGGCATGCGGCAACGACAAGGCCTCCTGCGACGGAGCATCGCGACCCTGGCGGGTCTGATGTCCGGCACGCTCACGGCCGTCGTCGAGCTGTGTTTTGTTCTGCTGTCGGCTCTCGTACTGGTTCCGGTCGTCGCGACACCGCGCGCGCGGCGCTCGGTCGAGGCCTTCAATCATCGTTGCGCACGGCAACTTGCGAGGGTGGAGCAGCGCCGGCTCGGCACGTTTCACGGCATCGGAGACCTCGGCCCGTTCACCGACCGTTCGGCGTATGGGTATGTGCTCAGAAGGTGGGCGATCGGCGGGCTCGGCGGCCTCGTGGTGCTGCTACTTCTGTACGGGCTGGTGGTCGCGGGGACGATGATCAGCGCCTGGGCCCTGGACGGGACCTGGGGCTTCATCGAGAGTGCCGGCCGGGTCAGCACCGCCACGCTCGCGGTTGCCGCGGTTCCCGGCGCCCTACTGTTCTATCTGAACGTGATGGGCCTGATCGGCGTCGTCGACCTCGATACCCGGCTCGCCAGGCGCTACCTGGTGCCGTCCGTGGAGGAAACGCTGACCCGCCGGATCTCCGAGCTGACCGTGAGCCGGGCCGAGGTGGTCGAGGTGGTGAACGACGAACGCCGCCGGATCGAGCGCGACCTGCACGACGGCGTCCAGCAACGCCTGGTCGCCCTCGGCCTGCTTCTCAGCCGCGCCCGCCGGACCCGCGACCCGGCCCAGGCCGCCGAGTTGGTCCGCCAGGCCCACGAGGAGTCCGAGCTTGCGCTCGCGGATCTCCGCGACGTCGCGTGGCGGGTCTACCCAACCGTCCTCGACCAACTCGGCCTCCGCGACGTTATAGCCGTCCTCGCCGAACGCTCGAGCATCCCGGTGCGGCTGAGCTACGACCTCCCCGACCGCCCAGCACCCGACCTCGAAACGGCGGTGTACTTCGTCATCTCCGAGGCACTCACCAACGCCACCAAACACTCCAACGCCACCCACATCGACCTCACCCTCACCAGTACGGCGCTCGCCGCCGACTCCACGCACAGCGCCGACTCCACGCACGGCCCGGACGACGCGCGCATCCTGATCACCATCACCGACGACGGCCGCGGCGGCGCCGACCCCCATGGCCGCGGCCTCACCGGCCTGGCCGGTCGAGTCGCTGCCACCGACGGCCACCTGACCATCACCAGCCCACCCGGCGGCCCCACCACCATCCACGCCGAGTTCCCGTGCACCATCCCCAAACCCGCAGACCCGCAGGTGGCAGCCATCCCAGCAGACCGGCCGACCGCATGAACCCGACCATGACACCGCGTGTCCCTCTCGGACGCCCGATCTGCCTGCCCAGAAAGCACTCATCGGCTGCTCCTTCGGCGGCTGGACCGGAGGAGGACCTGTGCGGGTGATCTTGGCGGAGGACTCGACGTTGCTGCGGGAAGGTCTGGTTCGGCTGCTGGTCGAGGAAGGGCATGAGGTGCCGGCGGCGGTCGGCGACGGGGATGCGTTGGTGGCGGCGGTGCGGGCGGGTGCCGATGACGGGGTGCTGCCTGATGTTGTGTGCGTCGACGTACGCATGCCACCGACCCACACCGACGAAGGACTGCGGGCCGCGCTGGCGATCCGAGAGACCTGGCCGTCGGTGGGGGTTCTCGTGTTGTCGCAGTACGTCGAGCGGTCGTACGCGAGTGAGCTGATCACCTCTGGGCAGGCGCGGATCGGTTACCTGCTGAAGGATCGGGTGATGCGGGTCGAGGAGTTCCTCGAAGCGCTCGAGCGGGTCGGATCCGGTGGGGTAGCACTGGATCCGGAGGTGGTGCGGCAACTCCTGTCCCGCACCACCCACACCGATCCGTTGGAGCGGCTGAGCGCGAGAGAGCGCGACGTCCTCGCCGCGATGGCCGAGGGGCACAACAACAGCGCGATCGCCGAGCGCCTGTTCATCTCCTCCAGCGCCGTCGAGAAACACGCCAACGCCATCTTCGACAAACTCGGCCTCACCCACACCCCCGGCTACAACCGCCGAATCCGAGCCGTAGTCACCTATCTCACCAGCTGACACCGCCCCAGCCCAAGCGCGGAAGTTGCAGCGTGCCCGCAGGCTCCCATGCGCCGCCGCGCCGAAACGAACGCGCAGGTCCTACGCGACACTGAGCCGCAACAAGGCCATTCAAGAACAGCGGCAACGAGGTTCCGCGCGGCGCAGCGGTGATGGGGCAGCCGCGCGAGGAGGCCAAGCGCGTTGCGGCAGCCGCGCGAGGAGGCCAAGCGCGTTGCGGCAGCCGCACGAGGACGCCAAGCGCGTTCCGGAGCAGGTGTCGTGAGCCCGATCCCGCAGCCCCAGCTCGGCCAGCCGGTGCTCGGGCTGTGTGATGCGGCGGGAGTGGGTTAGGAGGTTTGGGGGCCGAGGAAGAGGCCGCCGGAGGCTTCCAGGGTTTGGGCGGTCAGCCAGCGGGCCTGGTCCGAGGCCAGGAAGGCGACGACGTCGGCGACGTCCTCGGCGCGACCGAGGCGGTTGAGGGCCGTCAGGGCGGTGATGGCGTCGGTCAGGCCGGAGGCGTCGAAGAAGGCCGCGTTGGCGTCGGTTTTGGTGGCGCCGGGGGCTACGGCGTTGACGGTGATGCCCCGTGGCCCCAGGGCCTGCGCGAGGGTGAGGGTCATGGTTTCGAGGGCGGCCTTGGTCATGGCGAAGGAGGTCTGGGTTGGGTTCGCCATGCGGGTGGCGACCGAGGAGACCGAGATGATCCGGCCGCCGTCCCGGAGCAGCGGCAGCGCGCGCTGGACGAGGAAGTACGGCGCTCTGACGTTGACCGCGAACAGGTGGTCGAACGCCTCGACGGTGTCAGTCTCGATCGGACCGGCCGGAGGGGCGGCGGCGTTGTTCACGAGGATGTCCAGCGGCCGACCCGCCAAACCGGCCTCGAGCCGCGACACCAGGTCGTCGACATCACCAGGCACCCCGAGCTCCGCCCCGATCAGGAACCCGCGACCGATCCGAGTCAGCGTCTCCTCGGCTCCGGCCTTGTCGCTGTTGTAGTGCACAGCGACCTCAACCCCGTCCGCGGCCAGCCGCTCCGCAATCGCTCGCCCGATACCCCGCGAGGCTCCGGTCACCAACGCCACCCGGCCAGAAGTGTTAGATACTCTCATGATGTTAGTATCTATCACATGAACCTGAGGGCACGTCGTCGCAGCGAGACGCGGCACACGATCCAGCGACAGGCGATCCGGCTGTTCATGGAACGCGGGTACGACGCGACCACGGTCAACGACGTCGCCGAAGCGGCCGGCGTCTCGGCGATGACGGTCTACCGGCATTTCGCCACGAAGGAGGACCTGGTCCTGTACGACGACTTCGACCAACAGGCCGCCGCGATCGTCACCGAACTACGGGCCGATGAGCCCCTCGTCGTACGCATCGCTCGGACCCTGACCAAGACGTACGACCAGGCGATCGCGGACAAGGAGTTTCACCTCGCCCGGTTGCGGCTGATGATCGCGACCGAGGCTCTGCGGGCCCGCCACCTCGACAGCCAGTACGCCACCCAGGAGGCGCTCGTCGCTGCTTTGACTGCCGGGTCTGACGATCCCGCGAGCGAGTTCCAGGCGCGCGCCGCGGCGAGCGCGTGTCTGGGAGTTGCCCACATCGCGCTGCTCCGGTGGGCTGCCGAGGATGGTGAGCCGGACCTGCGCAGGCTGTTCGAGGAAGCGTTCACGGCGACGTTCGGCCACCCGCTCTGAGGGTGGATCGACGTATATTCCTTGTATGGCAAGTACGTTCGAAGTGCTCGCGGAGGGGCGGCGGCGGGAGATCCTGGACCTGCTGCGGAGTGGAGAGCGCCCGGTCGGCGATCTGGTCGAGGAACTGTCGATGAGCCAGCCGGCCGTGTCGAAGCATTTGAAGGTACTGCGTGATGCCGGGCTGGTCGAAGTCCGCCAGGACGCCCAGCGCCGCTGGTACCGGCTGCGACCGGCCCCACTGGCCGAGATCGACGCCTGGCTCGAGCCCTACCGCGACCTTTGGCGCTCCCGCCTGGATGCCCTCGAAGCCCACCTCGAAACGATGGACTGAACGACGAACGGCCCGGAGGGGGTTCCGGGCCGTGCGGGGTGCGTGGGGGTCAGGTGAGTTCGGGGACGCGGAGGTGGGCGATGGCCAGTTCGAACTCGCAGACGTCCAGGACTTCGGCGCCGGCTTCCTTGGTGGTGGCCGACCGCATCGAGGCAGCGGCTTCGCGGTTGCTGTCCATTGCCTCCTGGCTGTCGTACGTGACCGACGAGACCGCCCGACCGGAGGCGCGGTCGATGAGCAGGCTGGCGCTGCAGAAGCCGGCCAGGTCTTCCATCCGCGGCAGTGAGGCCATCTTGTAGACGTCGATCGACCGGTCCAGGTTCGCCGGGTCGACCTTGACCCAGGTGGCGCGGACGCAGGCGCCCTCACCCGAGCGGTGGTCGCGGTGCAGTACGGCGATCTCCCACTCCTCGACCTTGGGGCTGCCGGCGCCCATCGTCTCGGCGATCCGTTCGCGGACGGACCGGAGCCCTTCGTCGGTGGCCCGCATCGCCTCCTCCGACTGCCAGGCGCTGGTGGCGATGCACCGGCCCGACTCCCGGTCGGCGAGCATGGACAGCCCGATACAGCCGTCCATCTCGAGGATCATGGGCATCACTTCGTCGCGCACCTGCGCGATGCCGGCGTCCATCGACCCCGGCTTTGCGTAGATCGTGGTGGAACGCGCGTACACGATCCACCCCCTTACCCCTCAGGGCAGCGCCCCGGTGGCGCCACCGGTCGGAACCCACACTGCTCCGCTCACCCCGCCGTGGCAATCCCCAGCAGTGATTGACTGGGCCGATGACAACGGACGTCGAGCTCGGCCGGGCGCGCGCCACCCGCTGGTGGGTCCGGGGGCGGAGGGTCGG
Organism: Kribbella sp. NPDC002412; assembly: GCF_053592935.1. Classification (NCBI taxonomy): domain Bacteria; kingdom Bacillati; phylum Actinomycetota; class Actinomycetes; order Propionibacteriales; family Kribbellaceae; genus Kribbella; species Kribbella sp. NPDC002412. The sequence goes on from NZ_JBSFBL010000008.1 coordinate 89,295, forward strand.
GTCGATCAAGCGGGCCGCCGCGTTCGTCGACGACGTCGGGTTCGCGGCCTTGTTCCCGGCACCGCGTGCCGCCGTACCGTCACTGTGGGAGGCGGTGGCCGGCGAGGACGAGCCGCCGTTCGGCGAAGGCATGGGGACGAACGAGCAGCGCATCTGGACCTGGAAGGACGAGCTCCCACGCCAGGGACTTGCCTGGTACGGCGCCTATCTCGGCGGCCGAGGATCGTTCCTCGCACCGGATCTCCTCAAAGCGCTCTACCCGGCCGCCGGCGACCCCAGCGACCACGAGTCGCTCGAGTTGTCGCCAGCAGCCCACGAGATCGCCAAGGCGGTCGCCGCCGAGCCGTTGCCGAGCGCAACCCTCCGCGCCCTGATCGGCGACCGCGGCCGCTACCAGCGAGCGATCACCGAGCTCCAGCGCGGCCTTCTCATCACCACAGCCGGCGTCCACGAGGGCGCCTCCGGCTGGCCCGCCGCCCTGATCACCCTCACCTGCGACCAGTTCGAGGTAGGCGGCGGACCCGACCACGCCCGAGCCACCGAGCGCTTCCTGAACACGATGCTGCAGACGACGCCCGGCGAGCTCGGCCGTGCCTTCCGGTGGCCGGTGGCACAGGCACGAGCTCACCTCGACGACTTGGTCGACGAGGGCCGGGCGACGCTCGACGGCAACCGCTACCGAACGGCCTAGCGGATCTCGGCGAGGTCGAAGAGGTTGCCTTCGGGGTCGGCGAAGGTGATCCAGTGGGTGCCGAACTCGTCGTACTCGTCGAGGCGCTTGGCGCCCAGGCCGACGAGGCGGTCGATCTCGGCGGACCACTCGGCCGTGGCGAGGTCTAGGTGCAGCCGGTTCTTGCCGTTGCGGCCCTCGGGGACCTTGATGAACATCAGCGGTGTGCCACTCCCGGCGGCCCGGCCCACAGTGGCGACGAACTCGTTCCCGTAGTCGTCGATCTCCTGCTCGAGTACGGCGGACCAGAACGCGGCGAGGTCGCGCGGGTTGTCGCTGTCGATGGTGACCTGTGCGATGGAGACGGACATGTTTCAGCCTTTCGGTGCGGGGATGCGCTGGATCGGCCAGCAGATTTCGGTTCGCCAGGCGGCTGGGTCGTCGACGTCGCCCGGACTGACGACGTACAGCTCCCGGATCGGTCCGGGGGCGACCTCGCAGTGTTCGGCGACGTGACTTCCGAGCGCGCCGTACGTGCGGTCGAAGTCGGTCAGGGGTCCGGTGTGTACGGCGATCGCGAAGAACCCACCAGGGAGGTCGACCAGCTCGACGCCGTCAGCCGGCTCCTGGTCGGGGGCGACCGGGAGGAACGCCACCACCTCGCCGGTGTCCTCGGTGAAGAACTCGTCGCTGTACGTCGCCCCGGACGTGGCGAAGATGCCGCGCGCGATGCCGACCTCACCCAGCCGGCGGAAGGTTCGCTCACACCACGGACCGATCAGCTCGCGCTCGACCTGGTCGCGGACGCCGTACGCGCGGAACGCGGGGATGAAGCGGTACTCCACGTCGAGCGCCGGCTGGCCCGGGGTGAGCATCTCGCGCAGGGAGGTGACGACCTCGCGGGTGTGGGCGAGCTCTTGCTCCATGCGCCCGAGGTGGCCGCGGAGCGTCTCCTCGCGGTCGGAGTCGTTGCTCGTCTCGACGAGCTGGCGGACCTCGGGAAGCGGCATGCGGAGCTCGCGGAGCCGGCGGATCAGGAGGGCGGTGTCGACCTGAGCTGTGTCGTAGCGGCGGTAGCCGGACGACGAGTCGACGGAGGCGGGCGCGAGCAGCCCGATCTCGTGGTAGTGGTGCAGGGTCTTCACGCTGAGATGCGTCAGGCGGGAGAACTCGCCCACGGTCACGGTCGCCGTCATGCCCTAACCTTCCACCCTCCGGTAGCCGGAGAGTCAAACAAACCCCGCCCCACGACGCTGCGCGTCGCGGGGCGGGGTGGAAAGAAGGAGCTGCTCCCACCGGATGGCCGGTCTGCCCGGTGGCCGGTGGCCGGTGGGTCAGCCGCGGTAGCGGCCGATGACCTTGGTGAAGTCCCAGGGTTGCTGGGGGACTCCGGAGCAGCTGTCGGCGGGGCCGCCGGTGCAGGGGCGGTCCCGGTTGACGGACCAGAAGGTGAACCGCGCCAGGTGGTGCTGCGACGCGTAGGACAGCATCGACTCGAAGTCGGACAGGTTGACCCGCTCGCCGGCGACGTCGGTGGTGCCGTTCATCGAGGAGATGCCGATCTTCCGGTACGCCGCGTCGTCACTCAGCCCGTACGCGTCCCGGACCCGGTTCTTCAGCCCGTCGGCCGCCTGCCGGGTCAGCGTGGCCATGTTCGTCGTACCGCCGCCGAAGTTGAACGGCATGATGACCCAGCCGTCCAGGTTCAGCCCGGACGCCGCACCGCGCCGGATCAGGTCCTGGCCGTCGCCGTCCGGCCCGGTGGTCGACGTACCGAAGGTGAGGTACGTCGCGATCCCCGGGTTGTTCTGCTCGACGATCTTCAGCGCGTCGATCACCCGCTGCCGGACGGTCGCGTTGGTGAACTCGCCCGCCTCGATGTCCACGTCGAACGCCTTCAGCGACAGCGCATTGATCACCTTCTGGTACGCCGCCGCCAGCTCACCGGCACTACTGCAGCTCTGACCGAGCTTGTTCCCGGACCAGCCGCCGACCGACACCACGACGTCTCCGCCGTTCGCACGGATCGCGTTGATCGCCTGCTGGTCGACGCCACCGGTGAGCGGCCGCTGACCGTCCCACATCGGGTTGCAGTACCCGTTGGACAGGATGAACGCCATGGTGAACCACTTGACCCCGGTCGCGTTCATCACGGTCGCCGGGTTCGGCGGGCTGCCCCAGCCCTGATAGAGGTACGGCGCCGCCGCCATCGGCGCGCCACCGGTCGGCGGCGGGCCGTCGTCGGCTGCCGGCACGTTCCACTTCTGGTTCGCCGCGCCGGTGCACGACCACAACTGCAACGGTGTCGCGTTGGCCGAGTTGTTGCCGGTCACATCGAGACACTTGTTCGCCTGCGGATTCACCAGGTCGCGCCCGGACGTGTAAGTCCACTGCTGGGCACCGCTCCCGTTGCACGTCCACAGCTGAACCCGAGCGCCGTTCGCCGTCGAACCGCCACTCACATCCAAACACTTGCCGAGGGCCCGGATCGTCCCGTCACCAGAGCGGCTCCACTGCTGAGCCGTCGTACCGTTGCAGTCGTACAGCTGTACGGCGGTCCCGTCCGCACTGTTGGCGCCAGCAACATCAGCGCACTTGCCGGCCAGCCCGGTGATCGTGCCTGTCGCCGCCTGAGCCGGGGATGAAACAACCAACAGCCCGGCGCCAAGCACGACGGCCGCGGCTGCCGCCGCTACCCGCCGCATCAGACGGTCCACTTCTGGTTCGCAGCGCCTGTGCAGGTCCATGTCTGCAGCGGTGTCGCATTGGCGGAGTTGTTGCCGGTCACGTCAAGACACTTGTTCGCCTGTGGATTCACCAGATCTCTTCCGCTCGTATAGGTCCATTGCTGAGCACCACTGCCGTTACATGTCCACAGCTGCACGCGAGCACCGTCGGCGACCGACCCGCCGCTCACGTCCAGGCACTTGCCGAGGGCCCGGATCGTCCCGTCACCAGGCCGAGTCCACTGCTGGGCCGTCGTACCGTTGCAGTCATAGAGCTGTACGGCGGTCCCGTCCGCACTGTTGGCTCCGGCCACGTCGATGCACTTCCCGGCCAGTCCGGTGATCGCCGTACCCGTGCCGCCACCGCTCTGCGAACCCGACCAGGTGAACGTCGCGGACGTCTTCGTCGGCAGCGTGTAGATGAAGGACTGCGATCCCCAGTTCACCCGCACCGACTGCGAGCTCCCGGTGGTGTTGAACGCGATCAGCGCCTTCGACCCGTCCGGGTTCTTCCAGGCCACGTTCTTCACCGCGCTGTTGGCGTTCGACTCGATCCGGACGGCGCCCGGCTTCACGAACTTCGTCAGGTGGCCCATCGTGTAGTACTCGACCGTCTTGTCCACCTGGCCCGCGCGGCTGCCGCCACGCTGCACCGTCACCAGACCCGTGCACACGTTGCACCCGGCGCCGACGTACGGCAGGTGGTTCTGGTCGAGGGCGAGGCTCCACTTCACCCAGGACTTGCTCCAGTTCCGGGTGTAGTCGATCAGGTTGTTCATGTCCTCGACCTGCTGGTTCGCGATCCAGGTCCCGCCGGAGTGCTCGGTCATGTAGTGGTTCACGGCCGGGTACTGGTTGTGCACCTGGGTCTGCAGGTTCACGTCACCGCCGTACCCGTGCCACGCGATGCCGCCGAACAGCGGGTCATTGCGCAGCGCAGCGTCGGCCAGCGGCACCGAGCCGAGGTCGTTGTAGTTGCCCCAGTTGTAGTCCAGGATCATCACCTTGGTGGTGAGACCGGCGGCTCGGAACGCGGGGATCAGGTGGTTCTTGGTGAACTCGAGCAGGCCGGAGCCGTTCCAGTTCATCGACGCGTAGCCGGTGTCGTCGGTGCCGCAGCAGGTCGGCTCGTTCTGCACCGAGACGTAGTCGATGTGGTTGCCCTGGGCCTCGTTCTGCTGGACGTACTTGACGAAGTACTGGGCGTACATCGGGTAGTACTCCCACTTCAGCCAGCCGCGGTTGGTGAACTTGTTGTTGTCCTTCATCCAGGCCGGCGAGCTCCACGGCGCGCCCTTCACCTTCAGCGCGGGGTTGAGTTGCCGCGCCTTCTTGGTGAGCGGTACGACGTCTGCGAGGTCGTGGTTGATGCTGAAGTCGTTGAGGTCGCAGCACGTGTCGTCGTACGAGTAGTTGAAGCGGGCCAGGTCGGACGCTCCCATCGGGTTGCGGGTGAAGGCGAGCCCGATCCCGTTCACCGGGTCGAACAGGTCGCGCATCACCTGGTCGCGGGTGGCCGCGGTGATCGTGTTGCTGCTGTTGAGCAGCCAGGCAGCGCTGTCGGTGAACGAGGCGCCGCCGCCTTCGAAGGACTGGTACGTCGTGTTCTCGTTGACCGTGATGGTCTGGTTCGCGGTGCCGCCGGCCGGGCCGAAGGTGACCGGCGTCTGCTGCTGCAGGCCGCGGGTGACGTTCCGACCGGCCGAGTCGTTCGTGGTGGTCAGCCAGATGTTCACCTGCTCACCGGCGGCCTGGGCGGGTGGCGGATTTCCGACACTGAGGACAGCGGCGACGCACGTGGCGGCGACCGCGGCCGGCAGGAGGCGTCGTCGCCAGGGGCGGGCGCGACGAAGTATCCCGTTCGCGGGCATGGGGCGGTTCTCCCTTGGCTAGAAGGGTTTCAGAGGTTCCGGCGTCTGCCCGCGCCGCAACAGGTGGTCAGCAAGAGGTAACCATCCGTATATGAACGTGTCAACGGTGGAACCGCGCTTTTTTCACGTCTTTTATTTAGTCCCGACCTTGACGTGAAAGCGTTCTCACAGCAAGATCCGGCCGAGCCCTGTCTCCCGACCGCCCCCGCGAGAAATGAGGCATCATGAGCGTTCCCGCATCACGGCGCTCGTCGCGATCGGTGCCGCGCTGGTCGGCGCCGCACTGCTCCAGTCCCCCGCCAACGCCGATCCCCAGGCGGCCGCCGCACCGACGGCGACCATCTGGGAGGACAACTTCGACGGTCCCGCCGGCCAGGCGCCCGACCAGTCGAAGTGGCGGTACGACATCGGTGGCTCCGGCTGGGGCAACAACGAACGCCAGTACTACACCAACAGCACCCGCAACTCCGCGCTCGACGGCAACGGCAATCTGGTGATCACCGCCCGCCGCGAGAGCGGCGGCCACCAGTGCCACTACGGCACCTGCGAGTACACGTCGGCCCGGTTGCTCACCGCGCAGACCTTCACCCAGACCTACGGCCGGTTCGAGGCAAGGATCAAGATCCCCAGGACCCAAGGGATCTGGCCGGCGTTCTGGATGCTCGGCGGCGGCAACTGGCCGAACGACGGCGAGATCGACATCATGGAGAACATCGGCCGCGAGCCCGCGACCGTGCACGGCACGATCCACGGCCCGGGGTACGCGGGCGCCGGCGGCATCGGCGCGGCCTACAACCATCCGAACGGGTGGGCGTTCGCCGACGACTTCCACACCTTCCGCGTCGACTGGGCGCCGGACTCGATCACCTGGTTCGTCGACGGCGTGCAGTACCAGCGCCGTACGCCGGCCGACCTGAACGGCAACCAGTGGGTCTTCAACCACCCGTTCTTCATGATCATGAACGTCGCGGTCGGCGGGAACTGGCCCGGATACCCCGACGGTACGACGGTTCTGCCGCAGACGATGACGATCGACTACGTCCGCGTCTCCACGCTCGGCAGCAGCTCAGGCGGCACACCGATCACCGGCCTGGCCGGCAAGTGCGTCGATGTCGCCGCCGCCAACACCGCGGACGGCACACCGGTCCAGCTCTACGACTGCAACGGCACCAACGCCCAGCAGTGGACCCGTCCCGGTGACGGCACCATCCGCGCCCTGGGCAAGTGCCTCGACGTGAACGCCGGATCGGTTGCCGACGGCGCCAAAGTGCAGCTCTGGACCTGCAACGGAACCGGTGCCCAGCAATGGGTCTACACGTCCGGCCGGGACCTGGTGAACCCACAGGCCAACAAGTGCCTCGATGTCACCGGCAACAACTCGGCCAACGCAACCCCACTGCAGACCTGGACCTGCAGCGGAGCAGCCAACCAGAAGTGGAACGTCTAGTTACGCGCTGGCACAACGCCGCCGTCGCGTAGCAATCGGAGGACCGGCAGGGTCGCGGCGCCCAGGGCGACCGCGTCCCTGCCGAGTTCGCACAGCTCGATGGACACCTGCGAGTACGGTTGCCGCAACGCGTGCTGACCAACAGCCGACCGCAGGTCGTCCAAGTACCGCTCCCCCAGCAACAGTCCGGCCCATCCGCCGAGCACGATCCGCTCCGGGTTGACCAGGTTCACCAGATTCGCGACGCCCGCGGCCAGGTACCCGACCGTCTCGTCCACGATCGTTGCCGCGACCTCCGACGTACCGACGGCGTCGAGCAACTCGACGAAGGCAGCCTCCTCGTCGGTCGCCGAGATGGTTCCGCCGGCCTCCCGGTACCGCTCGAGGACGGCCTCGGCGCCGGCATAGGCTTCCAGGCAGCCAAGCGCCCCACACCGGCACTGGCGACCGCCGTACGCGATCGTCATGTGGCCCCATTCGCCTGCGCTGCTACGGGTTCCGCGATAACTGGAGCCGTCGGCAACCAACGCCGCGCCGACCCCGGACCCGACCAGCGCCACCACCGCATCCGTCGCGCCACGACCGGCGCCGAACCACATCTCGGCCTGGCCCAGCATGTTCGCGCCGTTGTCCACCTGGATCGGGATCTCGGTGCCCTCGGCAATCATCTGCCGCAGCGGTACGGCGTCCCAGCCGAGCGTCTGCGCATCGACGACGGCGTTGCCCTCGACCACACCGGCGACCCCGACGCCGACCCCGAGGATCAGGTCGGACCGGACGCCGGACGAGGCGATGACCGTCGAAAGCCCTTCCAGCACGTGCTTCACGACCACCGAGGGCTGCGGTGCGTCGATCGGGTGGTCGGCACTCGCCAGGACGTTCATCGCGAGGTCGAACAACTCGACCTTGACCCGGGTCTCGCCGACCTCGGCGCCCACGACGTACCGGAACGTGGGCGCGACCCGCAGCAGGACGCGCGGGCGACCGCCTTCGGAGTCGACCGATCCGGCCTCCTCGACCACGCCCTCGGCGATCAGCTCGCTGACCAGGTTGCTCACGCTCGCGGCGCTCAGCGACGTGCGCAGACCCAGCTCGTGCCGGCTGAGCGGGCCCTCCCGGTAGATGGTGGTCAGCAGCGCCGCCCGGTTGGACCGCCGCATGTCGCGCACAGTGGTCCGCCGTACATCCATGCCGTCTACCCCTACCTGGTCCGGCCTCAGGCAGGCCGCTCACGCGAAGTTCATCACGCCGCACCGGCAGCCCGGAAGACGGGCTTCGTACAGGTCGTGAACTAAGACCTGATTCGTTACCGTCCCGTGATTGACGGCGGCCGAGCCCTCGGATTCACTCTACGGAACCGCTTCCGAAACCGGTTCCGGCCGACCACGCCGGCGCCCCACCCGCCCGAGGGGAGCAGTGCCGTGTCGATCACCATCGCCGATGTCGCAGCGCGTGCCGGCGTCAGCAAGACGACCGTCTCGCGCGTCCTCAACGGCAAGGGTGAGCTCGATCTGCGCACCGCCGAGCGGGTCCGCCAGGTGATCGCCGAGCTCGGCTACGTGCCGAGCGCCCGCGCGGTCGGACTGGCCCGCGGCCGGACCCGGATCGTCGGCATGCTCGTCCCGTCGCTGACCTGGCCGTGGATGGGCGAGGTCCTGCAGGGCGCCGTCGACGTGGTCGAGAGCGAGGGCTACGGCCTGCTGCTGTTCACGTTCAACCGGGGTGAGGAGTCGATGCACCAGTTCGCCTCCCAGGTCTCGGCCCAGTCGTTCGACGGCCTGCTGGTGATCGAACCCGAGGGCACGCTCACCTACATCGAGCAACTGCACGCGCGCGGCCTGCCCGTCGTACTGATCGACGACCGGGCCAAGCGGCCGCAGTTCCCGTCCGTCGCCACCACCAACCGGGCCGGCGGCGAGTCGGCGGCCCGGCACCTGATCGAGCTCGGCCGGCACCGCCCGCTGGTGATCACCGGCGTCGAGCGGTTCGGCTGCACGCACGAACGCCTGGACGGCTTCCGCGACACCTACGCCGAAGCCGGGATCGAGCTCGACCAGCGGCTCGTGTTCGAGGGCGACTTCACCCACGAGAGCGGCCGCCGCGGCGTCCAGCACGCCCTGGACCAGAAACTCGGGTTCGACGCGATCTTCGCCCACAACGACCTGTCCGCCGGCGGCGCCATCCAGGCCGTCCGGGAGGCCGGGCGGAACGTGCCGGACGACGTCTCGGTGGTCGGGTTCGACGACATCCCGTACGCCGAGCACACCGAGCCCCCGCTGACCACGGTGCATCAGCCGATGCGCCAGATGGGCCAGGCGGCGGCCCGGATGCTGATGGGGTACTTCGGCGGCACCCCGCTGCCCGAGGACCCCCAAGTGCTGCCGACCACGCTCGTGGTCCGCAGCTCAACCGCCCCGAAGAAGACACCGTCGAGATCGCCGAAACCCGCCCCGAGACACCGGCGTTCCTGAGACTCCGGCGGCGGGGCAGCTGCCCCTGTCCCGCCGCCGGCGAACCCCCGAGATCGATCCGTTAAGGCGTTCGCTCTTCCCATGAGAGCGTTCTCACGCCACGATGCACTCGCTCACGCGGCTCAGGCGTGAGCATCCGCCAACAGATGCACAGGAGGAACCGATGCGAGCACGACGCACAGTCGCGCTGGCCCTGACGGGCCTGCTCGCGGCAGCCACGCTGGCTGCCTGTAGTAGCGGGGACGGGAGCACCACGACCAGCGGATCCGGCAGCGCCGCCACGGTGCTGAACGTCGGGATGCCGAACGGCCCGCAGACCGAGAACCACAACCCGTTCCTCGGCTCCTCCTCGGGTGCCTCGCTGGGGTACCGGTGGATGATCTTCGAGCCGCTGGTGATGATCAACGGGATCAAGCCCACCGAGCCGGGCAAGCCCTGGCTGGCCACCGAGTGGAAGTGGGCCGACAACTTCACCAAGCTGTCGCTGACCATCCGCGACGGCGTGAAGTTCTCCGACGGCAAGCCGATGACGGCCGACGACGTCGCGTACTCGTTCCAGCTCCGCAAGGACAACGAGGGCCTGAACCAGGACGCCATCCCGTACGGCACGATCACCGCCGCCGGCAACAAGGTCGACCTGACCTTCACCCGGTCCCAGTTCGTCAACCAGAACAAGATCCTGACCGTGTTCGTGGTGCCGAAGCACCAGTGGTCGACGCTGAAGGACCCGAGCCAGGACACCCTGAAGAGCCCGATCGGCACCGGCCCGTACACGGTGAAGTCGTTCACCCCGCAGACGACCACGCTGACGGTGCGCGACTCGTACTGGCAGGACCTGCCGAAGGTGAAGGAGCTGCGCTACACGTCGTACAACGACAACAACGCGCAGACCACCGCGCTGGCCAACGGCGCGTCGGAGTGGAGCTTCGTCTTCGTCCCGAACGTGAAGGCCGTCTACCAGGACAAGGACCCCGAGCACCACAAGCTGTGGTTCCCGGCGAACCTCGGCATCCACGGACTGTGGATCAACACCACCCGCAAGCCCTTCGACAACCCGGCGCTGCGGCGGGCGATGGACAAGGTGATCAACCGCGACGACATCTTCATGCAGGGTGAGGCCGGCTACTTCTACCCGAAGGTCGAGTCGATCACCGGGATCCCGACCCCGGCCGGTGAGTCGTTCATCGCGCCCGAGTTCAAGGGCAAGTTGCACTCGGTCGACGTCGAGGCGGCCAAGAAGGAGCTGGCCGACGCCGGCTTCAAGCTCGAGGGCGACGTGCTGAAGGACCCGACCGGCAAGCCGGTCACGATCACGCTGACCGACCCGGCCGGCTGGTCCGACTACATCACCGACCTCGAGATCATCAAGGACAACCTGTCCACGATCGGCATCAAGGCGACCGTCGACAAGGCCAACCAGGACGCCTGGTTCAAGGCGTTCGACGAGGGCAACTTCGATGCCGGGATGCACTGGACCAACGGCGGCGCGACGCCGTACGACATCTACCAGAACATCATGGACGGCAAGATCCTGAAGCCGGTCGGCAAGGGTGGCGTGAGCGGCAACTACGGCCGGTTCAACAGCCCGGAGGCGACCAAGGCGCTGGACCAGTACGCCAACGCCACCGACGACGCGACCAGGACCGCGGCGCTGAACACGCTGCAGAAGATCATGGTCGAGCAGATGCCGGTCGTGCCGACCTCGGCCTCGAACGTCGGCGGTCTCTACAGCACCAAAAACTGGGAGGGCTGGCCGGACGAGCAGAACCAGTACGCGCCTGCCCAGCCGACCCAGCAGAACGCGCTGCAGATCGTCCTGAACCTGAAGCCCGCCGGCGCCCAGTGACGCCGACCGCGACGCCGGGGCCGGTCCCCGGCGTCGCGGTGCCCTGCTACCACACCCGGCGAGCGGAGCGAGCCGTGATTGGAGTTTCATGACGGTCACCGACTCTGAGGTGGTCCTCGAGGCCGAAGGCCTCACCAAGCATTTCCCGGTACGGCGGGGGATGCGCGACCTGCTCACCAAGGAACGCAAGGTCGTGCACGCGGTCGACGACATCCGGCTGACGCTGCGCCGGGGCCGGGTCACCGCGCTCGTCGGTGAGTCCGGCTCGGGCAAGTCGACCGTCGCCCGCCTGCTCGCCCAGTTGTACGGACGGACAGCGGGAGACATCCGCCTGCACGGCGAGACCGTCACGGTGAAGGGCGGCCGCAAGTTCCGCGCGTACTGCCGCCGGGTGCAGATGATCTTCCAGGACCCGTTCGCGTCGCTGAACCCGACGCACACCGTCCGGTACCACCTGACGCGTTCGCTGAAGATCCACGGCCGGGCTGGTGAGTCGGCCGCCGAGCTCGAGCAGAACCTGCGCGACCTGCTGCTCCGGGTGCAGCTCACTCCCCCGGAGCGGTACCTGGACAAGTTCCCGCACGAACTGTCCGGCGGTCAGCGTCAGCGAGTGTCGATCGCCCGGGCACTCGGCGCCGACCCGGAGGCGCTGCTCGCCGACGAGCCGGTGTCGATGCTCGACGTCTCGATCCGGCTCGGTGTGCTGAACCTCTTGCGGGACCTGAAGGAACGGCTGAACCTGGCCATCCTCTACATCACCCACGACATCGCCTCGGCCCGCTACTTCGCCGACGAGACGCTGGTGATGTACGCCGGCCGGATGGTCGAGGGCGGTGACTCCGAGACCGTCACGCAGAACCCGGCCCACCCGTACACCCGGCTGCTGATCGAGAGCGCGCCGGACCCGGACCGGCTGGACCGCGTCGGCGACCTCCAGTCCGAGGAGGATCGGGGCAGCGGCGAACCGCCGAGCCTGATCGCTCCCCCGACCGGCTGCCGCTTCCACCCGCGCTGCGTGTACGCGATGCCGAAGTGCTCGACCGACCTTCCGCCTCGCTTCGACCTGCCCACCAACCACGGTCACTGGGCGGCCTGCTGGCTGTACGAGGAAGGAGCGGCGAAGTGAAGTTCCTGCTGCAACGCGTCGCCTTCTACCTCTTCACCGCGTGGGCCGCGCTGACCATCAACTTCTTCATCCCGCGGATGATCCCCGGCGACCCGGTCACCTCGCTGATCAACAAGTTCCAGGGGCAGATGAGCACCGAGGCGATCAACTCGCTCTACGTGCTGTTCGGCCTGGACAAGGACGCCAGCCTGTGGAGCCAGTACGTCGACTACTGGGGCCAGGTGTTCCGCGGCGACCTCGGGCTGTCGTTCACGTTCTTCCCCACGCCGGTCTCGGAGATCCTGAGCCAGAGCCTGCCGTGGACGATCGCGCTGGTCGGGATCACCACGTTCGCCAGCTTCATGATCGGTACGTCGCTCGGCGTGCTGGCCGGCTGGCGGCGCGGCTCCTGGCTGGACGGACTGTTGCCGGTGACAACCTTCCTGTCGTCGATCCCGTACTTCTGGCTCGGCCTGCTGGCGATCACGCTGCTGGCCGGCCCGGGCAGCATCTTCCCGTCGTCCGGCGGCTACGAGCCCGGCCTGGTGCCGTCCTGGAACGGCGAGTTCATCGGCAGCGCGATCCAGCACAGCCTGCTGCCGGCGGTCACCATCCTGATCTCGTCGGTCAGCGGCTGGATCCTGAGCATGCGGAACATGATGGTGACGGTCGCCTCCGAGGACTACATCACCGTCGCGCACGCCAAGGGCCTGCCCGAGCGCCGGGTGATGGTCAGCTACGCGGCCCGCAACGCGCTGCTGCCGAACGTCTCCGGCTTCGCGCTGTCGCTCGGCTTCATCGTCGGCGGCACGCTGCTGGTGGAGATCGTCTTCTCCTACCCGGGCATCGGCTACAACCTCTTCCAGGCGGTCGGCTCCAAGGACTACCCGCTGATGCAGGGCATCTTCCTGGTCATCACGCTGTCCGTCCTGGTCGCCAACCTGATGGCCGACATCGCCTACCTGCTGCTCGATCCGCGTACCCGGAAGGAGGGCTGACATGTCCGCACCAGCCAGCACCATCACCGCGGTGACGCCGGAAGGTCCCGAGGTCGCGGCCGCGCCGGCCAAACGCCGCCGGCTGCGGTTCGTCGCCAACCCGAAGGCCGCGACCGGCCTGATCGTGCTCGCCTTCTTCTGCGTGATCGCGGTCATCGGGCCGTGGATCGCGCCGTACGACCCGTCGGCGCGCAGCAGCGACCTGATCCAGCCGCCGTCCGGCAAGCACTGGTTCGGCACCACGCACCTCGGCCAGGACATCTTCAGCCAGGTGCTCGTCGGCACCCGCGGCGTGATGTTCGTCGGCCTGCTGGCCGGCATCGTCGCGACCGCGCTGTCCGTGCTGATCGGGGTCAGCGCCGGCTTCCTCGGCGGCGCGGCGGACGAAAGCCTGTCGGCGTTGTCGAACGTCTTCCTGGTCATCCCGGCGCTGCCGCTGATCATCATCGTCGCCTCCACCATCCCCAGTGCCGGCGACCTGATGGTTGCCCTCGTCATCGGTCTCACCTCGTGGGCCTGGGGTGCCCGGGTGCTGCGAGCGCAGACGCTGTCGTTGCGGCGGCGCGACTACGTCGAGGCCGCGCGGGCGACCGGTGAGAGCACCTGGCGGATCATCACCGCCGAAATCATGCCGAACCTGACCGCGATCATCGCCTCCGGTTTCGTCGGCACGGTGATCTTCGCGGTGATGTCCGAGATCACCCTGGCGTTCATCGGCATCTCGACCATCTCCGAGTGGAACTGGGGCACGATCCTGTTCTGGGCGCAGAGCCAGCAGGCGCTGGCCCAGGGCGCCTGGTGGTGGTTCGTCCCGGCCGGTCTCGCGATCGCGATCCTCGGCACGGCGCTGTCGCTGATCAACTTCGGGATCGACGAGTTCGTCAGCCCGCGGTTGCGCAGCAGCGGCCACACCCGGGTGAAGACGAAGGACGGCCACTCGGTCCGGATGCGGGTCGGCTTCACCCCGGTGCTCGGGTCCAAGGCCGGTCCTGCGACTCCCGTCGTACGGCGTAAGAAGGAGGAGGCCGCATGAAGGAGCCGGTGCTCGAGATCAAGGACTTCTGCGTCGACTACGGCCTCGGCGACCAGGCCGTCCAGGCGGTCCGCGACGTCACGCTGACCCTGCATCGCGGCGAAGTGCTAGGACTCGCGGGTGAGAGCGGCAGCGGGAAGTCGACGCTCGCGTACGGCGTGACGCGTCTCCTGCCACCGCCGGGCGTGATCAGCGGCGGCTCGGTCGTCTACCGCCCGCCGAGCGGCGACGCGTACGACGTGATGGCGCTGACGGACCCGGAGTTACGGGCGTTCCGGTGGGCCGAGACGTCGATCGTGTTCCAGGGCGCGATGAACTCGCTCAACCCGGTGCACAAGGTCTCGACCCAGATGCTCGACGTCATCAAGGCGCACGAGCCCGGGCTGACGCCCCAGGCACGGACTGCCCGGGCCGCCCAGATGCTGAAACTGGTCGGGATCTCGGCCGACCGGATGGACGCCTACCCGCACCAGCTGTCCGGTGGGATGCGGCAGCGGGTGATGATCGGGATGGCGCTCGTCCTCGAGCCACAGATCGTCATCATGGACGAGCCGACCACCGCGCTCGACGTGGTGATGCAGCGGCAGATCCTCGCCCAGCTGGTCGAGTTGCGCGAGCGGCTAGGGTTCTCGGTCCTGTTCATCACCCACGACCTGTCGCTGCTGGTCGAGTTCTCCGACCGGATCGCGATCATGTACGGCGGCCGGATCGTCGAGGAAGCGCGGTCCGCGGACCTGTACAAGGACTCGTTGCACCCGTACAGCGAGGGACTGCTGAAGTCGTTCCCGGCGCTGCGTGGCCCACGGCGGGAGCTGGCCGGGATCCCGGGATCACCGCCCGACCTGCGCGGGATGCCGTCCGGCTGTTCGTTCCATCCGCGGTGCCCGCACGCGTTCGACCGGTGCTCGGCGGAGATCCCGGTGCTCGGGGTCCCGTCGGCGCGCAACGATCCCAGCCGGTCCGTCGCCTGCTGGCTCCCTGGCCGCGTACCAACCTCCTGAAGGGTGATGCATGAGTACGACTTCTGTCTCGGGGGACGCCGAACTGATCGCGGGGCTGCCGGCCGGATTCCGGTGGGGTGTCGCGACGTCGGCGTACCAGATCGAGGGCGCCGTCGCGGTCGACGGACGAACGCCGTCGATCTGGGACACCTACTGCCGGGTGCCGGGTGCGATCGACAACGGCGACACCGGTGACATCGCCTGCGACCACTACCACCGGATGCCGGCCGACGTCGCGATGATCAAGGACCTCGGCCTGGACACCTACCGGTTCTCGGTGGCGTGGCCGCGGGTCCAGCCGCACGGCAAGGGTCCGGTCAACCTGGCCGGTATCGACTTCTACGACCGGCTCGTCGACGAACTGCTTGCCCAGGGCATCGACCCGTGGGTGACGCTGTACCACTGGGACCTGCCGCAGGACCTGGAGGACGCCGGCGGCTGGCCGGTGCGCGACACGGCGTACCGGTTCGCGGACTACGCGATGCTCGTCTTCGACACGTTGAACGATCGCGTCGACACCTGGACCACGCTGAACGAGCCGTGGTGCTCGGCGATGCTGGGTTACGCGTACGGCGCCCACGCGCCGGGCCGGCGGGAGTACCCGGCGGCGTTGGCCGCCGTACATCATCTGCTGCTCGGGCACGGTCTGGCCACGACCCGGATGCGGGAGGCGTCGCCGCGGAAGCTGGACATCGGCATCACGTTGAACGTGGCGACGGCGTACCCGGCTTCGGATGCGCACCCCGACGTCGACGCCGCCCGGCGGGCAGACGGGATGGGGCGGCGGATCTACCTCGACCCGTTGGTGTTCGGGCGGTATCCCGCCGATGTGGTTGCGGATCTTGCCGCTGAGGGTGTCGAGCTGCCGGTTGTCGATGGCGACCTCGAGGTGATTGCTGCGCCGATCGACGTACTCGGGGTGAACTACTACTTCAGCCAGAAGTTCACCGGGTTCGGTGCGGACGGCCGGACGGTCGACGACGACGGGCGGCCGGTCAGCCGGACCGTTCCGCTGGACAAGCCGCGCACCGCGATGGACTGGGAGATCGTGCCGGAGGGCTTCACCGATCTGCTGGTCGGGATCGCCCGGGACTACCCGGGGCTGCCGATGGTCATCACCGAGAACGGCTCCGCCTTCGAGGACCATCCGGACTCGTCCGGCTTCGTGGACGACACCGACCGGGTCGCCTACTTCACGTCGCACTTGGCGGCTGTCGCCTCGGCCATCCGCCAAGGTGCCGACATCCGTGGCTACCTGGCCTGGTCCCTGATGGACAACTTCGAATGGGCCTACGGCTACGCGAAACGCTTCGGCATCGTCCGAGTCGACTACGAAACCCAAACCCGAACCCCCAAAGCCAGCGCCCTGTACCTCAAGGCCCTCGCCCAACACTACCGCTCCAGGTAACCCCCGCGGCTCCCTCGACCACGCCCGGCGTGGTCCCGGCGACTGGTGTCGGGACCACGCCGCCGCTAACGCTCGCTGCTCCGTCGCGAGCACGCGGCTGCTCAACCGCCCGTCACGGGGAGGCGTAGCCGGTCCGAGAACCCAGTGAGAGGTAGCCGATCCGGCACAACCGGCCTCGCGTTGGACCTGCCCCGTGCGCACCCGAGTCTGGGGCCCCGGCAGAGCGTCCGGCCGTGAACACCAACTGGTTCCCGTGAACAGCGAATAACCGGTTCAAGTCCCCCAGGCCCCGTCCAAGCCCCCGATTGTCCGCACGCACGCCGCAGCAACCCGGCCGGCGGCCCGACCACCGGCCCCATCCCGCCGCGCAGACCCTCCGTGGAATGTGGAGGATTTGTGGAGACGGACCTCCATTCGGCCTCCAAGTTTCGTGCGTTGTCCAGGCGCAGAGTCGTCGTATCGACGATGGGGGCGGGAGATGTACGACGTAGTGGTCGTGGGGGCGCGGTGTGCGGGGGCGGCGACGGGGATGTTGCTGGGCCGGATGGGCCACCGCGTGGTGATGGTGGACAAAGCCGGGCTGCCGAGTGACACCTTGTCGACGCATGGTCTGCTTCGGGGCGGGGTGGTTCAGCTGTCCCGCTGGGGACTGCTCGATTCCGTCCTGGCGAGTGGGACGCCGGCGGTGACGAAGGTACGGTTCGAGCTTCCGGGTGAGACCAAGGTACGGCGAATCAAGCCCCGCGACGGTGTGGACGTCCTGGTCGCGCCGCGTCGCCACATCCTCGACAGTCTGCTTGCCGACGCTGCCGTGGAGTCGGGCGTGGAGCTCCGGACCGGCGTGACCGCGACCGGCTTGCTGCGAGCGCGCGACGGACGAGTCACCGGCATCGTCGGCCGCGACCGGAACGGCGATCGCATCGAGCTGCCCGCCCGGATCGTCGTCGGCGCAGACGGTCGCCGCTCGCGGATGGCCGACCTTTTCAGCGCCAAAACGTTGGAGCACTACACGTCTCCCTGCGCGGTGTTCTTCACCTACGTGACCGGTCTCGCGCCGGACACCTACGAGTTCCACATCGCGCCGGATGCGTTCGCCGGTGTCTTCCCGACGCATCACGGCGAAGCGTGTGTCTGGCTGATCCGGCCGACACCTCTCCTTGATCCGATCCGTACGGCGGGCGCCCGCCGTACGGCTGTCTTCGTCCGGCAACTCGAGCAACTGGTGCCGAGCCTCGGCACCCGGGTTCGCGCCGGGCGCATCACCGAACGACTGCGTGGAGCGGCCGATCTGCCGAACTACCTCCGCCAGGCCCACGGTCCCGGCTGGGCGCTCGTCGGCGACGCCGGCTACCACCGCGACCCGATCACCGGGCACGGGATCACCGACGCCTTCCGGGACGCCGACCTCCTCGCGTCGGCGATCGACGCCGGTCTCCGCGACCCGTCCACCGAGCGCGCCGCGATGTCGTCGTACCAGGACACCCGGGACTTCATGGCGCGCGAGGTCCTCGACCTAACGCGAGCACTGACCGCCTTCCCAGCACCGGAACGCTTCGTCGACCTGCAGGTCCAGCTCAGCGAAGCGCTCGAACAAGAGGCCGACCAGCTGGCCTCGTTTCCCGGCCGGCAGGCCGTCACGTCAGCAGCTTGAAGGGACAAGCATCATGACCACCACCACCGAGAATCGCCGCAACGGCGTCGACACCGCGACCTTGTTCGCCACCCTCGACGCGGTCAAGGCGCAGCCCGAGCTCGCCCGCTTCCAGTTCCGCGCCACCAACAAGTGGATCAGCGGCACCCACAACCGCGGCACGATCAGCGGGTTCTACGGCGCCGGGCAGGAGAACAGCCACGCGGCCGCCTTCACCTTCGACGCCGACCACCCGCCGGTACTGGTCGGTGGCGACAACGGTCCGACCCCGGCCGAGCACCTGCTGCACGCGTTGGCCGCCTGCCTCACCAGCGGGCTGGCGAACATCGCCGCCGCCCGCGGCATCGACCTCGAGGAGGTCACCTCGACGGTCGAGGGCGACATCAACCTGCTCGGCATCCTTGGCCTCGACCCCGAGGTCCGCAACGGCTACGAGGCGATCCGGCTCGTCTTCCACGTCAAGGGCGATGCGGCGGCCGAAAAGCTCGCCGCGTTGGTCGACCAGTCGCGTCGGCGCTCCGCGGTGTACGACGTGATCACGCACGGCGTCCCGGTGTCGATCGACGTCGCGACCGCCTGATCACCCCTCGCCTGCCACCGCCCGGAACACCGAGTCGGCCGGCTCCGTCGCCACCCCGGAGCCGGCCAGCAGGTCGCGCACCCCCGGGGTGATCCACAACGCCCCCGGGGGAGCCTGGTCGGCCAGGCTGATCGCGACCTGGACGCCGTACGCGTCGAGCTCGCTCGCATCGCGGGGGACCTCGGCGATCGCGACGCCCAGCGTGTCGGCAGGATGCAGGAGGGCGAGCCCCGCGCGCACCGCGGTGGCAGGACCGTCGAACAGCACGATGGCTCGTGCTCCCGGCCCTGAACACGGGCGCCCGCCGGCCGCGACCAGGCTCGAGACCAGGTCGTCGGCTCCCGGCCCGGCGGGCGCAGTGACGGCAGTCAGCGCCAGCGGCCGGGCGGCCGTCTTCGGCAGGTCGGCGACGAACCGCTCGATCGGGTCGAGGATCTGGTCCGGGTTCCCAGAGACGAAGTGGTCGGCGCCCTCGAGCAGTTCCAGCCGCGCGCCGGGAATGCGGTCGGCGATGAAACGAGCTCCACCGACCTCGATCAGGGCGTCGCCGACCCGGTGCAGCACGAGTGTCGGAACGCGGACCGCGGGGAGCGCGTCCCGGACGTCCACGAGCGAATTCATGTCCAGCAGCGCCCGCACGGTGGACGGCGTCGCTGCCGCTCGCATGCGCTGTGCCCACCACCGCTGCATCGGTACGTCGGCCGACGGGCAGCGCAATCGCATGTCCGCCTCCCAGTCCCACCCGTTCACGAGCTGATCGGTGTAGACCCGCCACGCGTCCTGGGTCTGCGCCCACGGATAGTCCTGCGACTGGATCCGCTTGGCGTAGGCGCCGTACAGGACGAGTCCCGCGACCCGCTCGGGATGGGTCGCCGCGCACAGGATCGCCATCGGCCCGCCCTCGGAGTACCCGACGAGCAGCGCCCGCTGCGATCCGACCGCGTCCATCACCGCGAGTACGTCGTGCATCCGCGTCTCGAGGTCCGGCAGGCCGGACGGCCGGTCCGACATCCCGGTCCCCCGCTTGTCGAACCGGATCAACCGCCCCATCGACCCCAACCGGTGCAGGAAGTGCGCGTGCCGCGGATCGGCCCAGTCCAGTTCGAGGTGCGAGACGAACCCGGAGATCAGCACGAGGTCGAGGTCGCCGCCGCCGCTCACCTGGTACGCGATGTGCAGGCCGTCGCTGACGGTGTAGCGGACCGGTTGGGCCGCGCGCGGCTCCGACACTTCGACCGGCGCGACGAACCGGTAGCCGCGGCCGTGCAGGGTCCGGATCATCCGCTGACTGTGGCCGTCGTCGCCGAGCGCCCGCCGTACCTGCTTGATCCGGCTGGTGACGGCCGTCTCGCTCACGAAACGGCCGCCCCAGACACCGTCCATCAGTTCCTCTTTCGCGACCACCCGGTCACGGTGCGAGACCAGGTAGGCGAGCACGTCGAACGCCTGCGGCTCCAGCGGCACCGGAACTCCACCCCGGCGTACCTCGAACAACGCCGGGTCGAACTCCAGATCTCCCCCGAACCCAAGCACCACACATCGACTATGCCACCGCGGCTACCCCTTCTGAACCACTCGCGTGAGCGGCGCCGGGGTCAGCGTCTTGTGGGTTCTGAGGTACGACGCGAAGGTCTCGTGGTCGGTGTTGTTGCGGACCGGGTTGGTGGAGGCCTTGAACGCGGAGTAGCCGTCCGCGCCGATCACGGTGTAGGCCAGCGCGGCAACCCGGTAGGTCTTGGCCGGATCGAGTACGGCGCCGTCGATCTTCACGTCGGCCGGGTCGACCCGGTCACCCACCGGGCGACTGGCGTCGAAGGCGTAGTTGACGTTGCCCGAGACCGCGAGCGGCGCGAACTTCACCGTGCCGCCGGGTTGCGCCTGCCACTGCTGCTCGAGTACGGCGTCCAGTTGCGCACCGGTCAGGCTGACGGTCAGGACCGGGTTGCCGTACCCGTACGCGTCCCACGACTCCCCCAGCAGCACCCGGCCGTCCGCGTCACCCGGCTTGTTGCTGTTGGCAACCAGGAGGTCACCGCGGAGGGCGGTCGAGCCGGTGGCGGGCTTGGCGGCGATCAGGCCGAGGTCGGCGGGGCCGTTCTGGCGGGCGGTCCACAGGTGGACGTCGGCCGCGAGATCGGCGAAGGTGCTTTCGCCGGCTGCGTTCGCCGTACGCGTGAAGTCGCCCGTGATCGTGGCGACGGGCTCGGCGTACTTGCGGTCGCCGGCCGCCGTCCAGTAGTCGACGATGCGCTGGATCTCCGGGTCGGGTGTGACGTCGCGGGTGACCGCGTGGTTGGTCGACGTGGTCCGGTCCCGCAGTACCTCGCCGGTCGTGCGGTCGAGCTGGACGTTGATCTCGTTGATCAGCCGGCCGTGGTTCGCGGCCTCGACGACCGGGCGCGGGTTGCCGGCCGGGTCCGGGATGCTGCAGTTGAACGCCGCGTGCCAGTGGCCGGTGACGATCGCGTCGATCTCCGGCGTCACCTTGCGGGCCAGGTCGATCGCGGGACCGCTCGGGTTGACGCAGTTGTCGTACGTCGCCGAGCCGTCGGTGCCGCCGTCGTGCATGTTGAGCACGATCGCCTTCACCCCACGCCGGGTGAGCTCGGCCGCCGCCCGGTTGGCGGACTCGACCGGGTCGAGCGCCTTGAGATCAGGCTGGTACGACGTGGAGCCGACCGGGGTGTCCGGGACGGTCAGGCCGATGAAGCCGATTGGGTAGGTGCGTCCGTGGTCGCGGACCCAGCGGATCGTGTACGGCGCCACGATCGTGCGGCCCTTGGCGTCGACGATGTTGGCCGATTGGAAGCTGAAGTCGGCGCCGTGGAAGCGGCGGCCGGTGGAGTCTGTGAAGCAGCTGTCCACGCCGACCTTACCGAAGCACTTGCCCTTCGCCATGTGGTCGACGAGGAAGCTCTTCGAGACGTCGAGCTCGTGGTTGCCGACGCTGGAGAACTCGACGCCGAGCGCGTTCAGCACCTCGACGGTCGGCTCGTCCGCGTGCGCGTCCACCTCGAACGGCCACCCGGAGAAGCTGTCCCCGTCAGCGAAGAAGATCGAGTTGCTGTGGCCGGCGCGGATGCTCGTCAGATGAGTCGCCAGGTACGCCGCTCCACCGACGACCTGAGGCTTCCCATCCGGGCCGGCGATCGTCCCTCCGTCCGCGGGCGACGGCGGCCGCAGATACCCATGAAAGTCAGTAATAGAAACCAGCTGCACCGGGATGGTCCCATCACCAGCGTGATCGACCGTTGGACTCCCGGCCGGCGGGGTCACATCAGCAGCCGCTGGGCTCGCGGCCGCTGAGCTCGCGGCTGCTGGAGTGACGCCGGCTACGAGGACCGCGGCGATGGTGACGGCGAGAGCGCGGGGGCGGAATCTGCGCACAAATGTCTCCTCAACTGTCCGAACAAGCACTTTCCGACAAGATGAGACTGCCCCAGAATGAACAACATGTCACCACCACACGGCGAGTCCCCAAACCCCGTAAGAATCTGACAACCCCGCCCCACCAAACCCGCCCCACCACCCCCTCCGCCCGCGCGCGCCCCCGCGTCGCTCACGCGAGGGGATAACCCCGCGCGTTGTGCCTTCTCCCCTCGTATACCGAGGGAGAAGGCACTAGTTGAGGGGTTCTCCCCTCGAACGCCGGTCAGCTGTTCCCGCCGGAGCCTTGGAGGGTGCGGGGCTAGGCCGTTCTTCTTTCCGATGTAGGAGTACATCTCGCCGGAGGTGTTGAGGACGGTGATGAGGTCGGGGATCTTGTCGGCGTTGAGGTCGCCGGCCGGGGTGAGGTTGCGCAGGCCGTTCCAACCACCGCTGCCGATCTCGACTCGCGCCGTACCTCCGGAGAAGCTCAACCCCTTGTAGAGCCACAGCTTCCCGGTCTTCGAGTCGACCGTGACGAAGTCCGGCTTGCCGTCGCGGGACAGGTCGCCGACCGCGGTGAGCTTGGTCAGCCCGGCCCACTTGGTACGTCGCCGAGGATGTTCCCGATCCCCATCAGGTCCCGCATCCCGTTCCACCCGCTCGCGCCGACCTGCACCCGGGTCGACCCGGACAAGTTCGGCCCCTTGAAGAGGAACAGCTTCCCGGTCGACTTCTCCACCGCGACCACATCCGGTACGTCGTCCCCGGTCAGATCGCCGGCGGCGGAGATCTCGGTCGTCGCGTTCCACCCGGTGCTGAGCTTGACCGCGTTGCCGCCACCGGAGAACCCGCCGTTCCCGTTGTTCGTGTACCGGTAGAGCGCGCCGTCCTGCCGGTCCACCGCGACCAGGTCGTCACGCCCATCACCGGTCAGGTCACCGGGGTTCGTCAGGTCGGCGTCGGCATGCGCGGAGACATACGACAGGCCGTACTCCTGCATCGTCTTGTTCAGCGTCGCGGCCGACAGCGTGTGCGTGCCACCGGTCGACTTCCACGGGTCCCACACGGTCAGCGTCTTCTTGTCCAGGTCGTACCCGTAGACGAGGATGGCGTGGCCGTAGTGGCCCTTCATCCCCTTGTTCCAGAGCAGCTTCTCCATCCAGACGCCGATCTTCGGCGCGCGCTTCAGGATGCCGAGGTCGTGCGCGGCCCAGTTCAGCAGGTTCGTCGCGCTGTCGGTGGTGTTGGCGTCCCAGACGGAGTACCCGAGTGAGTTGACGTACCCGTTGATGACCGGCAGCGCGGTCCGGTCGTACGTCCCGGACGTCGTCGTCTTCCTCGGTCTCCGCCGTCGCGACATGCACCACACCACCCACGACGAGCCCCAGGCCCACAACCAGCGCAGTACCAAGCTTCAACTGCCGACGCTTCATCCAGTCCTCACCCAGCCGGATAGACAGACCGCCGCCCACCCAAACACAACGAGAGGGCCAGACCGACAATCGGTCTGGCCCTCTTGGGTGCAGTGCTAATCAGGTTGCTGATTCAGCAGGTAGCGGTGGGGTCGGCCCAGTCGGCTCGGTCGTTGTAGCCGCCGTCGCCTGCGTCGCCGACGAACAGGTCGAGGACGCGTACGCCGGTCAGGTCGACGTCGATCGACTTCGGGTTGTCGCGGTCGACGACCCCGCTGTCGTACAGCACCTTCCCGTCACCGATCACCTGGAACGTCGCCGTCCCACCCTCCGGCCCGACGTTGCGCACGGCATCGTCGATGCCGACGGTCGCGGTCAGCCGCGTGCAGGCCTTGCCCAGGTAGTAGCGCACGGTCGACGGCGAGGCGACGCCGATCCCGGTCGGGTACGTCGTGCCGACCAGCTTGATCGGGTTGCCGCCACCGACGCTCTCGTCGATCGTCGGCGACATCCAGCCGCTGGTGGCGCTGATCCAGTCGTGGTGCGAGAGCGCGACCGTTCCGTCCGGCGGCTCCGGCGCCACGATCACCGGTGACACGGTGGTCTGCCGCTGGACGCCGTACCCGAGGGTCTCGTACG
Organism: Kribbella sp. NPDC002412; assembly: GCF_053592935.1. Taxonomy (NCBI): domain Bacteria; kingdom Bacillati; phylum Actinomycetota; class Actinomycetes; order Propionibacteriales; family Kribbellaceae; genus Kribbella; species Kribbella sp. NPDC002412. The sequence goes on from NZ_JBSFBL010000008.1 coordinate 113,522, forward strand.
TCGTCGTCGCCGTGAGGCTCGCGGATCCGGCCGGGGCGCCGGCGGGGAGCTTCACCGTGAAGGCGAACGTCGCCTGCTGTCCGCTGGCGAGCAGGACCGGGGCCTTGGTCAGCGACGTCACGGTCCACCCGGTGCCACCGGCAACCTTCACCGCCGGCTTGAACACCGGCAGCACGCCGTCGTTGCGGACGGCAACCTGCACGGTCAGCTCGTCGCCACCGGCAACCACCGGCGCGACTCCCTCGGGCTGTGCGTCGGTCCAGACCTTCGTCACCTGCGGAATGCCGGCGGTGACGTGTGGGATCCCCGGCAGGCCGGTCGCGGGCTGCACGCGGAAGAGCGCCGTACCGTGCGCGGGGACCGCCGCGCTGATCGTGCCGGCGCTCTCGGTCACCGCGTTGGTCCACGCGTTCTTCAGCGTGAATCGGTCCCCACTCAGGCCGACCGCGGCCGCCGTCGTGGTGATCGTCTTCGCGGAGTCGCCACGGTTCAGCAGCACGACCGCCCGGCTGCCGTCCGCGAGCCGCTTGACCCACGTCTCCGTCGTCCCCGCGGCGCCGACCCGGACCGCCTGAACCGCGGCCTTGTCCTGGTTGATCGCGATCACGTCGGGGTCGGTCAGGGTGGCGATCGAGGTCGCGCTCAGTTTGCGGACGTCGCTGCCGATGACGAGCGGCGCCGCGGCCACGGCCCACAGCGTGAACTGGCTGCGGAACTCCTCGTCCGTCATGCCGAGCTCGGGTCCGAGGTAGTCGGGGTCGCTGAACGCACCCGGCTTGACCACCTCGGGGTGCCGCGCGTTGGCGTCGTAGTTGCGCAGCACGTCCTTGAACTTGATGTCACCGAGGAACCCGACGTCGGTGTAGGTCCGCCACGACTGAGCGATCGCGGGCGCGTACGTCCACGAGTTGATTGACTGCTGGGACTCCGGGTAGTTGCCCCAGTCCGGCGAGGTGACCGGGTTGCACAGGTTGAAGATCATCGGCCGGTTGCTGGCGTTGTTCCGCAACGCCTGGGCGAACTCGGTGAACACCGTCTTCGGGTCCAGGTCGGCCGCGATCCCGCAGAGGTAGTCGACCTTCACCGCGTCGAACCCCCAAGCCGCGAACTGGTCCGCGTCGCGCTGGTAGTAGCCGCCGCTGCCGAGACCACACTTGCCCGGGATGTACGGACCGGCGTCGGTGTAGATACCGGCCTTCAGTCCCTTGCCGTGGATGTAGTCGACGAGCGGCTTGAGCCCGTTCGGGAACTTGGCCGGGTTCGGCTGCAGGTCGCCGGCCGCACTCCGCGGTACGTCGGCCTGCCAGCCCCCGTCCAGCCAGACGATGTCGTAGCCGGCCTTCGCGAGCCCCCGGCTCACCATCGAGTCGGCCACCGACTTGACCGACTCCTCGGTGAAGTCGCCGGCGAGTCCGTAGTACGTGTTCCAGCCCATGTACGGCGTGGGGCTGAGCACGTCGGCCTGTGGTTGCGCCGCCGTCACACCGGCCGCACTGGCCGATGGTGTCGTGGTGGTGACGAGCGAGGCGCTCACCAGGGCCGCCGCAAGCAATGCGGATAGTCGCTTCATCTGTTGTCCTTTGCTGCCGTTGAGCGGAACGGTCAGTCGAGTGCTTCGACGACCAGGCAGTTCGAGTCGGCCGAGCCGTCCCAGCGGACGCCGGCCTGCAGCAGGTAGCTGCCCGGGTGGACCTCGTCTCCCACCCGGTAGTTCGTCGCGGGATCCAGCTGGACGAGCGGCACGCGGCGCGGCCTGGTCGGCAGCGTCCCGCGGACGTTGCCGTCTCCCGTCTCCCACAGAAACACCACCGACCGGTCGGCGCCGACGTACTGCAGGCCGGCGGTCAACGGGTAAACGGTGCCGTTGGCAACCACGTCGCGGATCGACTTGTACTGCGCGATGTGGTGCCGGGCCGTCTTGAGCTGGTCGTCGTTCCAGCGGGACAGGTCGGCGCCGATCCCGAGTACGCCGGACATCGCCACGTGGAACCGGAAGTCGAGCGACCGCTCGCGGCCGTCATGGGTGCCGTCGGCATCGGTCACCCACGAGCTCATCAGGTGCGGCGCGTAGCCGGTGAGGAATCCCCGCTGGATCCTGAGCCGATCCAGCGGGGCGGTGTTGTCACTCGGCCAGAGCGTATCGACCCGCGCGGCCATCCCGAGGTCGACCCGGGCGCCACCACCGGCGCAACCCTCGACGTACACCTGCGGATGCTCGGCGCGGAGCCGGTCGAGGATCGCGTAGAGGTTGGCGACGACCCGGCCGTCGAGGTCGCGGCGCTGGTCGCCGGCGTCGAGGCGCGGGCGGTTCGCGTCCCATTTCAGGTAGCTGATGTCGTACGTCGACAACAGCTGGTGGAGCGTGTCCGAGATGAATTCGCGGACGTCGTCCCGGCTCAGGTCGAGCAGAAGCTGGTTGCGGACCAGAAGCGGCTCCCGGCCCTCCGTGCGCAGGATCCATTCGGGGTGCTCGGCGGCCAGCCCCGATCCCGGGCTGACCGACTCAGGCTCGATCCACAGTCCGAAGTCGAGGCCGAGGTCGTTCAACTGCGCGATGAACGCGTCGAGCCCGTCCGGGAACTTGGCCGGATCGACGTCCCAGTCGCCGAGTCCGTGCCGGTCGTCGGTGCGCCCGGTGAACCAGCCGTCGTCGACGACGAACGTCTCCACACCGATCGCCGCTGCCCGTTTCGCCAGCTCGAGCTGGTGCTCCGCGCGGACGTCGAACTCAGTGGCGAACCACGAGTTGTAGAGGACCTTCGGCGTACGGCGGCGGGAGAAGGAGCGCTGGTAGTCGTGGAATACACGCGCCAGGCCCTCTGGTCCCTCGGAGCTGTACACCCCGACTGCCTTCGGCGACTCCCACGACTCCCCTGGGCCGAGCCGCAGCCCGAGCGTGGAGGGGGCGCGCCCGGCCTGGATCCGCGTCTGCCCGGTGGTGTCCACCTCGGCCGACATCTCCCACGACCCGGTCCACGCGAGCTGCACGCCGTACCCGCCGACCGAGAGGAACGGTGAGTAGGAGTGCCCGGTGATCCCCTGCTGACTCCCGATGCTGAACCGCCCGCGCTCGAGACTCACCTCTGCCTGCTGGAACTCGCTGTTCCACTCGCCCCACAAGTACCTGATGGGACCCCGCCCCGGAATCACAAATCCAGCCGACTCATGCCGGTACAACGTGAGCCCGTCCGCACTGTCGTTGTGCACAGAAACCCACCGCTCCACCACATCCCCCACCATCCGGTAGTGCAGCACGAGCCAGACGGACCGCAGCTCGTCCTTGAACTCCAGCTGCAACTCACCGCCTTCACGCACACCGGCGAAGGTTGCGCGGAACTCGTCCGAGCCGTCGGGTCCCGCAACGATCAGGTCTACGGGGGCGCCGTAGCGGACTCCTCGGGGGGCGTATTCGAGGGGTTGGATGTCGGCTCGGGGGAGGAAGTGCTCGGTGCCTTCGGGGGCGAGGGTGGAGGGGCCTTCGGCGACAGCGTGCGGGCCCCAGGCAACCAGTTCGGCCCACCCGCCGTGGTCGGGTACGCCGACGACGTACGACGTGCTGGGGCCGCGCAACGTCCAGGTCCTCACTTGACGGCTCCGATCGCGAGGCCGCCGACGAAGTGCTTCTGGAAGCGGAGGAAGACCGCGACCGTCGGGATCGCGGCGATGACGGTGCCGGCCGCGATCACGTTCCAGGACGAGACGAACAAGCCCTGCAGACCGAGCAGGGCCGGCGTGACCGGCATCTTCTCGCCGGACCGGATCACCGTGATCGACCACAGCAGGTCGTTGAAGATCCAGGTGAACGACAGCGCACCGAGCGCCGCCAGCGCCGGCCGGGTCAGCGGCAGGATGACGCTCGAGTAGATCTTCCCCGGCCCTGCTCCGTCGATCGTCGCCGCCTCCTGGATCTCCCGCGGCAGGTCCCGCATGAACCCGTGCAGCACGAACGTGTAGAACCCGAGCCCGAACCCGACATGGACGGCGATCAGCGCGATGAGCGTGTCGTAGTACCCGATCAGCTCCACGAACCGCGAGATCGGGATCAGCAGGATCTGCGGCGGCAGCAGGTTGCCCATCAGCATCAGCAGCAGCACCGTCCGCCGGAACGGGATGCTGTACCGCGCCAGCCCGTACGCCGCGATCGACGCCAGTCCCAGACTCAGGATCACCGCCGGGATCGTCACCAGCAGGCTGTTGACCAAGGCCCGGAACTCGTCCGCGTCCTCCCATGCCGACTTGTACGTCGAGAACGTGAACGAGTGCGGGAGCGACCCCAGCCCGTTCGCCGCGACGTCGTCGAAGCTGCGGAACGAGATCACGATCACCCACAGGATCGGGGCGACCCACAGGAACGAGATCAGCCCCATCGCCAGGTGGTAGCCGGACGTCTTGAGGCGGTTCATGTCTCCTCCCGGAAGGCGCGGATCAGGTAGCCGAGGATGACGGCGAGGGCGAGCAGGAAGATGACCACGGCCAGCGCGGACGCGTAGCCGAGCTGGGTGGACTGGAACGCGGTCGAGTACATGTAGGTGCTGAGCAGCTCCGACGAGTGGTACGGACCGCCCTTCGTCATCGACCAGACGATGTCGAAGGATCGCAGCGAGTCGATCACGATCACCGACAGGACGACGGAGTTCACGCCCTTCAGCTGCGGGATCGTCACGAAGCGGGTCCGCTGCCAGGCCGAGGCGCCGTCCACCTTCGCCGCTTCGTAGAGCGCGGGGTCGACCGCCTTGAGACCAGCCAGGTACAGCACCATCACGTAACCGATCTGACGCCACAGCGCCGGCACGATCACGGCGTACAGGACGGTGTCGGGATCGGCGAGCCACGGGCGGATGAAGTCACCGAGGCCGATCGTGCGCAGGATCGTGTCGACCAGGCCGTCCGGCTGGTAGAAGACGCGCCAGATCAGCGCGGTGACGACCAGCGAGAAGACGACCGGGGTGAACAATGCGGCACGGTAGATGCCGACGCCGCGACGTTCGCGCTGAAGCAGCAACGCCATCCCGAACCCGCCGACCACACTCAGCCCGCCGAACAGCACGAGCCAGATCGCCGTGTTCTTCAACGCAGTCCGGAAGATCGGGTCCGACACCATCTCGGTGAAATTCCCGAACCCGACGAACCGTGGCGCCGACAACCCGTCCCAGCTCGTCAGCGCCAGCCAGAACCCTTGCAGCGCGGGCCAGAACACCCACACCGCCTCCACCGCGAACGGCACGAAGACGAACACGAGGATCAACGGCGAAACCCGCCGGGCACCGCGCCCGCTCCGAGCGCGGGAACTGGAACTTCCGCGGCCGGATGCTCCCGGCCGACGGCCGGTCCCGGCCTCCGGCCGGGAGTCGTTCCGGCTGTCGGGCTCCCCGCCGTCTCCACTCCCCCGTCCGCCCCGCCGCACGCGGGGCGGACGGGTTGCAGACGAGAGCATGCCGCCGGGCAATGCGTCCCAACCCGCTTCTGTCGAAGTCACGCTGTGAAGACCTTCTGGGCGGCGGCTTGCCAGTCCTTCAGGATCTGGTCGATCTGGTCGGGCTTGTCGAGGAACTTGGTGAGGGCGGCGTCGGCGGTAGGCTGCAGGGCGTCGCTGGAGTCGCGGTTGAAGAACTGGGTGAGCTCGGCGGCGCTCTCGATCATCGCCTTGCCCTTCTTCACCAGCGGCGTGTCCGCGGCCTTCCCGTCCGGGTTCGCCGGGATCGCCGTACCGGAGGAGTTCTGCACGTAGATCTCCTGCGCCTCGGCCGTCGCCAGCCAGGTCATGAACTTCTTGACGCCCTCGGGGTCCTTCGCCTTCTTCGACGCGAAGTAGCCGTCCGTCGGCGCCTCCTCGGCGACCGGTACGGCGGGGTCGATGATCGGGAACTGGAAGAAGTCGATGTCGTCCAGCGCGTCCTTCGGGGCCGAGTCGGCGAAGAACGTGCCGATCAGGAACATCCCGGTCTTGCCGGCCAGCAGCGCCGAGGTCGCCTCCTGGAACGGGAACGACTTGCCCTTCGGGTCGAAGTACGGCAGCACCTCGCGCCACTTGGTGAAGACCGCCTTCACCTTCGGGTCGTCGAACCGCCCCTGGCCGGCCAGCAGCTGGCGGTGGAACGGCGCGCCGTTGATCCGGATGTTCAGGTAGTCGAACCAGGCCGACGCGACCCACGGTGTGTCCCCGAGCCCGATGCCGATCGGCGGCACGCCCTTGCCCTGGATGGTCTTGCAGACCTGCAGGAACTCGTCCCACGTCTTCGGCGGCGTGACGCCCCACTTGGCGAAGTTCGACTTCCGGTAGAACATGCCCCACCAGTAGTAGCTGGTCGGCACGAAGATCTTCTGCCCGTTGCTGCTGGTGGACAGCGTCTGCATCGACTTCGGGTAGTTCTGCAGGCCGTCCCACACGCTGGTGACGTCGAGCAGCAGGTCCTTCTTCGCGTACGAGTCCGCGACCGAGCCGGCGTACCAGGTGTAGACGTCCGGCGGGTTCGCCGAGGTGAGGTACGTCGGCAGCTGGGTCCGGAAGATCTCCGACGCGACCGTGTTCAGCTTGACCTGGGACCCGCCGGTTTTGTTGTACGCAGCAACGAGCTTCTCCATCGCGGCCTTCGCCTGCTCGCTGGAGAGGTTCGACTGCAGCGAGAGCTCACCAGTGGCCGCGCTGCCGCTGCCCGGACTGCTCGTCGAGGTCGCGCACCCGGGCACCAGGGCAGCCGCCCCGAGCAGTCCGAGTCCCTTGAGGAAAGTCCGCCGATCTGCTGCCAGACCCGTCATGCCAACTCCTGAAATCGCCCCGACGGCCAATCTGAGCGATGGGCCGGTCGAGTGAGTGGTGTGTTGCGGACGATCTTGCGGCGAGCGCACCCGGGTGTCAATATTAATTCGTAAATTACGAGCAAATCGCTTGACGTGACGACGGCGCCACGGTCAACTGGTGCCTCGTTCATCGTTGGAGGCCCGGCCGCCGGCCGGGTTGGTTGAGGAGGCGCGGGTGCGGTTGACGGGGCGGGTGATCGTGGTGACCGGGGCCGCGTCCGGGATCGGCGCGGCCTGCGTCGAGCGGCTGCTGGCCGACGGCGCGTCGGTCGTGCAGGTCGACGTGCAGCCGTGCAAGGAGGTGCCGGGCCGCGCGATCGCCGTACTGGGCGATGTGTCGTCGCCGGACACGTGGGCCGAGGTGACGTCGCGGGGTCGCGATGAGCTCGGCCCGATCGACGGCCTGGTCAGCAACGCGGTCTTCGTCGACGTGCGACCGGCTCACGAGCTGTCCCCGGCGGCCTGGCAACGGCAGCTCGACGTCAACCTGACCGCAGCCTTCCTCGGCTTCCAGAGCCTGTACGACGACCTTGTCGCCGGCGCCGGCTCCGTCGTGCTGGTCTCGTCAGTGCACGCGCTGGTCGGCTTGCCCGGACACCCTGCCTACGCGGCGACCAAGGGTGCCCTGGTTGCGCTCGGACGCCAACTCGCCGTCGAGTACGGCGGCTCCATCCGGGTGAACACTGTCCTGCCGGGCCCGATCGAGACCGCGATGTGGGACCGTGTCGACGCCGAGGGCCGCGAACAGAGTGCGAAGGCCACAGCGGTCGGCCGGCTCGGCCGGGCGGACGAGGTGGCACAGGTGATCGCGTTCCTGTTGTCGGAGGAAGCGTCGTACGTGACGGCTGCCAGCCTGGTGGTCGACGGTGGTTGGTCCGCGGTGAAGGACTCGGCATGAGGGAGAGCGGTGTGACGGGGATTCAGCGCGGCGTGACGCGGGGACTGCACGGGCAGATCGTGGAGGTGATGGCCCAGCGCATCCTGTCCGGACAGATCCCGGAGGGCGCGACCATCAACGTGCCGGACCTGCAGGCCGACCTCGGCGTCAGCCTGACCGCGGTCCGCGAGGCGTTGAAGGTGCTGACCGCCAAGGGGCTGGTCGACGCGCGGCAGAAGCGCGGCACGTTCGTCCGGCCGCGGTCGGACTGGAACCTGCTCGACGCGGACATGATCCGCTGGCACTTCGACGACGACGTACGGCCGGAGCTTCTCGAGGAACTGCACGAGGTGCGGGGCATCGTCGAGCCCGCCGCCGCCCGGCTGGCCGCCCAGCGTGCGGAGCCGACGCACCTGGAGGCGTTGGACGCGGCGCTCGAGGAGATGGCGTCGGCGAAGGACGACCTCGCGGCGGTCGCCGCGGACCTCAAGTTCCACCGCGCGTTGCTGGCGGCAACGGGGAACGAGCTGCTGACCAAGATGGAAGTGATCATGGAGACCGGTCTGGCCGATCGCGACCGGCTGGTGCACAAGGTGAAGCCGTCGGACGATCCGCTGCCCAGTCACCAGCGGGTGGTGGACGCCGTCCGGTCCGGCGACCCTGGCGCGGCGGAGTCGGCCATGCGTGAGTTGCTGGCGAAGGCGGCGGAGGACCTGACCGAGGTCCGTGGCTCCTCGTCGGCTCGGGGCCGGGGCCGGGGACGTCGCTCGTGAAGATCGAGAGGATCGAAACCTTCCTGGTCCCGCCGCGCTGGTTGTTCTGCCGGATCGAGACGAGCGACGGTGTCGTCGGCTGGGGCGAACCCGTGGTCGAAGGCCGCGCCGAGGTCGTCCGGACCGCGATCGAGACCCTGTCGGAGTACCTGATCGGCCAGGACCCCCTTCAGATCGAGCGACACTGGCAGGTGCTCTCGAAGGGCGGCTTCTACCGCGGTGGGCCCGTCCTGAGCAGCGCAGTCGCCGGGCTCGACCACGCCCTGTGGGACATCGCCGGCAAGGTGTACGGCGCTCCGGTCGCAGCACTGCTCGGTGGACGGGTGCGCGATCGGGTCCGCGTCTACGCCTGGGTCGGCGGGGACGAGCCGGCCGCCGTGGCCGACCAGGTCGCGGAGCAGGTCGAGGCTGGCATGACCGCGGTCAAGATGAACGGCAGCGGACTGATCCAGCCGTCGCCGTCCGTTGCCGAGATCAACGACATCGTGGCCCGGTTGAGTGCGGCCCGTGAGGCTCTCGGCGACACGCGCGACGTGGCCATCGACCTGCATGGCCGGGTCGGCGTGGCCGGCGCGCGGCGGATCCTGCACGCGGTCGAGGACCTGCAGCCGTTCTTCGTCGAAGAGCCGGTGCTGCCTGAGCACATGGTGCATCTGTCCGAGGTGGTCAGTACGTCGACTGTCCCGCTCGCCTTGGGCGAACGGCTCTACCACCGCTCGGACTTCGTGGCGCCACTGAACGCCGGCGTTGCGGTGGTCCAGCCGGACGTGTCACACGCTGGCGGGATCTCGGAGCTGCGCCGCATCGCGGTGCTGGCCGACACGCACGGTGCGATGCTGGCGCCGCACTGCCCACTCGGACCGATCTCGCTGGCGGCGAGTCTGCAGGTTGCGTTCGCGACGCCGAACTTTCTGATCCAGGAGCAGAGCCGCGGCATCCACTACAACCAGGCGAGCGACCTCACGTCGTACGTGACCGACCCGACGCCGTACACCTGGGTCAACGGGCACGCCGAGTGGAATCCCCTGCCTGGCTTGGGAATCACGGTCGACGAGGCCGCCGTTCGCGCCGCGGACCAGACCGGCCACAGCTGGCGTAACCCAGTCTGGACCCACCCCGACGGCTCGTTCGCCGAATGGTAGTCATCGACGCGGAGGACGGCGGCCGCTGGAAGTCACTGCGGCTGGCTGGTCGAGAGTGGCTCTGGCAGGGTCCCGGGCTCCTGAGCGGACCCCGCACGAACCACACGGCCTTCACGGACGCCGGCGGTCTCGACGAGTGCTTCCCGACCGTCCGCGGCACCCCCGACCACGGCGGTCTGTGGAACCAACCCTGGGATGAGTCGGTTTCGTACGGCGGCACGACCCTGACCCGGGCCTTCACGTCGGACGCCGACTCCGTGACCGCCGACTACCACCTGCACGCGCCGCCGGGCTACCGCTTCACGTGGGCGGCCCATGCACTCCTGGACTGCGCAGTCGGCGCATCGGTGCTGGCACCCGGCGGCACGCCCTGCAGGCTCTACCCCGAAGCCGCTCTCCATCTCTCGACCCCGTGGCCCGCGGACGCGCCTTGGCTCGACACCACCTGGCCGACGCCGCTCGACCTCAACATCTACGGCCCGTCCGACGGGACCGCGGTCGGGGCGATTCTCGTCGACTGCCCCACAGTCTCTGTCCTCGACCGTGGCGCGCTCCTGCAGCTGGAGTTGAGTTGCCCCGGGCAACCAGTGTCGACGGCGTTGTGGCGCAACCAGGCCGGGTTCCCCGCCGAGGCGCCGTACCGGAGCCTGGGCGTGGAGCCGATGCTCGGGCGGGTGTTCGATCTTGCGGAGGCCGGTCCGGGCGACGCGGCCGTCGTACCGCCGAGTGGCGAGCTGGCCTGGCGGTTGACGGTCTCCGCCAGGCCAGTGTGATGGCGCTACCCGAGCGGCAGATCGAGTACGGCGTTAGCCACCGCGGTGCTGTTCGTCGTACGGATGCTGTTGATCTCGGTCGCGGTCAGCGCCCGCTTGTAGATCCGGACCTCGTCCATCGAGCCGTCGAAGTGATGCGCTCCGTCGAGCCGCTGGCCGACGTACATCTTGAACGGTCGCGCCGGACTGACCGACCCGGCCGGCGCCGCGACACTGGCGGCCTGCACGCCGTCGACCCAGATCGACAACGTGCCGGCCTTGCGCTGCAGGGCGACGTGGTGCCAGGCGTTGTTGTTGTAGGCGCTGGTCGTGGCGACCGACGCGGTGTTGCCGTTGGTGGTGATCAGCCCGCGGATGCGGCTGTCCGCGGGTTCGGCCCGCAGCCAGAACTGCGAGAACTCGTTGATGCCGTAGCCCCAGAAGATCGCCTGGTTCGCCGTACTCGCGCCGTACTTGATCCACGCCATCGCGGTGAAGTCACCGCCGCCGACCGCGAGCGACTCCGCGAACGGCAGTTGGATCGCGTCGTCGACGCCGTCGAGATCGCGAGCCTGCCCGAACTTGCCGGCGACCGCAGTGGTCCCGCCACGCAGGTAGCTGTGGTTGCCCAGCCCGGAGACATCGGGCGTCGTCGCGCCGAGCGGCGCGTCCGGGTGGCCGATGTCGCTCTCGGTGAACCGGGCGAACCGGATCTGGTCGCGCGCGTCGACCGTGCCGCCTTCGTACAGCAACCCGATCTCGCCGGTGTCCAGGATCGCCATGTCGGAGTACCCGGACCAGTCGCTGGTGATCCTGGTGCCTTCGGCCACGGACTGCCAGGTCTTGCCTTCGTCGAAGCTGGACCGGATCGTCATGTACCGCCGCCGCTCCGGATCAGCCGGCCCGGCGAACAGGATGCGGTTGTACTTGTCGCCGCGATCCACAGCCCGCAGCCGCTGCAGCGACGTCTGCACCACCGGCGTGGTCAGACCGGAGATGGTCGCGTACGGCGCGACATACGTCTGCCCGCCGTCGTTGCTGACCGCAGACATCCGGCTGGCTCCGGCAGCACCGGCGTTGTTGCGGGCAATGGCATAGACGCCGCCGTCCACCTTCTCGACGACACTGATCTCCTGCGGTACGGCGCCATCGGCCCGCAGGTCGGTCGCACCCTTGTGCCAGGTCTCGCCACTGTCGTCGCTGTACACCAATTGCCCAGCCGCACGACCGCTGCCGTTGTCGTAGTTGGTCCCGGCCACCAACCGCCCGGCATGCGCACCACGCGTCAGTTGGATGCCGTGCACGGGCCCGGTGGCGTACCAGCCCCAGGCCGGGTCGTCGATCTGGTCACCGATGTTCCTGGCCTTGCTCCAAGTCCGGCCGTCGTCATCACTGACCTGCACGTACGGCGTCCGCGGGCGGCTCGTCGTACCGGGATCCATCGTGCTGAGCAGCACGATCCGGCCGGTCTCGTAGTCGACGATCGGCGCCGGGTTGCCGCGGGTCGCCACCGCGTTCGGGTCGGTGTCGGTGCCGGAGAGCACGGTCTGCGTCGCCGACCAGGTCCGGCCGTCGTCGTCGGAGCGGCGCATCACCAGGTCGATCTCCTGCGAGTCCGCACACCAGGCCCGCCGGGCCTCGGCGAAGGCGAGCAGTGTGCCGGCCTTGGTTTTCACGATCGCGGGGATCCGGTAGCAGCCGTACCCCGCGTCTCCTTTGTTGAAGAGCACGGTCTGGGTGATTGCTGCCGGGCTTTCTGTGAGTGGTTGCGCTACGGCCGGGGCGGCGGGCGCCAGCAGCGTGAGCGCTACGAGGAGTGGAAGTCGGGTGGGCATGGGCGGATGCCTCCAAAACTGAAAGTAAACAACGGGGCGGTTGTTCACCTCGTAACTTATCCACTTCCGGGCGTCCCAAAACCGATGACATGGGACGTCCTATGTCTGGATCGATCCAATAGCGTGGACCCCGAGGAGGAACCATGGATCTGCTTGCCGAACTCCGGCGCCGCAAGGTGCTCGCCATCATCCGCACCGACGACCCCGAGCGCGCCCTGGAATGCATCCACACCCTCGTCGAGGCGGGGATCACCGCCCTCGAGGTGTCGCTGACCACGCCGGGCGGGGTCGAGGCGATCGCCAAGGCGCGCTCGACGTACGACCCGTCGATCCTGATCGGCGCGGGCACCGTCGTCACGCCCGCCCAGGCCGACGAGGTCGCTGCTGCCGGCGCCGGGTTCGCGGTCACGCCCGCGATCACCCGCGGCGCCCACCGCAGCGTCGAGCTCGGTCTTCCGCTGCTCTGCGGCGCGCTCACCCCCACCGAGGTCGTCGCCGCGCTCGACCTCGGCGCGACCGCGGTCAAGATCTTCCCGGCCAAGGTCTACGGCCCCGGCTACTTCCGTGAACTCCGCGCCCCACTCCCCGACGCACCCCTGATCGCGGTAGGCGGCGTCGACGCGAAGACCGCCCCCGAGTACCTGGCCGCCGGCGCCCTAGCCGTAGGCGTAGCCTCCCCCCTCCTAGGCGACGCCGCCACCGGCGGCCCCCAATCCGAACTAGCTGCCCGCGCCAAGGCGTTCCTCACCGCCGTAGGCGCGCACCGCCCATGACCAGGCACCGGGGTGCATTCGGCCTCAACTCAGTCGACCGTACGGAGTAGAGCGATGACGGATCTCCTGACCATCGGCGAGACGATGGTTTCGTTGCGGACTGCTCGTCCGATGCGGCTCGGCGGTGATGCGCACCTGTCGATCGCCGGTTCGGAGAGCAACGTCGCGATCGGAGTGTCGCGGCTCGGCCACCAGGCCGCCTGGCTGGGTGCTGTGGGCAACGACGAGCCCGGCCGGCTGATCCAGCGCACCCTGCGGGCCGAGGGTGTGGACACGCAGTGGCTCCGTTTCTCGGACGAGTCGTTCACCGGGTTCATTGCGTTCGACCAGCCGTCGCACGACATCACCCGGGTCAGCTACCACCGCCGCGGCTCGGCCGGTTCCATGCTGACCAGTGCGGAGTGCCTCGCCGCCCTGGAAGCGTCCGCGCCTCGACTCATGCACGTCACCGGCATCACCCCGGCCCTCTCCGACTCCACGCGAGCGGCGACGCTGGACGTCGTACGTGCGGCTGCGGAGTCCGCCGTACGCGTATCACTGGATGTGAACTACCGCGCTCGGCTGTGGTCACGCGCCGACGCGGCGACCGCCCTGCGTGAGCTGCTTCCCTTCGTACACACGGTTTTCGCGTCCGACGACGAGCTCGACATCCTCACCGACGCCACCGAACCAGTCCGCGACCTGCTGGACAACGGCATCACCGAGATCGTCGTGACCGCCGGCGGCAAGGGCGCCTGGACGCACACCACCGACGGCACCATCCACCGCCCCGCTCTCCCGGTGACCGTCGTCGACAGCATCGGCGCCGGCGACGCCTTCGTGTCCGGCTACCTCTCGGGCACCCTCGACGACCTCTCCCCCGAACACCGCCTCGACCGCGCCACCACCTCCGGGGCCTTCTGCGTCACCGCGACCGGCGACTGGGAATCCCTGCCCACCCGCGACGACCTGAGCCTGCTCTCGCACACCCAAGGCACGGCCCTCCGCTGACCTTGCAGTTGACACTGTGTCAAGGCAGAGAGTCGGGTTGTCATGGTGAACATCGGAGAATTCGCTCGCCTCGGTGGAGTGTCGACGCGCATGCTGCGGCACTACGACGCCATCGGCGTACTCAAGCCTGCGCACGTCGATCCGCACAGCGGCCGACGCTCGTACGACGTCACGCAGTTGACGACCCTGAACCGCTTGGTCGCCCTCAAAGGGCTCGGGTTCAGCCTGGACGAGGTCGGCCGGCTGCTCGGTGAAGGCGTGGATCCCGCGGAGATGAAGGGGATGCTGCGCCTGCGGCAGGCCGAGTTCGAACGCCGGGTGCGGCACGACCGGCACGTCCTCGACCGAGTGACAGCGAGACTCCGACTGATCGAGCAGGAGAACCGCATGAACACGACGATCGAAATCAAACAAGCCGACGCACTGACGATCGCAGCCCTCTCGGCGTCCGCGGACGACGCCAGCCCGCAGAGCACCGGTCAGGTACTGCGTGATCTCTTCGAGCAGGTGATCGAGCGGATGGAGGCGGTGAAGGCCGACCGAACCACGCCCGTCGCTCGTTTCGTCTCGGCGGACAGCGGCCCCGCGGTCGAGGTCATCGCCGGCTACGCCGTACCCACTGACTCGGTTCCAGGTCTGCAGACCCGGTCACTGCCTGCCGTCGAGGTGGCGTCCACCATCCACCAGGGCCCGATATCCGGCATCGCTGCCGCCTACCAGGACCTAGCCCGCTGGGCCGAAGCAAACGGCCACCACGACCTCCTGGAGTCCCCCCGCTGGCGCCACCACTTCCTCGAAGCAGACGGCGACGACGAAACCCACTGGATCACCGAACTCCAACTAGAACTGACCTAACGCTCGTCGATGACCTCGGCGTTGGTGGCGGTCGGCGGCGCGGACACCAGGGACCAGGCCGCGACCGCCTCCGGCGACTGGGCCAGCGGGAAGGCAGCAGCCATCGCCTGGAACGACTCCCAGCGCCAGGTGTCGCTGTAACTCCCATCCTCGAGCCGAACAAGCTGCGTCGAAGTCAACCCAGGATGCGCATCCCGAATCACCCCAATCACCTTCGCCCGCCGCTCGAGAAACTCGGCCAGCTTGTCGGGATCGACGGCATAGCTGTGAATCCGCACAACCGCGGTCCCCACAACCACCTCCCGCCCTCCGGCACCAGCTGCCGCCGGCACTGCGGCGCCAGCCGCGTCCGCTACTGCGGCGCCAGCCGCCTCCGGCGCTGCGGTTCCGCCTTCGGCCTGCGCTGCCTCTGGCTGCTGTGTTGTCTGCATGGTGTTCTCCTCTGGTCTCCGTGTACGTCCTGTTGACGGATCTCAGTGAGGAGATGTGACGGGGTTGCTCGCGGGTGGGTGGACTGAGTGGATCCGGCTGTGGATGGGCACCGGGATGTTGCACAGCACTCAGGAATGGAGGGACGGCTATGACCAGTCCCAGTGGGCCCTACGAGGGCTTGACTCCCGTGACGCACGAAAACCCGGCTGAGGTCACCGACACCGAGGTGAACGAAGCGCTCGAGCGCGGCGACGTCGACGTACGCGACCAGGAGATCCGCCACGACGAAGGCGCGCAACCGGACTCGGACCGCAACGACACCCCTCAACCCCCGACCAAGGAAAGCCAGACCTGACGAGCACCGGCGGCTCCCGCCCGATCAACTGGTGCGTTCACGTGTCGTCTGGATCCTCGACCGGGAACAGGATGGGGCTGAGCAGGTAGCGGGAGCGTTCCGGTCCCGCGTCGTTCGCCAGCACCGGCAGGATCGCTGAACGCATGCCCTCGATCAGCTGTTCCAGCTCGTCCCGGCGCAACCAGACCGCGTGCTGGCGGAACCCGACCAGGTCCGCTGTCGGGTCAGCGCCCTCGCGGTCGAGGTACGCGTTGAACTCGGCAACCAACGCGGCCATCGCGGCCGCGAACCCACGCCGATAGTCGTCGTTCGTCAACTCGAGTGCTGCGGAGTCGATCGACGCCCGTTCCTGCCGCAGCCGATACCGCCGCTCGACCGCACCCCGGACCCGGCGCTCCTCGGCGACCTCCAAGATGCCGCCGTCGGCCAGCAGCTCGACATGGCGGTACAGCGTTGCCTTCGAGACGTCCGGCACGCGTTCCCCGAGTTCGCCCGTGGTCAGCCTCCGGTCGCCGCGGAGTGCGTGCACGATGCGCAGCCGGACCGGGTGTCCCAGCAGTTCCAGCGGACCCATGGGTCGAACGATCTCACGTCATGCTACCTTTCTCAAAGACTGAGAAAGGTAATCGGATGACCGCCTGGACCACCCCGCCGTACGCCGATCCCGCCCACTTCACCGAACACGACATCATCCTCACCGCCGACACCACGCTTTCCGCCGTCAGCCCATCCCACGCCTCCGCGATCCCCGGCGCGTCCGCCGGGTCGACGGTCCCCGGGACGCTGAGCCTTCCGCGGTACGACGGTTCGTCGCCGGACGCGCGCCGTGCTCCGGTCGGCGTCGTGCTGCTCACAGGAGGCGGACCGCTCGATCGGGACGAGACCAGCGGACCGAACAAGCCGCTCAAGGACCTGGCCTGGGGATTGGCGAGCCATGGTGTCGCGGTCCTGCGGTTCGACAAGCTGACGGTCGCCCGGCCTGAGGTGATGACCGAGCCAGGCTTCACGCCGTACGACGAATACGTGCCACACGCCGTCGCCGCCGTACGCGCGCTGAAGGAGCATGCGGATCAGGTGTTCGTGGTCGGCCACAGCATGGGCAGCAGTTCGCCCCGCGAGTCGCGGCCGCCGAGCCGTCCGTGGCCGGACTCGTGATCATGGCCGGCGACACCAAGCCGATGCACCACGCCGCCGTACGCGTCCTGCGGTACCTAGCGACCACCAACCCCGAGGCAGTCACGGCCGAGATCGTCGAGCAGTTCGAGCGGCAGGCAGCCGTTGTCGACAGCCCCGACCTCTCAGTCGACACCCCTGCTGCGGACCTCCCGTTTGGCGCACCGGCCTCGTACTGGCTGGACCTCCGCGACTACGACCCGGTCACCACCGCGGCCAAGCTCGACCTCCCGATCCTGGTCCTTCAAGGCGGCCGCGACTACCAGGTCACCGTCGCCGACGACCTGATCGGCGCGCAACGCGGCCTCGACCACCGCCCCGACGTCACCATCACCGTCCTGCACGCCGACAACCACCTCTTCTTCCCCGGCGCCGGCCCGTCCACGATGACCGACTACCAAACCCCGGCCCATGTCGATCCCGAGGCCCTCTCCACCATTCTCAACTGGTTGCCCTCAACAACAAGCGAGACTAGGTGAGGAGGTCGGGGTCGGTTTCCAGTTCCTTCTCGGGGTCTAGGGGCAGGACGATCTTGAAGCGGGTGTCGCCGGGCTGGGATTCGACGCGGAGGTCGCCGTGGTGCTTCTTGACCACGATGCGCCAGGAGATGTCGAGGCCCAGGCCGGTGCCCTCGCCGATCGGCTTGGTGGTGAAGAAGGGCTCGAAGATGCGGTTGCGGATCTCTCGTGGGATCCCCGGGCCGGTGTCACCGATCTCGACGACCGCGTAGGCGCCGTCCTTCTTGGTCCGGATCGTCAGCGTTCCCGACCCGCCCATCGCGCTCACCGCGTTGTCGATGATGTTGGTCCACACCTGGTTGAGCTCGGCGGCGTACGCCGGGATCGGCGGCAGCTCCGGATCGAAGTCCTTCACCACCTCGTACCCCTGCAGCTTGCCCGACATCATCACCAGCGTCGACTTCAGCAACTCGCGCAGGTCGACGATCTGGTACGGCGCTCGGTCGATCTGCGAGTACTGCTTCGCGGCGCCGACCAGGGTCGAGATCCTGGTGACGGAGTCGTCGATCTCGTTCATCAGCGACTCGGTGTCGATCGTGTACATCAGCCAGCGCACAGCACCTTCGAGGTACTTCGGCCCGACCGCGGCCAGCACCTCTTCCATCCACGGCACGTCGAGACCGGCCGCGGCCAGCACCGGCGCGACGTCCCAGCTGGCCTGCACGTCGTGGTCGTCCAGCCAGTCGGTCAGCGAGTCCTCGGCGTCGGACAACTCCATCGGTGAGATGTCCTTGTCCTTGGTCTTGTCCAGCCGCTCGACCGCCGCCTCCTGCAGTTCGACGATCTGGTGCAGCTTGGTCGCATCCAAGGTGCCGTCGGCAAGCATCGCCAGCTTGGACCGCATGCCCGCGACCCGCTGCCGCAGCGTCGCTGCCGCCCGGACCGCCGCGGCGGCCGGGTTGTTGAGCTCGTGCGTAAGACCGGCCGACAGCGATCCGAGGGCGAGCAGCCGCTCGCGCTCCCCCAGCGTCTCGTTGGTCCGGCGCATCCCCATGATGAAGCCCTCGATCAGGTGCACCGCCATCGGGAACCAGGTGTTCATCATCGTCGCCATGGTCTCGGCGCCGATCACGTAGAACTCCGACGGCTCGGTCACCCGCATCGTCGCCGTGTAGGTCTTGTGGTCGGTGGCGCCGAAGAAGGCGTTGAAGGCGCCGGCGTACACCCCGCGCTGGCGGGTCCGGTTGATCTCGACCTCTTCACCGTGCGACAGCTTGCACAGCCGGAGCTCACCGGACAGCAGCACGTAGCAGCAGGTCGCCGGGTCTCCCTCGGAGAACACGATCCCGTCCTGCACCGACTCGACGTACCCGGCATCGGACAGCCACTGCAACTGCTCGTCGGTCAGCGACTCGAACAGGAAGAGCGTGCGCAACTCGTCCGGGGTCAGCCGGCGCGGCTTCTCGGTGTCGACAGTCATCAGAGCATCTCCAGGTATCGGTGCACGAGTGTCACGGCCATTGCTCCGTCGCCGACCGCGGAGGCGACCCGCTTCACCGACTCGGCCCGCACATCCCCGGCGGCGAACACGCCCGGCATGCTCGTTTCCAGGTGGTACGGCTCCCGCTCCAGCGCCCAGCCCGGCGGCTTGCCGTGCAGGTCCGGCCCGGTGAGCACGAAACCGCGCTCGTCGCGGAGCAGGTCACCCGGCAGCCAGTCCGTCCGCGGGGCCGCACCGATGAACACGAACATCCACTCCGTGTCCACCTCGCGCGACTCACCGGTCACACTGTTCCGCAGGGTTGCCCGTTCGAGATGGTCGGAGCCCTTGCAGTCGACCACCTGCGTACAGGTGTGGACCTCGATGTTGTCGATCTCGTCGATCTGATTGATCAGGTACGACGACATCGTCGCCGTCAGCGATGGTCCTCTCACCAGCATATGCACGCGTTTGGCGTGTTTCGAGAAGTACACCGCGGCCTGGCCGGCGGAGTTCGCCCCGCCGATGATGTAGACCTCCTGGCCGGCACAGCTGGGCCCCTCGGTCGTCGCGGAACCGTAGTAGATGCCCCGGCCGCACAGGTCGTCCACACCAGGGGCGTCGAGCGTCCGGTACGAGACCCCGGTCGCCAGAATCACCGAGTGCGACGAGATCTCGCTGCCGTCCGAGAACCGCAGCTTGCGCGCAGACCCGAGCGTCTCCAGACCGACCACTTGACGGGCCGTCAGGAGCTCGGCGCCGAACCGCACCGCCTGGCGCCTGGCCCGGTCGGTCAGCTGAGCGCCCGAGACACCGTCGGGGAAGCCGAGGTAGTTCTCGATCCGGCTCGACTGGCCGGCCTGGCCGCCGGTCGCCAGCTGCTCGACCAGCACGGTCCGCAGCCCCTCGCTGGCGCCGTACACGGCCGCACCGAGACCCGCCGGACCGCCACCGACCACGACCAGGTCGTAGAACTCCGAGGCGGGCGCCGTCGACAGTCCCACTTTGTTGGCCAGCTCGGCCTCGCTCGGCGCCACCATCACCGTGCCGTCCGGCGTGATGATCACCGGGAGCGTCGAACCGTCCACCCCGGCCGCCTCCAGCAGCCGTTTGCTCTCGTCCTCGTCCACGCCGTACCACCGGTACGGCACGGCGTTGCGGGCGAGGAAGTCGCGGGCCGCGAACGACGGCGCCGACCAGCGGTGGCCGATCACCCGGGTCTCGTCGGTGGACGGCTCCGGGGTCGATTTCCACAGGTCGAGCATCGCGTCGACCACCGGGTAGAGCTTCTCCTCCGGCGGGTTCCACGGCTTCAGCAGGTAGTGGTCGAGGTCGACCACGTTGATCGCCTGGATCGCCGCGTCGGTGTCGGCGTACGCGGTGAGCAGCACGCGGCGCGCCAGCGGGAACAGGTCCATCGCGGCCTCGAGGAACTCGATCCCGGACATCTGCGGCATCCGGTAGTCGGCCAGCAGCAGCGCCACCGGCTCGCCCCGCAGCTTGAGCTCGCGCAGGGCATCCAGCGCCTGCCCAGGGTTTTCCGCCCGGACGATGCGGTGCTCCTCGCCGTACCGACGGCGGAGGTCACGGGCGATCGACCGGGAAACGCCGGGGTCGTCGTCCACGGTGAGGATCACCGGGCGGGTCGTTGACGCTGTCATGCCTCCTTCATACCAGCGCCGGACCAAGAATCGGGAAGGGTATTTCCCGCACACTTTCGCTGCGGATTCCCACAGTGAGGACCTGCGGGAAACCTCAGGGCAGCGCGGCGAGGTACGGCGCGTGACTGTTCTTGAACTCCCAGCCGTAGTACCGGTCCCAGTTGATCGACCACGTCATCAGCCCACGGAAGGCCGGCGAGGCGCCGCCACGGAGGCTGTAACCGCCGCAGCTCTGGCCCTTGACCAGGCAGTCGAGCGCCTGGTGCACGACTGCCGGGGCGGTGTAGCCGTTGCCTGCGCTGACCGCTGCCGGGAGTCCGAACGCGATCTGGTCCTGCCGGAGTCCTGGGAAGGTCTGACCGGTGTTCGCGACCGGGAAGCCGGCCTTGATCATGTCGGTCATCGCGATGTGGAAGCCCGCGCCGCCCATGGTGTGGTACTGGTTGTCCAGCCCCATCACAGGACCGGAGTTGTAGTCCTGGACGTGCAGCACGGTCAGTGCGTCGCGCAGCGCGTGGATCACCGGCAGGTAGGACCCGGTCCGGTTGTCGCCGCCACCCGCACCGCCGTAGAACTGGTACCCGACCTGCACGAAGAACGTCTCCGGCGCCATCGTCAGCACGAAGTTGGCACCGTACTTCGCCTTGAGCGACTTCAGCGCCGAGATCAGGTTGACGATCACCGGTGTGGTCGGGTTGCGGAAGTCGGTGTCACCCGCGTTCAGGTACAGCGAGTGTCCTTCGAAGTCGATGTCCAGCCCGTCGAGGCCGTAGCGGTCGATGATCGCGCTGACCGAGCTGACGAACGCGTCCCGGGCCGCCGTCGTGGTCAGCTGCACCTGCCCGTTGGCGCCGCCGATCGAGATCAGCACCTTCTTACCCGCCGCCTGCTTGGCCCGGATCGCGCTGGCGAACTCCGCCTCGCTCTCCACGCTCGGGCACTCCGCGACCGGGCAGCGGTTGAAGCGGATGTCCCCCGACGTCACCGACGTCGGTTCACCGAAGGCCAGGTTGATGATGTTCCACTCCGCCGGCACGTCGGCCATCCGCACGTACCCCGAGCCGTTGGCGAAGCTCGCGTGCAGGTATCCGATCAGCGCGTGCTTCGGCAACCCCGTGCTCGTGCAGCCTCCCGTCGTACCTGTCACCGCTGTGGACTTGGCCGACTCACCGGTGCCGTTGTACGCCGCGACCGAGTAGGTGTGGCTCGTACACGTCCCGAGTCCGCTGACGGTCGCCGTCGTACCAGTAACGGTCTGTACGACGTTGGAGCCTTCATACACGCGGTAGCCGGTGACGGTGCCAGTGGAGGCGCCCCAACTCAGCGAGATGCTGCTGTTCGTCGTACCCGTGACTGAAGGCGGCCCGGGGACGCCAGGTCCAGATGGGTTGCCGCCCGGACCGTCGAGGCTGATGTCATCCGCCTGGTACGCCGGTTGTCCGTACCATCCGTGCACGTAGACCTGCACCGACGTCTGACTCGCACCTGTCGTGAACGAGACACTCAGCTGCGTGTAGCTCGAAGCAGACGGCGTCCAGGTCGACGCACCGCCCGTGACGCCGAGGTAGACGTACGACCCACGCACCCATCCCGACAGCGTGTACGCCGTACTGGGCTGCACCGACACCGTCTGGCTGCACTGTGCATAGTCCGAACTCGACACCGCCCCGTTGAGCGCATAGCCGCCACTCCGCACCGGACTGCTGACGACAGACCCGCCAGAGCACGTCCACCCGCTCAGTGACCCGGTCTCGAAGCCCGGATTGGTCAGGACGTTCGCCGCCTGCGCGGTCTGCGTCCCACCGACGAGCAGCAGAACCAGACCGAGGACGACAGCAAGGCACCGTGAACGCATGGGCGGACCTCCCGGGGCGGTTGGAGTTCATTAAGTAGAGACGCTCCGTAACTTCCAGGTCAATGCGCTGCCGCTGTCGGCTTCCCGACGCTGTCGGGACCCCGTCGCCGGTTGTTTGGCAGGTTTTCGCCAGCGGCCAGTTGAAGCCAAACCCGTGTAGCCGGCGCTACGAGTTGGCAGGCTCTTCGTCGTCCGGAGCTCGGGGGCGGGCGACCGCGGCTACAGCCGGCGGTCAGGACTACGGGACGCCCGAGGCGCGCGTCCCTCCCGTGGAGGCATCACGTGAACCATCCCAACCTGCGCCGGCGCACCGCTTTGCTAGCGGGCGCCGCGCTGATCACCACCGCCCTGGTGGCTCCACCAGGCTCGGCAGCACCGACCGCACCGCCGCCTGGGTCAGAGGCCACCTCGATGGGGCTGCCGACGTTCGCACCGGGCCGGTACGTCGTGACACTGGCCGACAAGCCACTGGCGACGTACCAAGGCGGCGTCAGCGGGCTGAAGGCGACCAAGCCGGCCAAGGGCCGCAAGGTAGACGTCAACAGCACGGACTCCAAGCGCTACCGCTCGTTCCTCGGCGCCAAGCACGCACAGGTCGCCGCCAAGGTCGGTGCGAAGGTCAGCCAGGACTACTCGACCGCTCTGAATGCGTTCACCGCCTCGCTGACCTCCCAGCAGGTCAACGAGCTCAGCAAGACGGCAGGCGTGGTCTCCGTGGTCCCGGACCAGCTGCACAAGGCTCTGGACGACCGCAAGCCCGCGGACTTCCTGAAGCTGTCCGGCAACGACGGCATCTGGAAGACCCTCGGCGGTACGGCGCAAGCCGGCAAGGGTGTCGTGGTCGGCGTCGTGGACACCGGCGTCTGGCCGGAGAGCGCGTCCTTCTCGGGCCCTGCGCTCGGCACCCAGCCCCCGACCACCGCAGACCCCTACCGGCCGTACCGCTCCGGCACCAGCACCGTGATGCAGAAGGCCGACGGCAACACCTTCACCGGCAGCTGCGAGACCGGTGAGAGCTTCACCGCCGACCTGTGCAACACCAAGCTCATCAGCGCCCGGTACTTCGGCGACGGCTGGCTCAACCTGGTCCCACCGGACCAGCGCGCCGACTACGCCTCACCGCGGGACGGCAACGGCCATGGCACCCACACCGCTTCCACCGCAGCGGGCAAGCCCGGCATCGACGTCGCGGAGAGCGGCATCAACTTCGGCACCATCTCCGGTGTCGCCCCGGCGGCCAAGATCGCCGTCTACAAGGCACTGTGGGAGGGCAAGGACGGCAAGAACTCCGGCGGCCTGACCTCCGACATCCTGGCCGCGATCGACCAGGCCGTGGCCGACGGCGTCGACGTCATCAACTACTCGGTCGGCTCTATCTTCGAGTCCGCGCACACCGACCCGGTCCAGCTCGCGTTCCTGTCCGCGGCGTCGGCCGGCATCTTCGTGTCCGCGGCGGGCGGCAATTCCGGTCCGTACGCGTCGACGCTCGACAACACCTCCCCGTGGGTGACCACGGTCGGCGCCAGCACCGTAGCGCCGTACGCGGGCACTGTGGTGCTGGGCAACGGGCAGAAGTACGCCGGGGTGAGCACGAGCATCGCGGCGAACACCGGAACCCGTCCGCTGGTGACCGGCCCGGCCGTCAAGACCGCGTCGGCCACTGACGCCGATGCGCTGGGCTGTCTGCCCGGCACGCTCGACCCGGCGAAGACCGGCGGCAAGATCGTCGTCTGCGAGCGCGGTGTGGGCGCCCGGGTGGACAAGTCCGCCGAGGTACTCCGTGCCGGTGGTGTCGGGATGGTCCTGCTCAACGTGTTCGACCAGGACGCGCTCGGTGACTCGCACGTCGTACCGACCGTGCACCTCAACGTCCCGTCGGCGCTGACGGTCAAGGCGTATGCGACCAGTGCCAACGCCACGGCAGAGCTCGTGCCGGGCAACACCAGCGGGCAGAACGAGCCGTACCCGCAGATGGCCGACTTCTCGTCGCGCGGCCCGTCGACGTCGAGCAATGGTGACCTTCTGAAGCCTGACATCGCTGCTCCCGGTGTGAACGTGCTTGCCGCGGTCGCACCGCCGAGCAACGACGGACACAGCTTCGCGTTCTACTCCGGTACGTCGATGGCCGCGCCGCACATCGCCGGTCTGGCCGCGCTGTACCTGTCGAAGCACCCGGACTGGTCGCCGATGGCGGTCAAGTCCGCACTGATGACGACGGCTACCGACGTACTGTCTTCTACTGGCGAGGTCGAGAGCGACCCGTTCGCGCGGGGTGCTGGTGAGGTGCAGCCGTCGAAGATGCTCGACCCGGGTCTGGTCTACGACTCCGGTGACGTGGACTGGCTGAGCTACCTCGAGGGCAGTGGTGTCGCGACCGGTACCGGCGTACCGGCTGTCGACCCGAGCGACTACAACGCTCCGTCGATCGCGGTCGGGCAGTTGCTCGGCACTCAGACCATCACCCGGCGGGTGACCGCAGTGACCCCGGGGCTCTACCGAGCCACGGTCACTGTTCCCGGCATGAAGGCGACGGTGATCCCGTCGATCCTGAACTTCACGGCCGCCGGTCAGACCAAGACCTTCACGGTCAAGCTCACCCTCGACACGGCAGCGTCCGGTGAGACCACCAGCGGCTGGCTGACCTGGCAGGGTGCCGGCAAGGCGGTCCGCAGCCCGATCGCCGTCGTACCGACCTCTGTCCTCGCGCCAACCGAGGTCGGCGGCGCCGGCGCCTCCGGCACGGCGAGCTTCCAGGCCACCGTCGGCAAAGCCGGCTCACCGATCAGGGCGTACGGCGTTGTGTCGGCTCCGCTCGTACCTGGTGCAGTGCCGGCTGGGGCTGCGGATGCGGACCTGCCCGACTACCCGGTGACCGTCACGGCGCAGAGCAAGGCCGTGCAGTGGAACATCAAGACCGTCGACCCGGCCGGCAGCATCTGGCTGGTGCTTTACAAGGTCGTGAACGGTCAGAAGCAGCTGCTGTCGTTCGTGGGCAACGGGTCCAACCAGGCCTCCGCGACGCTCGCCGCACCGGCTCCGGGCGTGTGGGGTGTTCTCGCGATCACCCTGACCAACCCGCCTGGTGCTGACACCACGAAGTACACGATGCAGACCAACGTGGTGACGTCCACTGCGGGCAGCGCCCTCAAGGTCACCCCGACAGCCGCACCGGCCGCGTTCAGCCCCTTCCAGGTCACCGCATCCTGGTCCGGTCTGCCGACCGGTCAGCGCTCCACCGGCTTCGTCGAGTTCCCGAACCGGGCCGGCACGGTCGTGACCATCAACTAGATCCAGCGACGGCGGGCGGCTTGGACGCCCGCCTGGAACCGGGTCTGCGCGCCGAGTGATTCCATCAGCGCGCGGACCCGGCGCTGGGTCGTCCGCGGGCTGATCCGCAGCCGCCGGCTGATCATGTCGTCGGTCGCGCCACCCGCGAGCAGCAGCAGGATGTCCCGGTCCGGCGACCGCAGGGCCGGGACCTCCCCGTTCGCGAGCAACGCCGGCATCGGGATCGCCAGCGCCCACAGCATCTCGAACGTCGCGATCAGCCCGTCCAGCAACCCCGACGACCGGATCAGCAGGTTGGACTCGGCCGGCGCCCGCTTGGTCAGCCCGATCAGCGCGGTGTGGTCGTCCCCGACGGCCATCTTCATCGGCACCTGGGCCAGGACCCGGCTCACCTCACCCGCCGACTGCAGCTCCGGCAGCACCCCCATGATGTCCTCGGACTCGAACACCTCGGTGCCGTAGATCGCCCGGTACTCGACCCCGTCCGCCAACCGCTCCAGCTCCAGCCGCTGCTGCGTCGACGGCGGCGTCACGTACGGCGGCCGATCCAGCACCCGCACCTCCCGCTCAGAACTCTTCTGCAACTCCTCGTAAGCCCTGAGCAGCGTCGGCCCGTCCTCGATCAACTCAACCTGATTCCCCTCCAGCACCGGCCGGCCCCGGGCTCCGCGCAGCTCGTCCGCCACCGTCCGCAGCCTCGACAACTGCGCGTCCAGCTCGTCCAGGGGATCCACCACCGCCCCGTCCGCCACCACGACTCCTCCCCACACCGGCAAACAACCGACCTCACACTAAACCGAATTAGCAGAGGCCCGGCAGCGATGTCTCACTCAGCTGTCAAGGACACAGTCCAGGGCACGGCCACGGCTGCCCGCAGCGGGAGCAGCAGCCGTCGGGAGCCGGGGCCGGCAGCCAGAACGGACTGATCTGTACGGCGCTCTGCGTCGGACGACCGGCGACCGGCCCAGCCCGGCTGGGCACCGGCTGTGGGCTGCTCGGAATCCAGTGGACCTGGGTGCGGCCGCCGTTGCCGTGGGCGGCCAGGAGGGCTTCGATGCCGCCGTCCCAGGTGGAGGTGCTGGGCCAGGGGCCGCGCCATCTCAGGGCTACGGCTCCGTCGGACCACTGGACGCCTTCGGCGAGGGTGCCTGTGGCGTGGATGCCGGAGGCGTGGACGTGGCGGACCAGTCGGAAGAGGCGAGGGTGCCGCTGCGTCGTGTTCACCTCTGCACTGTTGCCCAGCGGCTGCTGTTCACAACAGGTGTGGGCTGTGGGCTGTGTGAACAGCCCACAGCCCGCATGTCCTTGCCTGCAAGGGTTCTGGCAGCGTTTTGTCGGCGTGGGCTTGTACTGTCTTGGGCACGCACCACATGAGCTCGAAGTGCAAACGGGGGTGGTCCTGTGGCTGAGGCAGCGTTCGGCGCGCAGTTGCGGCAGTGCAGGCAGGCAGTCGGCTTGAGCCTGCGCCAACTGGCCGGCCGGGTCGGCTACGACCACAGCTACCTGTCGCAGGTGGAGCGCGGCCAGCGGCCCGGCTCTGCCGACTTGGCACGGCTCTGTGATCGCGAGCTCGGCACTGGGAGCCGGCTGACCACTGCGTTCGAGCAGAGCCGGGCCCGGCTGCAGCCGGCCGACTCGCTGATACCAGCGGATCCGCTGCAGGCGGCTTGGCACGAGCTCGTCCAGTCCTTCGGCATCGTCGATGCCGGGCTCGAGGACTTCCGCAGCGTTCCGCCTGGGTGTCTGCTGCCGGAGTTGATCATGGATCTCCGTGCGCTGCCGGCGAGCATGCCGACCCAGGTCGCGCGACTGACCGCGCTCATCGCGCTGACCTTGACCGGCCTCGGGCAGGCGCACGCGGCCAGGCGCTGGTGGCAGACGGCGCGGTCCGCTGCGGACAGCTCGGCAGAGCAATCCGTCCGCAGCTCGGTGCGTGCGCTGGAGGCAGCCAGCGGGCTCGCGGAGCGGCGACCGCTGCCTCAGCTTCTCGAGCTCGCCGAAGAGGCCCTGACCGTCGGAGGGCAGACACCGGGCTCCGTCCTGCAGGCGCACGCGGCGCGAGCGCAGGTGCTCGCCGAGCTGGGTCGCGGCGCCGAGGCACACCGGGCTCTTCAGGAGCTCCTGAGTGTTGCGGACGTCGTGCCCGCAGCCAGGACGACGGACGCTTGGCTGACGGACTGGGCGTCGTACCAGGTGCGCTGGGCCGAGGGGCGGATCTGCGCACGTCTTGGGTACGGCGGCGCCGGATGCGTGCTGCTGGGGCGAGCGTTGGAGGAGTGCCCGGAAGCGTGGCTCGGTGAACGTGCCGGAGTGGAGCTCGGGCTGGCCGAGTGTCTGGCGGTGGACGGCGAGATCGCCGCGAGCGTGGCGCTGGCGCTGCGGGTGTTGGTGGAGCTGCCGGACGAGTGGCACACCTATTACTTGTACGACGCCGCCGAGCGCGTGCTGAGCGTCGTACGCGAGCGGGAGCCCGGGCTGGCGGCGGCGTGGGATCTGCAGGAGGTGCTGAGGCGGCAGCTGTACCTCGATGGCCGCAGAGTGGGCACTGGGTCGAGCACACTCCAGCGGCAGGGGTAACGTGCCGGAGGTGAGTGAGACCTGGGACTTTGCGGTTGAGGTGCGACACGATCCGGCCAGCGCGGAGACGCGGACGGCGGTGCTGGCCAAGCCGGCGTTCGGGCAGGCGTTCACGGACCACATGGTGGTGGCGAACTGGACGGTCGACCGTGGCTGGCACGACCAGAAGGTGACCGCGTACGCACCGCTCACGGTGAGCCCGGCTGCCGCCGTACTGCACTACTCGCAGGAGATCTTCGAAGGGCTGAAGGCCTACCGGCACGCGGACCAATCGGTGTGGGCGTTCCGGCCCGATCGCAACGCCGCACGGTTCACCGCCAGCGCAGCAAGGCTCGCGCTGCCGCAGGTGCCGGAGGACGCCTTCGTCTCGGCGCTCCGGGCGCTGGTGACGGTCGACGAGCCGTGGGTTCCCGCGGCCGACAGCGGCGAGACCAGCCTCTACCTGCGCCCCTACATGATCGCCACCGAGGCAGCGCTGAGCGTGCGGCCGGCGCGTGAGGTGCTGTTCGGCGTCATCGCCTCCCCTGCAGGCCCGTACTTCGACACCGGCCCCAAGCCGGTGTCGATCTGGCTGACCACCTCCACCATCCGGGCGACGCCGGGCGGCACCGGCGCAGCCAAGTGCGGCGGGAACTACGCCGCCAGCCTGGCCGGGCTGGCCGAAGCGGTCGCCAACAACTGCGAGCAGGTCGCGTTCGTCGACGCCGTCGAGCACAAGTGGCTCGAGGAGATCGGCAGCATGAACATGTTCTTCGTCTACGCCGACGGCCGCATCGTCACGCCCGAGCTGTCCGGCTCGATCCTCGAAGGCGTCACCCGGGCCTCAGTGCTGGAGCTCGCCGCCGACCTCGGTCACAAGGTCGAGGAGCGCCAGGTGTCCGCCGACGAGTGGAAGGACGGTGTCCGCAGTGGCGAGATCACCGAGGTCTTTGCCTCCGGCACCGCTGCCGTGATCACCCCGATCGGCCGGCTGGCCTGGCCCGACGGCGACCTCACCATCGGCGACCACTCGGTGGACCACGGCGTCGGCCCGGTCACCCGGTCGATCCGCTCCTCCCTCCTCGACCTCCAGTACGGTCGGGTCCCCGACGAGCGTGGCTGGTTGACCCGGCTGGCGTAGTTACTGCCAGTTGTCCCCCGCGGCGGTTAGGTTGGCCACATGGCTGAGTCCAAGGCGGGGAAGTCGAAGACTCCGGCGGTTGAGCTGGAGGTGGGTGAGCGCACGGTGCGGATCTCCAATCCGGACCGGGTGTACTTCCCGGCGCGCGGGGAGACGAAGCTGGATCTGGTCAAGTACTACCTGTCGGTCGGCGACGGGATCGTGCGGGCGCTGCGCGAGCGGCCGTGCATGCTGCACCGGTTCCCCGAGGGCGTGTCCGGGGAGAAGGTGCACCAGAAGCGGTTGCCGCACGGGGCGCCGCCGTGGATGGAGACCGTGCGGGTGAAGTTCCCGCGCTACAACCGTACGGCGGACGAGCTGTGCGTCACCGAGGTCGCGCACGTGGCGTGGGCGGTGCAGATGTCGACGGTCGAGTTCCACCCGTGGAACTCCCGTCGCGCCGACACCGAGAAGCCGGACGAGTGGCGGATCGACCTCGACCCGATGCCCGAGTGCCCGTTCGACCGGGTCCGCCAGGTCGCGCACGTCGTACACGAGGTTCTGGACGAGCTCGGGGTCGTGGGTTATCCGAAGACTTCTGGTGGCTCCGGCATCCACATCTACGTGCGGGTGAAGCCGGAGCACGGATTCTCCGACGTACGGCGGGCCGCGCTGGCGTTCGCGCGGGAGGTCGAGCGGCGGGCTCCGGACGACGTGACCACGACGTGGTGGCGCAAGGATCGCGATCCGAAGAAGCTGTTCGTCGACTACAACCAGAACGCGCGGGACCACACGATCGCGAGTGCGTACTCGGTCCGGGGGAACCCGGAGGGGACGGTGTCGACGCCGATCCGGTGGGACGAGATCGACGACGTGGATCCGAAGGCGTTCACGATCGAGACGGTGCCGGCCCGGTTCGCCGAGCTCGGCGACCTGCACGAGACGATCGACGACACCGCCTACTCTCTCGACACGCTCCTGGAGTGGGCCGAGCGGGACGAACGTGAGGGAGCCGAGGAGCCCCCTCCGCCCGAGGACTGATCAGTCGATCCGTCGCGCCGAGATCACGACCAGCGGGTTGGGCAGCTGGGAGAAGTGCTCGACCCCCGGCCGGACAGCTACCTGGCCTGGGCGGACCGCCACACCATCACAATGGGCGCTCGCGGAGTCGCCTCCCACCGGCGACCCTGCCGAGAGCCACGATTGTGATGGCCTGGCGGTCCTAGGCGATCTGCTCCTGGATCCGGAACTCGAGCCCGTCGGCCGCGGCCAGGTAGACGTCCTGGTCGACGAGGTTGCCGTCGAGACGCATCAGGCCGCGCGGGCTGTCGTAGAAGTGGCCGGTGGGCAACGCGGCCGACCTGGCGATCGATCCGCTCACCTCGCCCAGCCGGGCAAGGAAGCGGATCGCCTCGTAGCAGGACTCCCCCACGGCGTTCAGCGCCGGCGCGAACCGGCCGAAGCGCGCGTAGTACTGCTGGGCGAACTCGCCGCTCTCCACGGTCTCCAACCCGTCGAAGTACGCCGCTGCCGCGTAGACACCCTCGTTGGCGCCCGGCCCGGCGCCGAGCAGGGTGTTCTCCTCGATCGCCGTACTGAGCCGCAGCAGCTTCTCGCTGAGACCCTGCCGGGCGAACTGGCGGTTGAAGTGGACGGCGTCCTGCCCCATCAGCAGCATGATCACGCCGTCCGCCTTGGCACCGGACAGGCCTTCCAACACCTCGCGGAAGTCCGAGGTGCCGAGCGGCACGTACGCCGACTGGACGATCTCGGATCCCGTTCCCTGCAAGGCCTCCTGGGCCACCGAACCCGTCACGCGCGGATAGACATAGTCGTTGCCGACGACCACCCAGCGCCGGGCGCCGCGGTGCTCCCGCAGCCAGTGGGTTGCCGGGAGCAACTGGTTGACCGGACGCTCGCCGAGCATGAAGACACCCGGGGTGTCGTCGCTGCCCTCGTGCATCGCGGCGAAGGCGTAGATGACCCGCCCGCCGATCCGCCGGGTGAGAGCAACCCGTACGGCGGAGATGTGCCAGCCTGCCACCGCATCGACGCGGCCGGTGTCGACCAGCCGGCCGACCTCCTCGGCAACGACCTCGGGTGGACGACCGGCGTCGACCTGGACGAGCTCGACCCGGCGACCGGCGATGCCGTCGCGTGCGTTGAGCTGCTCGACGGCGAGCTGACCACACGCCAGACAGGACGGCCCGTAGATCCCGGTCGGCCCCTGCAACGGCACCACGAACGCGATCGACACCACGTCAGAACGCCGCACAGTCACCTCCTCGAGCCCGGGATCCGACCAGTCCCGGATCCGACCAGTCCCGGGAGCCGATCGGTGCCGGGATCCGACCAGTGTGGCCGAATCGGAGGCGCACTTTCGAGCGAACGGCTATATTTCCCACCAGCCGAACCGAGGAGGAGTGGATGCCGTCCAGCCTGCTCCTGCTGCTCAAGCAGACCGAACGCCGGATCGAGACCGGCCTGCAGCCGCTGCTCGACGAGTTCGGGCTGTCCATCGAGCAGTGGCGGGTGATGTCGGCGCTGTACGAGGAGCCCGGCCAGCCGATGTCGGTGCTCGCCGAGGCCGCCGTCCTGCCGGCCGCCAGCCTGACCCGGCACGTGGACAAGCTGGTCGAGCGCGGCCTGGTGCTGCGGCGCATCCACCCGGACGACAAGCGCCGGATCGTCACCGCCCTCTCCCCCGTCGGCGCGACGGTCGCCGGCCGGATCGCGACCGTGCAGCGCGACCTCGAGGCGGACCTCGCGAATTACTTCCAGATGGAAATACACGAAGGTAGCGGTTCGGCAACACGGCGGTAACAACCCGTTCCTAGGTTCCTTCCATTCGGGTGCATCCACCCCCGGCAGCGTCGCCGGGCGAGCCGGAGCATCCACCGCCCGAAGGTGCCGCAGGAGTTCCGCCATGACTGTCGAACCCTCGATCGAACCCCGCACCACTGCCGAACCACCCACACAGTCCACCGCGACCCGCGAGACCCTGGAGGACTACACCCTCCGGTTCGCGCCGCGCAGCTACCGCAAGTGGTCGACCGGCGTCGTCGCCGTCTCGGCCCTCGGCGGGATCGCCTACCTGGCCGACTTCGCGATCGGCGCGAACATCGGCATCGCGTACGGAACCACGAACGCGCTCTGGGGGATCGCGATCTTCGCCGTGGTGATCTTCGTGACCGGGCTGCCGCTCGCGTACTACGCCGCCCGCTACAACATCGACCTTGACCTGATCACCCGCGGCAGCGGCTTCGGGTACTACGGGTCGGTCGTGACCAACGTGATCTTCGCGTCGTTCACGTTCATCTTCTTCGCGCTCGAAGGCTCGATCATGGCCCAGGGCCTCGAACTCGGGCTACACATCCCGTTGTGGCTCGGCTATGCCGTCTCCACGCTGGTGATCTTCCCGCTGGTGATCTACGGCATGAAAGTGCTGTCCACGTTGCAGGTGTGGACGACGCCGCTGTGGCTGGTCCTGATGGTGCTGCCGTTCGTCTACCTGGTCGTCTCGCACCCGGACTCGGTGTCGACCTTCTTCAACTACGGCGCCGACGCGAACGTCGGCTCGATGCTGCTCGCGGCCGGCGTGTGCCTGTCCCTGATCGCGCAGATCGCCGAGCAGATCGACTACCTGCGGTTCATGCCGCCGAAGACGCCGGAGAACTCCCGCCGCTGGTGGACCGCGATGCTGCTGGCCGGCCCGGGCTGGGTGATCTTCGGCGCGCTCAAGCAGGCGATCGGCCTGTTCCTGGCGGTCTACCTCATCGCGAACGTCGCCGACTCGTCCGCGATCGCCAACCAGCCGGTGCACCAGTTCCTGGAGATCTACCAGGGCTTCCTGCCGGGGTGGCTGGCGATGACGCTGGCCGTCGTACTGGTCGTGATCAGCCAGGTGAAGATCAACGTGACGAACGCCTACTCCGGGTCGCTCGCGTGGACCAACTCCTACACCCGGGTCACCCGGCACTACCCCGGCCGGCTGGTGTTCCTGGCCTTCAACCTGGTGATCGCGCTGGTGCTGATGGAGGCGAACATGTTCGACTTCCTCAACACCATCCTCGGCTTCTACGCGAACTGCGGGATGGCCTGGATCGTGGTCGTTGCCTCCGACATCGTCTTCAACAAGTACCTGCTGAAGCTGTCACCGAAGGAGCCCGAGTTCCGCCGCGGCATGCTGTACGCCGTCAACCCGGTCGGCTTCGTCTCGATGGCCGCGGCCGCGGGCGTCTCGATCCTGGTCTTCTTCGGCGGTCTCGGCGACACGATCAAGCCGTACTCGCCGCTGGTCGCGATCGGGCTCGCGGTCGTGCTGCCACCGATCCTGGCCGTCGTCACGCGGGGCAAGTACTACCTGCGTCGTACCGACGACGGTCTCGACCTGCCGATGTACGACGAGTACGGCAACCCGTCGGGCGCCGTACTCACGTGTCATGTGTGCCGGCAGGACTATGAACGGCCGGACATGACCGCGTGCCAGACCCATGACGCGGCCGTGTGCTCGCTCTGCCTCAGCACCGACAAGGTGGCCGACCACGTCCTCCCGGCCGCGCCGTGAACTTCAGTCCCGCCGAAGTCGAGAAGCTGCTGCTCTCCGTGGCCGGCATGGTCGCTCGCGACCGGCTGGCCCGGGGAGTCCGGCTCAACCACCCCGAAGCGGTCGCGCTGCTGAGCACCTGGGTGCTCGAGCGCGCCCGCGAAGGCGCCCGGGTCGCCGACCTGATGGAACGCGGGCGCACCGTCCTCACCCGTGACGACGTGCTGCCCGGAGTCGCCGAGCTCCTCACCGACGTCCAGGTCGAGGCAACGTTCCCCGACGGCCGCAAGCTCGTCACCATCCACCATCCGATCATCTGAACGGAGCCTCATGGCATCTCTCAACAGCTCCGGCCCAGGAGCCGTTCGGGTCGCACCTGGCACCATCCGGCTGAACGCAGATCGTTCGGACAGTGAGCGTCTGCGGCTGGTGATCGTGAACACCGGCGACCGTCCGGTGCAGATCGGCTCGCACCTCCACCTGCCCGACGCCAACACCGCGCTGTCCTTCGACCGCGAAGCAGCCCAAGGCTTCCGCCTCGACATCCCCTCCGGTACGTCGCAACGCTTCGAGCCCGGCGCCTCCCGCGAAGTGGACCTCGTGGCGCTGCGAGGCAACCGGCTGGTCCCGGGGATCCAGGTGAAGCGCGATGGTTGAGCTCTCCCGCGAGGCCTACGCCGCGCTGTACGGACCGACGGTCGGGGATCAGGTCCGACTCGGCGACACCGACCTGTGGATCGAGGTCGAACAGGACCTGACCGTCGGCGGTGAGGAGGTGGTGTTCGGCGGCGGCAAGTCGATCCGCGAGTCGATGGGCCAAGGTACGACGACCCGCGCGGAAGGCGCGCCGGACACCGTCATCACGAACGTGCTCGTCCTCGACTGGTGGGGCATCGTGCGCGCCGACGTCGGGATCCGCGACGGCCACATCGTCGCCCTCGGCCGAGCCGGGAATCCCGACATCGCCGACGGCGTGCACCCCGAGCTCCGGATCGGACCGTCGACCGACGTGATCGCGGGCGAGGGCCGGATCCTCACGGCGGGAGCGATCGATTCCCACGTTCACCTGCTCTCGCCATCGCAGTTGCACGAGGCGCTCGCGACCGGGATCACCACGATCGTCGGCGGCGGGACCGGACCGAGCGAGGGCTCGAAGGCGACCACAGTGACGCCCGGCGCGTGGCATCTCGAGCAGATGCATCGAAGCCTCGACGCGTTCCCGCTCAACGTGTTGCTGCTGGGCAAGGGGAACACGGTGAGCACAGAGGCACTGGCCGAGCAGGCGCTCGCCGGTGCGGCCGGTTACAAGGTGCACGAGGACTGGGGTTCGACACCGGCCGCGATCGACGCCGCGCTTCGAGCCGCGGACGACTGGGGACTCCAGGTCGCGCTGCACGCAGACAGCCTGAACGAGGCCGGCTTCGTCGAGTCGACGCTGAACGCGATCGCGGGCCGCGGGATCCACGCGTTCCACGTCGAAGGCGCGGGCGGTGGCCATGCTCCGGACATCCTGTCGATCGCGTCGTACCCGCACGTCATTCCCGGTTCGACCAACCCGACGTTGCCGCACACTGTCAACACCGTCGCAGAGCATCTGGACATGCTGATGGTCTGCCATCACCTCAGCCCGGACGTGCCGGAGGATCTCGCGTTCGCGGAGTCGCGGATCCGGGCGACCACGATCGCGGCCGAGGACATCCTGCACGACCTGGGCGCGTTGTCGATCACCTCGTCGGACGCCCAGGCGATGGGCCGGATCGGCGAGGTGATCACCCGGACCTGGCAGGTCGCGCACGTGATGAAGGCACGACGCGGGTCGCTCGGCGACAGGGCCGACAACGAGCGGGCCCGGCGGTACGTCGCCAAGTACACGATCAACCCGGCGGTCGCCCACGGCATCGACCACGTGGTCGGCTCGGTGGAGGCCGGGAAGCTGGCCGACCTCACCCTCTGGGACCCGCGGTACTTCGGCGTCCGCCCGAACCTGGTGATCAAGGGCGGCGCGATCGCGTGGGCCGCGCTGGGTGATCCGAACGCCTCGATCCCGACCCCGCAGCCGGTGCTGATGCGGCCCGCGTTCGGGGACGCGATCGGGGCGGACCTGTCGTTCACGTTCGTCTCGCCCGCCGCGCTCGACGACGGGCTGGCCGAGCGGCTGCGGCTGCGTCGGCGGCTGCTCGCCGTACGGCCGACACGCGAGATCGGCAAGGCGGACATGAAGAACAACAGTGCGCTGCCGAGGATCGACATCGATCCGGAGACGTTCGCGATCAAGGTCGACGGTGACCTGGTCGAGCCGGCGCCGGCCGAGGTGCTGCCACTGGCCCAGCTCTATGCGATGTTCTGATGACGTCGCCGGAAGTGGTCGCGCTGATGCTCGCGGACGGGCGGTTGCCGACCGGCGGGCACACGCAGTCGGCCGGTCTCGAGCCGGCCGTCCGCGCCGGGTTGGGCGCTGATGGCAAGCAACTCGCGGACGTCGCGGCCTACGCCCGGGATCGCCTCCGGACCGTCACCCGGGTGGAGGCTGCGGTGGCAGTGCTGGCGAGTCGACTCACAGATCTCGAAGTCCTGGAGAAGGCTTGGGCAGCCAGGACTCCAAGTCAGGTGTTGCGGGCGGTGTCCCGGCGGCAGGGCCGGGCCTACCTGCGGCTGGCCGGCCGGGTTTGGCCGGAGGTACTGCGGTATCTCCGGCCGGACAGCGAGGTTGCGCGGCCGATCGTCGTCGGGGTGATCGGGGCGGTCACCGGCTTGTCAGCGGAGCAGGTCGCGCGGCTGGTCGCGTACGACGACGCGCAGACGGTCGTGTCCGCCTCGCTGAAGCTCCTCCCGGTCGACCCGGCCGACGCGGCCGGCTGGCTGGCCGGTCTGCACGACGACATCGAGCGACTCGTCACCGACGTCGCGCCGCTGACCGAGCTCGAGAAGCTCCCGGCCGACGGTGCGCCGCTGATCGACGTACTCGCCCAGAACCACGCCACCGAGAGAATGAGGTTGTTCCATGCATGAGCACAGCACGCGGTCGTTCCGGCTGGGAGTGGCCGGGCCGGTCGGGACCGGGAAGAGCTCGTTGATCGCGACGGTCTGCCGCGAGCTCGCCGACGAGCTCCGGCTCGGCGTGATCACCAACGACATCTACACCGACGAGGATGCCCGGCTGCTGCGGTCGGCCGGCGTGCTCGATCCGGAACGGATCCGCGCGGTGGAGACCGGGGCCTGCCCGCACACCGCGATCCGGGACGACGTGACGCCGAACCTGATCGCCGTCGAGGATCTCGAGCGGGACTTCGCGCCGCTGGACGTCGTACTCGTGGAGTCCGGGGGCGACAACCTGACCGCGACCTTCTCCCCCGCGCTGGTGGATGCGCAGATCTTCGTGCTCGACGTCGCGGGTGGTGGAGACGTCGCGCGCAAGGGTGGGCCGGGGATCGCGCGGGCGGACCTGCTCGTGGTCAACAAGACGGATCTCTCGCCGTACGTCGGGGTCGACGTCGAGCGGATGGTCAAGGACGCCGAGGCCGCGCGCGACGGGAAGCCGGTACTGGCGCTCTCCCGCCACGATCCCGCCTCGGTCGCGCGGTTGAAGGAGTGGGTCGTGTCGATGACGTCGATCGTCCGCGGCGGCGGGCACACGCCGGTCGACCCCGGTCCGATGGCGCCGCACTCCCACGTCGGCGAGAACGGCGAAGTCATCACCCATGTCCACGCGCATTGAGGTCGTTGCGGATCCGGACCGTGATCGGTGCGTCCTGAGCACCGATCACCTCGCACCTCGACGGCTGCCCGCTCCGCCTGGTGTGGTGCGGATCGCGTTGGTGGCGGCCGGTGCGCTGCTGCTCGCCGGGGACGAGGTGCGGATCGAGGTCGCCGTCTCCGGACCCCGCAGGGTCGAGATCATCGAGACGGCCGGGACGGTCGCGTACGGGATGCGTGGAGGGTCGGCCCGGTGGGACGTCGACATCCGGCTGTCCGACAGGGCGAGCTTGCATTGGTACGGCGAACCGTTCGTCGTCTCCGCGGATGCGGCCGTGACCCGCTCGACCGCAGTACACCTGGAGCCCGGCTGCACGGCTGAGCTGCGCGAGTCGCTGGTCCTCGGGCGGTACGGCGAAGTCGGCGGCTCGCTGCAAACGACCACGCGAGCGTGGATCGGTGACGAGCTGATGCTGGCCGAGGACCTTGCTCTCTCGCCCGCAACTCGCAGAGGTTGGGCTGTTCTCGGGGACGCCCGCTGCCTGGACACCATCACCTCGCTCGGCTTCCGGCTGCCGGACGACCCGAGCACCATGCAGCTCGCTGGAGGCGGGTCCATCACGCGCCGGCTGGTGAACGAGCAGCACGAGAGCGACCTAGGATCGTCGGGTGCAGAGACTGGACCCGGCCGCCGCGTATGACCGTGCCGTCGGCCTTGCCACGCAGGGGCGGCGGGCGATCCTCGGGATCACCGGCGCGCCTGCGGCCGGGAAGTCGACGTACGCCGAGCAGCTCACGGCGAAGCTGGTCGCCGACGGGCACAAGGTCGCGCTGGTGCCGATGGACGGGTACCACCTGGCGCAGTCCGTGCTGGAGGAGCTCGGGCTCGCCGAGGTGAAGGGAGCGCCGCATACCTTCGACGGGGACGGATTCGTCGCCCTGCTGACCAGGTTGAAGGAGGCTCCGGACGAGCAGATCTGGGCGCCGCGGTTCGACCGTGGGATCGAGGACTCGATCGCAGCGAGCATCGGCGTCGCGCCGGACATCACGCTGGTCGTGACCGAGGGCAACTACCTGTTGCTCGAACAGATGCCGTGGGCAACCATCAGGACGCTGCTCGACCAGTGCTGGTACGTCGAGGTGCCCGAGCAACTGCGGCACGACCGGCTCGAAGCCCGCCACCGCCGGTACGGCCGCTCCCCCGAGGAAGCCCACGCCCGCACCTACGGCACCGACGAGCGGAACGCCCGCCGGATCGCGGCCACCGCGCACTCCGCGGACGCGATCGTTCAGCTGTCCTGACAGACGCGCTCGATGAAGCGCTCCACGCCGTCCAGGTAGAGCTGAAGGCCGAAGTCGAAGTCCTGGCCCGACTCTTCCTCGAAGGCGCCGACCGTGTCGAAGACACCGGCGTCCAGGACCCGGGCCAGCGCCGGCAACTGGCGGGGGTCGACGACCCGGGCCAGGACGGCGCCGTACGCGCTGAAGGCGGAGGGGTTGTCGGCGAACCCGGCGGCCAGGTCGAGGGACAGCCGAATCTCGCCGTGCACATACGTCATCAGACCCATCACGACGCCGACCTTCGCCTCCTCGGGGAGCCCGGTGTCCTTCAGGGCGCCGAGTGCGGCGTCGAACCAGGCGAGGTTGTTCGGCCCGGCGGGCGGGCCGGAGATCGGGACCTTCGAGTACCACCGGTGCTTGCGGATCGCGACCATCACGCCCTCCGCCCACAACGTCAGGCCGGTGCGCCAGTCGGTTCCTTCGGGCAGTGGCTCGGGGCGTTCGAGCGCGGCGTCCGACATCAGCACCAGCAGCTCGTCCTTGCTCTTCACGTGCCGGTAGAGCGCCATCGTCGAGTTGCCCAGCCGCTCGGCGACCCGCGCCATCGAGACCGCGGCCAGCCCCTCGGCGTCGGCGAGCTCGATCGCCGACCGGGTGATGTCCTCGATGGTCAGTGACGGCTTCGGCCCGCGCCGGCTGCCCTCTCGCAACCGCCACATCAACGCCACGTCGGCCGGCAGCTCACTCATCTCCACCGCCTCAGTCTAGGGGTTGCGCAGAGATATAGCGTACCTGCTACGCTATTTAGCGTACTCGATACGCAGTAAGAGGAGGGGACGATGATCGTCGAGGCAACCGGGCTCCGGAAGTCGTACGGCGCGACCGAGGTGCTGACCGGGGTCGACCTACAGGTCCGGGAGGGGTCGGTGCTCGCCCTGCTCGGGCCGAACGGCGCCGGCAAGACCACGACCGTGCGGATCCTGACCACGCTGACCAGACCGGACGCCGGCCAGGCCACCATCGCCGGGTACGACGTCCTGCGCGAGCCGGCCCAGGTCCGCGGCGTGATCAGCCTGACCGGGCAGTACGCCGCGGTCGACGAGAACCAGACCGGCCGGGAGAACCTGGTGATGGTCGGCCGGCTGATGCATCTCGGCCGGCCGGCCGCGCGACGCCGTACCGGGGAGCTGCTCGAGCGGTTCGGGCTGACCGACGCGATGGACCGGCGGGTGAAGACGTACTCCGGCGGGATGCGGCGGCGCCTCGACCTGGCGATGAGCCTGATCGCGCAGCCGCGGGTGATCTTCCTGGACGAGCCGACCACCGGGCTCGACCCGGCCAGCCGGTCGACGATGTGGGACGCGATCGGCGAACTGGTCCGCGACGGCACCACGATCCTGCTGACCACGCAGTACCTGGAGGAGGCGGACCGGCTCGCCGACCGGATCGTGCTGCTCGACCAGGGCCGGATCGTCGCCACCGGCACCGCCGACGCGCTCAAGGCGCAGCTCGGCGGCGAGCGGATCGAGCTCCGTTTCGCGGACGACCTGCAGTTGCTGAAGGCAACCGGGATCCTCCGGAGCGAGGCGCCGGACGACACCGGCGGCTGGAGCGGGACCGACGGAGTGGTGGTGGATCAGCTGGTGGTGAGTCTGCCGTCGGATGGTTCCGCAGCACACCTGCACCACGTGCTGGACGTGTTGCGGGACAACGGGGTGCAGCCGGAACGGGTCTCGTCGCACCGGCCGACACTGGACGACGTGTTCCTGGCCCTGACGGCCTGAGGAGGGGTGGAGGAGATGTCACATCAAGGAGCCGCGGCCGCGGTGTCCGACATGGTCACGATGATCGATCGCTCGGTGCGGCTGATGCGGCGCAACGTCGACACGCTGTTCGTGTCGATCCTGCTGCCGATGCTGATGATGGCGCTGTTCGTGTACGTGTTCGGCGGCGCGATCAACACCGGCACGGAGTACATCAACTACGTGGTCCCGGGGATCCTGCTGCTCACCACCGGGTACGGCGCGTCCAACACGGCGATGGCGGTCGCCGACGACATGACCAGCGGGATGATCGACCGGCTGCGGTCGCTGCCGATCCGCAGCTTCGCGGTGCTGACCGGCCACGTCACTGCGAGTATCGCGCGCAACTCGGTGTCAACGGCGATCGTCGTCCTCGCCTCGCTGGCGATGGGTTTCCGGCCGGTCGCCCGCCTGGCCGACTGGCTGGCCGCGATCGGTCTCCTGCTGCTGTACGTCCTCGCGCTCTCCTGGCTGGCGGCCGGCCTCGGCGTGATCGCGAAGTCGGTCGAGTCGGCCAGCACGCTGAGCTTCTTCATGCTGTTCCTGCCGTACCTGAGCAGCGCGTTCGTGCAGCCCGAGACGATGCCGTCGTGGTTGCGGCCGATCAGCGAGCACCAGCCGATCACGCCGGTGATCGAGACCGTGCGCGGCTTGCTGATCGGGGCCCCGATGGGAAACAACGGCTGGATCGCGCTGGCCTGGTGTACCGGTCTGCTCCTGTTTTCGGTAACACTCGCGACGTCGTTGTACAAGCGCCACGTCGGCCGTTGAGCGCAGGTTTCGGGCCGTTCGCCGAAATCGGGCGGTGCGACCTGCCGCTTTGGTTCGAACATGACCCCGCGACCGGGATACGGTTCAAGTCCCCCCCAACGTGTGGTGGTCCCACTCCCCCCGGGACCCACACGGACAAGCGCCCCGATCTCTGATCGGGGCGCTCTGTTTTCCCCTGCCGGACAAGGGGTTCCGGACTGGACCTCAACTCCAGCTCCGCGGGTCGCTGGACGTGGTCGTCGCCGGGCCGAAAGTAGCCGGAAAAAAGCTTGGCGAGGTTGTCGAATCCGGCCGGTCTGGTCCGACGTATCAGTGAGAGCGACCAAAGGAGAGGGTCAGAATGAACACCACCACCGCCACCACCGACAGCGCCACCACCAACCTGATCATCACCATGCTGGCCGAGGGCAGCCCGGTCTGGTTCGTCGCCGGGATGGTCAAGATGCGCAACCATGACGTCTACGTGATCGGCCGAGCCGCCGGCTATCCGGACAAGGCGAAGCTGCGCCGGGCCGTCTGGGCGCAGAAGAACCGCACCCGCGAGCTGCAGGCCGCCTGACCTGCGCCCCCTCTTCTTCAGGCGCTCCAGGACACCGTCAGCCGCTGCTGCCCACCCGGGCACCAGCGGCTGACGTCTGTCAGACCGTCCGGTTCTCGAGCTGGGCCGCGAAGAAGCGTTCCACTGTAGGGAGGATCTTGCGGCCGGAGTGGGCGGCGCCGGGTACGACGTCGAAGGTGACGTCGAGGCCGTGTGAGCGGTAGTTCTTCTCCAGGGTGCGGAGCCGCTCGATCCGGGTGCTGCCGGTGAGCTCGGCGCCGTCCATCCAGTTGGACTCGCCGCGGTTCATGATCTCCCAGCTCTCGACGTCCTCGGAGCCGACCACGAGCTGGATCGGCACCCGGCGCAGCGCGTCGACGTCGATCGGCTGGCCGAACTTCTCCTCGAAGCCCTTCGTGCCCAGCCACCAGGGCAGGGTGTCGTCGAGCTGGGTGATCCGGCCGGGCGCGCCGATCGAGGCGGCGGCCAGGCGGTCCGGGTGCAGGTAGAGGAACCGGTGCGTGAACTGACCGCCGCCGGAGAACCCGTGCAGGTAGAACTTCTCCGCGCCGACCGGGAACCGGTCCGCGACCTCGTCGACGATCGACAGCAGCATCCGGTCGAACCGGATCCCCCGGTACTCGATGAACTTGAAGTTGTGCAGGTCGCTCGGGTCCACCAGTCCGGCCGGGAAGATCGGAGTCAGGATGACGGCGCCCTGCTCCTCGGCGAAGTCCTTCAGCTGAGTGCGGTAGTTGGCCGCCGATCGCGCCGTACCGTGCTGAACCACCACCAGCGGCGCGCGGTCGTCGTCGGCCAGCTGCTGCGGCACGTACAGGCAGTAGTGCAGCCGGGGGTCGGCCTGGGACGCGAAGATCGGCGTCGCCCCGCGCTGGTAGAAGGTCGAGGTGTGTGTCATGGACGTCCTTCGGTGAGTGCGAACGCGGCTCTCAGCTCGCCGACCCGCTCCGGCTGCCAGCCGGGTCCGGGCGCAGAGCACCGCACTCACTGGCTTGGTGGACATGGAGACTCCTAGTCGCAAAGGTTGAACGGGACGAGCTCGTAGTCGTGCTCGCACGGGGTTCCGGGTGTCACGTAGTACTCGCCGGTGGTCAGATCGACGCAGCTGGACAGCAACGTCGACCACTGGCGCAGCGGGTGCAGCCGCTCGTCCGGGTGGGCGCAGAGCGAGTCGGGGTGACCCAGGTGGTCCGACATGGCGGTGCGGATCGCCTTGCGGACGTCGGTCGACGTCTGGGCGTCGCGCAGACCCTGGTGGGCGCGCGGGACGCGGAGCAGCGAGTCCGGCGACATCGGGCGGTGGTTGGCCGCCAGCTGTGGCGGGACGAACGCCTGGTAGTGGTTGCCGTGCACCAGCAGCCCGTCGGTCGGGTACTCGCAGCCGTGGGCGCCGGGAGTGGTCTCCAGGTCGATGCTGTAACCGGATCGGTCGGTCAGCAGCGCGTTGCTCGCGATGTGCGCGCGAGTCTTGACCAGGACCTTGAGGGCGTCGGAGATCGAGGCCGAGTCGAGGACGAGCCGGCGGATCACGGTCTGCGGGACGCCGACAGTGTCGTCGAACCGGCCGCCGAGCCCGTTGGCGTTCAGCGCGAACCCGCGGTCGTTGGCGCCGTGCCGGCCGATCTGGCCGGCCTCGACCTGCATGACCACGGTCGGCTTCGGGGGCTGGACGATCCGCAGGATCACGACGGTGTCGCGGACGGCGTGCCGCCAGTCCCAGTTCTGGCCGACGTAGACGTGCCCGTCGGCCGCCGTCAGCGAGTACGACGTGCAGCCGTCGGGGGCGTCGTCGTCCGCCTCGGCCGGCAGCGGGGCGTCGTACACGATCTCGCCGCGGCAGTTCAGCACCACGATCTCCCGGGTCGAGACGCCGGCGCCGTCCGCGATGCCGCGGATCTCGTCGTACAGGTCGGGGAAGTCGCTGCTGATCAGGCGCTCCCAGGGCGCGGACTGCTCCAGGATCTGCGCCCACGTGCGGCCGGTCTGCAGCTCGAACGCCTGGCCGTAGTACTCGATCGCCGCACCGATCAGGTCCGCTGCGGCGCGACCGTACTGCCGTCCGCGATCATGAGCGGAGGGACTGGACACTTCGATGATCCGCATCAGCTTCCCTTAGACGATGTGTT
The DNA here is from genome assembly GCF_053592935.1 of Kribbella sp. NPDC002412. Classification (NCBI taxonomy): domain Bacteria; kingdom Bacillati; phylum Actinomycetota; class Actinomycetes; order Propionibacteriales; family Kribbellaceae; genus Kribbella; species Kribbella sp. NPDC002412. The sequence goes on from NZ_JBSFBL010000008.1 coordinate 157,473, forward strand.
ACAGAACTGGTGCACTTGGATGAGTTGTTACAACGGCGATGGGAACGGATGATACACAGATGGCCGACGATGTAACAGCGGTTACGAGAAATCCGGCGATCGCCGAGCTCCGGAGCCGGATCCGGGACCACTGGGACGAGTTCACGCCCGCGTCCCGGGCCGTCTGCCGGTCGCTGTCGGAGATCTCGCCGGAGCGGCTGCTCTACCTGTCCGCCGCCGAGCTCGGGCAGCTGAGCAAGACCAGCAACGCCACCGTCGTGCGCACCCTGCAGTCCCTCGGGTACGCCGGGCTCGCTGAGCTGAAGGACATGGTCGCGTCACCGTTCCAGCACCCGAGCCGGCGCGAGGAGCGGCTGCGGAGCCGGATGGAGGCGACCGGCGGCGACCCCAAGCACGTCTGGGACCGGGTGATCACCGAGGCGCTGGAGCGGATCGAGTTCCTGAACCAGCACATGTCGGTGGACGCCTTCCAGGAGGCGGTCCGGCTGATGCTCGACGCGCGCGAGATCGCGACGTACGGGTTCGGCGCGAACTACGTCGCGGCCGAGCACCTGACGCTGAAGCTGCGCCGGTTCGGACGCCGCAGCCGGTGCATCCAGACCGCCGGGTTCCGGCTCGCCGACGACCTGCTCGCGATCGGGCAAGACGACGTGGTGATCGTGATCGCCCCCGGCCGCCTGGTCATCGACGCCGAGGTCGTGATCGACCGGGCCCGGGCGGTCGGAGCCGGCATCATCCTGCTCAGCGAGCAGCTCATCGCCGAACGGCTGGCCGGCGACGTGACCGTGGCGATCCACGTTCCGAACACGGTCACCGGGATCACTGCGGAGGTGCTGACCACGATCGTCACCACCGACGCGCTGGCCCAGGCCGTCGCCGCCGCGGACACCGAGCTGACGCTGGAGTCCGCGCACACGCTCGAGTCGGTCCGGCAGCAGCTGGGGTTCTGATGCTCTCGGTGGACGTCGTCGATTACCACACCGGTGGCGAGCCGTTCCGGATCGTGACGTCGGTGGAGGTCCCCGGCGACTCGGTGCCCGCGCGGCGAGAGTTTGCGCAGACTTCCGCGGACGTCGACAGGGTCCGGCAGTTGCTGGTGAACGAGCCGCGCGGGCATGCGGACATGTACGGCGGCTTCGTGGTGCCGGGCGATGACGCCGGCGCGCACCTCGGGGTGCTGTTCTGGCACAAGGACGGTTACTCGACGGCCTGTGGGCACGGGACGATCGCGCTCGGCGCCTGGGCGGTGGAGACCGGTCTGGTCGCCGCTTCGCCGGACGGGGTGACGGATGTGGTCATCGACGTACCGTCCGGCCGGGTGGTCGCGCGGGTCACGTGCTCCGGTGGCGTTGTGTCCAGCGTCGCGTTTCGCAACGTTCCGTCGTACGTCTTCGCTCGCGGGGTGCCGGTGTCGACGTCGCGTGGGGACACGGTTGCGGACGTCAGCTTCGGGGGTGCGTTCTACGCCTCGGTTGCGGCGTCGTCGGTCGGCCTGTCGGTGACACCTGAGTGTTACGCCGACCTCATCGCGGTGGGGCGGGAGATCAAGTGGGCCCTGGACGCGCAGGCCGTGCACCCGACCGACCCGCGGTTGAGCGGGATGTACGGGACGATCTTCTACGACGACCTCGGCGTCTGGGAGGGCGGACCACACCAACGGAACGTGGCGATCTTCGCCGACGGTGAAGTCGACCGGTCGCCGTGCGGCTCCGGTACGTCGGCCCGCCTCGCCCTCCTGCACGACGAGGGCCGGCTGACGGACGGCCAGGTGCTCCGGCACGAGTCGATCGTCGGCAGCACCTTCCTCGGCCGGGTCGTGGCGGAGGCCGACGGCGGCGTGATCACGGAGGTCGAGGGAGCGGCGTACCGGACCGGCACCGCCACCTTCACCCTCGACCCCCGCGACCCGCTCGGCACCGGCTTCACGCTGCGGTGAGCACTAGCATCGGCTCATGATCTTCATCACCGCGAAGTTCCGCGTCCAGCCCGAGCACGCCTCGAACTGGCCCTCGATCACCGCCGAGTTCACCCAGGCGACCCGGTCCGAGCCGGGGTGCCTGTGGTTCGACTGGTCCCGCTCGATCGACGACACCGACGAGTACGTGCTGGTCGAGGCCTTCGCCGACGACGACGCGGCCACCGCGCACGTCACCTCGGACCACTTCAAGGCGGCTCAGCAGCATCTCCCGCAGTACCTCGTCGAGACGCCGCGGATCGTCAACTTCAAGCTCCCCCAGAACGAGTGGTCCGAGCTGGGCGAGCTCGCGGTCAAGTAGTCACGACCACCGTGTTCTGCGCGGCCGCGATCTGCCACGTGCCCTCGTCCTTGGCCAAGAAGTAGACCGGGCTGCCGTGCTCCACCGGGAGTTCGCCAGTGGAGCCGTCGCGGCGTACGTAGGTCTGGTTGACGTTGACGACCGCGATGTCCGGCCGGACGAAGAGCAGGTGGTCCGGGACGTAGGTGGCGTAGGAGTCCTTGGTCGCCCCGGGCAGCACCCGGCTGGTGAACTCGGCGATGGTGTCCCGCCCGTACAACCGCTTGCCGTGCCCGGTCACCCACAGCGCGTCCTTGCGGAACAACGCGATGAAGGCCTCCACGTCTTCGGTGCTCTGAGCTTCCTGTACGGCGTCGACCAGCGCCAGGATCGCGTCGACGTCGGCCTGGCTGGGGATCTGTCCTTCGATCTTCATGTCCCCGATCGTGGTAGTTAAACCATGCTTGAGGTCAAGACACTCCGGCCGGCGATCTGCTGGACGACGTACGCCGCGTCCTTGCCGACGCCGCCGACGGTGTGCGAGTTGAACATGTACTGGAACTCCTGCCCCAACACGTAGAGACCGGGCTGCCCGGCGACCGCGCCACGCTCGTTCGCGAGCCGTCCGGACGAGTCCAGGCCAGGGAGGTCGATCCAGCCGAAGTCGGGCAGGAAACCGGTGGCCCAGATGACGTTCGCGACGTCGAGCCGGACGCCGTCCTCGGTCTGCGGGTATCCGTCGACGACCGCGCCGATGCGCGCGACACGCTCGATGCCGACGGCAAGGAGGTCCTTCTCCTTCTGCCGGATCAGGAACTCGCCGTGCCCCTCGAGCGCTTCCGCCTGCACCTTGCGGCCGGGCTTCCTGTCCTCGGTGAGGATGTGCTCCCAGACCCACCAGATCAGCGGGAACATCAGCTTCCCCTGCCAGCCGCGCACCTCGATCGGAATGTAGCCGACGTTCCGGCCGGCCAGCAGCACCTTGTGCGTCTTGCCGACCTCGACCCCGATCTCGGCGCCGGAGTTCCCCGCACCGACGATCAGCACCGTACCCGGCTGCAGTTGGCCGGGGTTGCGGTAGTCCGCCGAGTGCAGCTGGACGATGTCCGGCGACAGCTCACCCGCGAAGTCCGGGATCTTCGGCACCCGGTGGACGCCGGTCGCCAGGATCACGTTGTCCGCCTCGAACGACTCGGCGCCGGCGGTGACGCGGTAGCCGTCGCCCTCGCGGAACAGGCCGTCCACCCTGGTGCCGAGGCGGATCGGCAGCGCGAACCGTTCGGCGTACCCCTCCAGGTAGGCCGCCATCTCGTCCTTCGACGCGAAGGTGAAGCCGCCGCCGAACTTCTCGCCGGGCAGGTTGTTGCGGTTGGACGGGGTGAACAGGGAGAGCGAGTCCCAGCGGTTGAGCCACGACCCGCCGACCCGGTCGGCCCCGTCCAGGATGACGAACGGCTTGCCACGCTGCGCCAGGTGGTAGCCCGCCGACAGCCCGGCCTGCCCCGCTCCGATCACTACTGTCTCGTACCTCATAGTCCCCTCCTTCGGTGGTGCTTCGAAGGTAGGAATCCAGGCTGAGGTGGTGCGTCGGCGAAAGTACCCAACGGGTGGAATGGGTACCTGCTCAGACGAGCTTGTGCTCGAAGCCGTACGCCGTGGCCGCGGACCGGGACGAGACGCCGAGCTTGGTGAAGATGTTGCTGACGTGCCGGTCGACGGTCCGCTCGCTGAGCACGAGCTTCGCCGCGATCGCCCGGTTGGTGGCTCCGGTGGCGACCAGGCGTAGTACCTCGATCTCGCGCTGTGTCAGCTGGCCGTCCTGCCGCTGCAGGTCCGTCTTCGCGCCGAGCTTCTCCAGCGTCGCGCGCGCCGTCACCGTCTCCCGGTCGGCCGACTCACCGTCGCCGAGCGCGCGGCAGGCATCCGCGATCAGCAACCGCGTGCGAGCCTCCTGGTACGGCGCTCGCAGCTCGACCCACCGCCGCAGCGCAGCACGGGCCGGCGTCAGCGCGGCCTCCGGGTGGTCGCCGGCGAGCTGGATCATCGCCCGGGCCTGTTCGCACAGAGCGCCGACCACCGCGGTGCGGCACTTGTTCGCGAGAGCGGCCAGGTCGTCGGCTGCAGTGGTCGCCGCCGCCTTGTCGCCCGCCGCCAGCAGGATCTCGGTCGCGGCGAACAGGACCTCGATGCGTTTCGCGTCGTCCTGCTCCTCGGACAGACAGCGTCGGATCATCGCCGCGGCGGCCTGCACACTGCCCTGCTGGAGCCGCAGCAGGGCCAGCCCGGGCTGCGGGTCGGTGCCGAGCCGGCTTGCCTCGGTGAAGCACTCCTCGGCATCCGCGAAGTGGCCCTGGAGCCGGTCGAGATTCCCCCGGACATATGCCGCGACTCCGACGGCCCACAGGTCGACCTGGTTGACGCGGGCCAGGTCCTCGCGAGCATCGGTCCAGTCGCCGCGCAGTTGCTTGAGCTCGGCGCGCCGTACCTTGCACTCACCGGTGAAGTTGCCCAGCTCGGGCTGACTGTCGCACCAGCGGGTCATCGCGGCAGTCCACTGCTCCGCGCGGCTCAGCTCGTACACCGTCCAGCATCCGGTGATCGCACCGCAGTAGACGATGCCGGTCACCATCGGCGATAGCTCACCGGACGCCAGCTCGACCATGGCCTCGTCCAGCCGCGCCAGGCCTTCGGTGGTGCGGCCGGCCTGTAGCAGGAGCAGCCCTTGCTGGTGCAGCCCGAGCCCGACCAGGTCCCGGCTGCCGAGCCGGCGACCGGCTGCGACCGCCTCGGCGATGATCGCGATCGCCTGGTCGAGGTCCGTGGTCTGGAAGGACTGACTCATCCGCAGCACGGCCGCCGGCACCGAGTCGGTGCCGTCCTCCTCGATCAGCCGGGTCGCACGCGCCAGCCAACCGCCCCCGACCACGGCATCGCCCTCGACCATCCGCTGCATACCGAGCCAGAGCGCTGCGCCGCCCGCGCCCAGCAGGTCGCCCTGGGCGAGCAACTGCTCGTACGCGCGCTCGCGGATGGCGTAGTAGTCGTCCATCCGGCCGACCAGCATCGCCGCGACGGCGTACCGGTCCAGGTCGTCGGCACCGAGGCCGTCCGCCGCGGCGTACAGCTCGTACGCCCGCGCCCAACGGCGTACGTCGTACGCACTCCTGGCCTCGGCAATAGCGTCCACGAGCCCAGTATCAGCCGCCGCGCTCGATCCGGTACCGCTCATCAGTCAGCACGCCCAGCAAACTACTGATTCCCCGCTGCACCCACATCGGGGTTTCCGCCGGGATCTACCCTGATCCGAGCTACGACTGGAGGCGTATGGACAAGTTGTCCGCTGCAACTTTCAACACCCGGGGGATTCCGGTACTGGGATCACAGTTGCGCGAGCGCTACAGCGTGATCGGACGTGAGTTCGAGGCGTCAGACGTGGACGTGGTCAACGTCCAGGAGGTGTTGACGTACTACCACCTGAGGCAACTGGTCCGGTGGATGCCGTCGTACCGATGGATCAGCTACCGGCGCTCGCTGGTCGGACCGGCCGGCGGGCTGGTGACCTTCTCGCGCCGACCGGTCGAGGCGACCCGGTACGTCCGCTTTCCCAAGGTCGTGCTGAAGGGAACACTCGTCACCCGACTGGCTTCGGCGTACGTCGTCAACACGCATCCGACCGCCAACGTCGACGGGGACTGGTCGGAGTCCAACCGCTTCTACAGCACGCATCGCGCGCAGCTCGCCGTACTCGCCGACGTCGTCGACGCGCTGCCCGGACCGGCGATCGTGTGCGGCGACTTCAACGTGCCGCGCGACACCGATCTCTTCCGTTCCTTCATCGCCGACGCCTTCCTGGTGGACGCGTTCGCCGGCGCGTGTGTCCCCCGACCTTCCGCGCCGAGTACCTCCCGCCGGGCCGCACCTCGCAGTGCATCGACTTCGTCCTGGTCACGGGAGCGATCAACGTCGAGTCGGCCGATCTGATGTTCACCGATCGCCCCGACGTCTCCGACCACCTCGGGTTGTCCGTCAGGCTGAGCGTTTCCGGGTGAAGCGGACGACGAGCAGGGCAGCCAGTACGACGATCAGCGGTAGCGGGAGCCACCACGGCATGGCCCAGGTGTGCGTGGTCGCGTCCAGCTGGGTGAGCGTGCCGGTGGAGCCGGCTGCGTCGGTGAGGAGTGGGAGGAGGGTGACGGTGCCGGTGAGGCGGACCGCTGGCGTGATGCCGTGGACCTCGCCGGATGCCTTCCAGGACTCGCCGGGCAGAAGCTGGGGTGAGTCGGACAGGCCGGAGTCGACCTTCCAGACACCGAAGGGTCCCGCGACAGTCGTCGCCGGTCTCGCCGCGAGTACGGCGTTGCCGGTGTTGTGGATCGTGTAGGTGACGGTGGCGTTGCCCTTGCCGGAGTAGTGGAGCTTCAAGTCGTCGACGGACAGCGCCGGCTTGAGGTCGCCGCCGACCCGCAACTGGATCCGGATGGCCAGCCGCCGGTTGACACCGTCCTGGTTCAGCGAGGTGACGATGCCACCCAGGTGATCGCCGGGTGTGGCGTCGGCCGGGACGCTGATGGTGAACGGCACCTGCAGCGACTGGCCCGGTGCGACCTGGACGCGGGTCCGCTCCGCATGCACCCACGTGCCGACGCCGGTGGACTTGGTGTCGGGAGTCAGCAGGTCCAGCCGGCCGTTCGCGGTCGTGTAGGCGTCAGCGGCGTACACGGCCAGGTCCAGTGGGGTCTTGCCGCTGTTGACGACCATCAGGCCGTCCTCGACCTTGTCTCCCGGGTTCACGGTGTAGCTGTAGTTCTGCCGATCGGAGCCGTAGCTGTTGGCCGCAGTACGGACCGACCATGGGGCGTCGTCGGCGGCGACCGCGGGGGCGACTGGGGTGCCGAGGATCAGTGCGCTCAGCAGTGCGGCAACGGCTCTGTGCATTGGGCTTCCTTCTCCGGGCCTCTCCGGGCAGGTGGGGGTGGGCCCGGATGCCCACCCCCATCGGGTTGATCAGCTCACGTCGGTGAGCGTCACGACACCTTCGTGGTTCTTGCTCATTGACCAGTCGTGCTGCCCCGGACCGGAGTGCGAGTGACCGTGGTCGTCGTACGGGTGGACGACGACCTTGTCGACCAGGGAGCCGACGGGCATGGCCGGGGTGGCGCCGCTGTTCGGGCCGCACCACGAGACCTTGCCGAGCTCCACGGCGGCGTTCGGAGCGGCGCAGGTGCCGCTGCGCACGTCCTCGACCACCAGCTTGTTCTTCTGCACCTCGACCTTGACGTAGGTACGGACGTGCTCCTGGTTCTCCACCGAGTTGGCCCAGTGGTGCTTCGGGTTCAACGGGTCCGGACCGTAGTTCGGGTCCTGGGTGGTGTCCGGAGCGGTCAGGTCGTAGTACTTCGAGCCGGACGCCGAGTTGGCCGTCACGTAGATGACGCCGCCCGGTCCCTGCACCACCTGGGTCGCGCCAGGCTGCTCGGCCGGGTTGGCCTTCTTGCCGTTCTTGATCACGTAGCTACGCGAGTAGCTGTGGTCGTGGCCCTGCAGCACCAGGTCTACGCCCAGCTTGGAGAAGGCCGTCGGGAAGTCCTGCCGGCGCTGCTGGTTGTCGGAGTCGTTGGCGTGGTCGGCCGGCGAGTAGATCGAGTGGTGGTACACCAGCACCGTGTACTTCGCCTTGGAGCCGTGCGCCTTGATCACCTTGCTGACGTAGTCGACGTGCGCCGCGTCCGCATTGTTGGCGTACGCGTTGCTGTTCAGGTCGATGAACAGCACGTCCTTGTAGACGTACCAGTAATCGCCGCCGGACTCCGTGCTCGGGTTGCTCTTGTAGAAGCTGGCCGAGCGGTCCGTGTTCGGCGTCCAGAAGTGCTGCTCGTACGCCTTGCCGCCGACGTCGTGGTTGCCGATGGTCGCGGCCCACGGGTACTGGCGGAGCTTGTCCGGGGCGAGGAACGCGTTCCACTGGGTCTCGGTGTTCGCGGACTCGACCTGGTCACCTCCCGACACCAGCAGCTCAGCCTTCGGGTTGGCGGCGAGGGCGACGTTCAGGGTGTCCTGCCAGCCGGCGCCGTCCTTCGCGGTGTCCCCGGACGACCCGATCTGCGGGTCGCCGAAGAACAGGAAGCTGAAGTCGCCGTCGAAGTCCTGCGTCTTGAACGAGTACGTCGGGCTCCAGCCGGCCGGTGTGCCGACCCGGTAGGAGTACGACGTGTGCTCGCGCAGGCCGTTGATCGTGGCGTGGCCGTTGTAGCCGCCGTTGACGGTGTTCGCCGCGACGGTGGCCGGGTAGCTGGTCGGGTGGGCCGGGAACCGGCCGTGCACGAGTCGCGAGGTGGGTACGACCTGAACCACCTGCGCGGTGCCGGTCGCGGCGTACCAGCTGACCACGCGCTGCGACTCGTTGGCGCCGACACCGAGAACGATGCCGGTGGGTGTTGCCTGGTCGGCGGCGTGTGCGGCGCCTCCGAACCCGGTGGCGGCCGTTACGACCGCCACGGTGACGCACGCGGCCACACGGGTCCGTGCCCAGTTGATGAGCTTCATCGAGTGTCCGTCCTTGTGATGACGAGTGGGCCGGAAGAGGCCCATCGGAGACTGTCACCCCGGCCGATGGAGGGCAGGTGAACAGCTGTTTACCGCTGGCGCTACAACTGCGGGCTCAGAGCCGCTGCACAAACCAGACCAGACCAGCGACCGACACACCGGCCGCGATGAAACCAGTGGTCCACAGCGCGACGATCGGCGATTTGCGGCGGAGCAGGGCGAGCAGCGGGAAGCTGAGCGCGATTAGCGTCAGCTGCACAGTCTCGATGCCGACGTTGAACACCAGCAGCGACCACAGCAGCGTCCACGACCACGCCTGCTGGATCCCCAGCGCTCCTGCGAAGCCGACACCGTGCACGAGCCCGAAGCAGAACACGACACCCAGCCGGGTCCAGCCGGCGCGATCCAGGCTGACGTGGCTCCGACTGTCCGTCTCGAGGTCGGTCGCGAGCCGCCCGTGCCGCCAGAGCCGCCACAGATGCCAGGCGGCGACGACTGCGATCGACAGCGCGATCACAGGCTCGATGAACGACGGTGACACGTGCACGACGCCGAGTGCCGCAAGGATGAACGTGACCGAGTGGGCCAGCGTGAAGGTCGTTGCGGCCAGCACTATCTCGCGCAGCCGGCGCGAACCGGCGATCAGCGCCAGCAGGAACAGGATGTGGTCGAGACCCGTGAGCAGGTGCTCCGCTCCGAGCCGGAAGAACTCCCCGAAGCGGTCAGCCCACGACTGGTGCGTGGAGAACGCCGGATGTTCGGAGTCGAGCGCACTGCTGCCCTTCTGCAGGTCCAGGTCGTAGGTGACGATCGTCTTGGTACCCCGGACGTAGGTCTCGCTGTCCGGGAACAGACCACTGCGTACCTCGTGTGCGGCTGCTTTCGCTGGACAGTTGTAGTCGAGGTCTAGGAACGCATACGGGACACCCTCGCGCTGGTCGATGGTGATGTCGCCTTGCTGCGTCGCCGTACAGGCTTGTCCTGCCCCTGTGATGGCGAATCTGCCGGTCACGTACTTCAGCACCGAGCTGGCATGCGACTGCAGCGCTGCGGCTTGAGCCTTCGAGTCGCCATCGTTGAAGGCTGCCGTACCGGCCTTGAAGAGTGGGTCGTCCTTCTCGTAGTCGGCGGCCGACACGACGAGCAGGTCATACTCGAGCCCGACTACAGCCCGCACGTGCCCGGTCGCCGGCGCGGTCAGGTCGACGTACACGGTGGAACTGAAGCCATGAGCCTGAGCGGGTACGGCGCTCAGCAGGGGAACCAGTGCGATCGCGAGGAAATAGGCGCACCGGCGGACGAAGGCCAGCATGAAGCGCACGGTGCACCCATCTGGTGAACACCTGTTTACCCGTGGACGAACGCTCGCCGTACCCGGCCTGGGAGACGGCATTCATGAGGTATGAAGGGGTGTCTCACGCGTGATGGAGGACGATCCCCTTGCACCAGCGACTTCGGCCTGCCCTGACGGCGGCCGTCGTACTCGCGATCGTCGTACTGGCCGGCGGCTGCAACTCGGCCGACGACTGGTCCCGCCCACGGGCCGCGCCGACACCGGTCGGCACGCTCGGCCCCGGCTTCGTGGACCCCGCCGCTCCACCCTCACCTGAGGCGACCATCACACCGCGCCCTGGCTCGTGGAACGACGTACACCCGTCCGCGGGCTACCGCGTAGTGCTGCTCACCGCCGGCGACGACCCGCAGACGCAGACGCTGGTCACCGCTGTCCGAGACTGGTCCGCCGAGGAGCACGTGAGCCTCAAGACAGTGGATGCCTCTGGAAGTGACCACGTAGCCAAGATCAGCGAGGCCATCGACTTGCAGCCGGACCTGATCGTCACCGCCGGCAACGCCCTGATCGATCCCCTGGCCCTGGTCACGGCCAGCCACCTCGACCAGCAGTTCCTCATCCTCGGCGCCGAACTAGCCGAACCCACCGCCAACGTCACTGCCGCCGACTGGCCCGGCGCCTCCTACCGCGGCGAAGGCCTCGGCATGTCCTCCACTTACGACCCCGCGTCCTTTACTGCTTCGCGCGCCGCCACAGCGATCCGCGCCGGCGCCGCCAGCGTGCTGTCCGGGGTGCGAGGCATAGTCATCTGGCTCACCTGAACACCCTGGCTGCGGTGGACTGGCTGATCACCGCGCTGCGCTCACGTCCGACCTCGGCGAATCCGGACCGGCTGTACCAGGGGACGAGTTCGTCCGAGGTCCCAAGGCCTGCCCGGGAACATCCCGCAGCGACCGCATGCTCCAGCGCCGTCGCGACGACTGCCGACGCCGCGCCATGGCCCCGCTCCTCCTGGGCCGTGGCGACCGACCAGATGTTGGCAGCAGAGCAACGGATCGAGACCGAGCTGGCCGCACGGATCGCTCACGCCCGCGCCGAAGACCTTGCCAAGAAGGCCGAACGCGCCACCGCGAACCCGCAGGAAGCCCTGGCCGACGCGACCGCCGCAGCTAGGTGAGGCGGTACGCCGCTACGAGCGTGGACGTATTCCGGCGGAGTAACTCCCCGGTCTCAGTGTCAAGTCGGTCAGAAATGTCCACGTAGTTGTTGACCTCGCGCTGAAGGACGCAGTGCGGTGGGAATACCTGCACACCAACCCAGCAGTGCACGCGTACTGCCACGGGAGCGCGGCAGGCGCGCTCACCCAAGAAGAAGCACACGATCTGGACACCACAGCAACTGGGCGCTTTTCTTCGTGCTGCGTTCGAGGATCGCTATAACGGCATGAGGGTGCTCGCGGCAACTACTGGAATGCGACGTTCCGAACTGGCCGGTGTCGAGCGAAGCATGGTCGATCTAGAGAACGGGACGCTGACCATCGAGGACACGCGGGTCGTAGTCGCCGGAAAGGCACAGGCCTCAGACGGCAAGTCCGTGGCCAGTCAGCGGGACATCTCGCTCGACAACTTCACGGTCCGTTACCTGCGGAGCTACATCGACCGAATGAACGAGGAGCGAGAGGCATTCGGTAAGAGCTACCCGAACCACGACTATTTGATGGTCGGGCCAGAAGGCCGGCCACTGCACCTGGACACGATCATCGCGCGGTTCAATCGCCTGGTGGACAAGGCGGGCGTACCACGATCCGACTGCACGACGTGCGGCACACCTACGCCACGATGGCCCAGGATGCCGGACACAACATCAAGACGCTCAGCGAGCGGATCGGCCACGCGGACGTGACGGTCACGGGGAAGATCTACACCCACAAGTCGCGGGGCACTGACCGCGCCATGGCAGATGCGATGGCAATTCAATCGAGCTGGCACCGAGGGCGGGCAACTCGATTAGCTTTACGAAGGCCCGGACCCGCTGGTCCAGGCCTTCGTAAGCAGCAGCACACGACTTGAACACTGCCAGTCTGATCGCCGCGGACTGTCGGATCGGGCCACTGCCGAAAGCGGCCTGGACCTGACGATGATGCGGTGACAACGCGGTGACAACGCGGCGATATGCACGCTGTGCGTGGAGTCGCCCTGACGGTGCAGGCTCCTGGAAGGCGACCACTAGGAGGGGGCATTATGCAGCGGCGAGTTCCCCAACCTTCCCGCCACGGCGCGGTCTCCTTTGCGCTACTTGTTTCGTTGGCCGTCAGCTTGCTCGTGGCTCGCCCGGCCGCAGCCCAGACCACCGACTTCAGCGCCGAGATCAAGGGCCACGCACAGGTGTGTCCAGATGGTGCCCAGTTGTGCGGCGACGCCATCATCGAGGGGTTCGGTGCGGCAACGTACCGCTTCTTCCTTATTTCCATCCAGCCCGCGGGGGAGCCATGCAGGGACTACACAGCGACCGCTAGGTTCACGCTCGCTGATGGCAGCACGCTTACCCTGGCCGAGGCCGGCGTGGGATGCGGCACCGGCAAGACCTTCTTCAAGGGTCGGCCCGGCAACGGAAACCCACGCCGCGCAAGCGGCAGCTGGGAAGTGCAAGATGCAACCGGACAGTTCGCCGGGCATACCGGCGTAGGGGACCTGACCCGCCACTTCGCAGGCGCCCACCTCAGCTCCACCTACACCGGCACCCTCGAAGCCTGAGCGCACGAAGCGGGCAGAGCTCCCATCGGTCCCGAGGTCGATCCGCGACACCTCGACACAGCGGCTCTGGGTACGAATCGGGGTACAAATCACATCTATCCGGGCAAGGCCCCGGCCGGCGAGCAGATGCTGTGTGGCTCCCGAGCGCTCCCTAACGGAGATCTCAGGGAGGACAAACCCCCAGGTCAGACGCTACATAGCAAAACGAAGGCCCGGACCTGATGGTCCGGGCCTTCTTCCGTAGCGGGGGCAGGATTTGAACCTGCGACCTCTGGGTTATGAGCCCAGCGAGCTACCGAGCTGCTCCACCCCGCGTCGTTGTGGTTTTAGTTTAGTGGATCGGGGCTGAGCAACCAAATCGGCTCCCGGGGTGGTGCCGGGTGACTCAAACCCCGTGCCAGCTGCGGGTGGGACGGCGTACCTTCCCGGTATGTCCCGACACGTCATTCGCCCGTTCGAGGAGGCGGACCTGCCTGCGGCGGCCCGGCTGCTCGCGGAGCGGCACAAAGAGCACCGCAAGCGGCACCCGCTGCTGCCGGCGGAGTACGAGGACGAGCAGCTCGCAGTGGTCGAGGTCACAGCCCTCTGGGAGAGCGAGAGCGCCTCCGGCGCTGTGCTGGCCGAAGGAGACGAGCTGACCGGCTATGTGCTGGGGGTCCCGAAGGCGACTTCCTGGGGGCCCAACGTCTGGGTCGAGTCCGCGGGCCACGCTGTCCGTGAGCCTGAACACATCCGCGACCTGTACGCCGTTGCCGCTGCCAAGTGGGTCGACGAAGGCCGCACGGCGCACTACGCACTGGTGCCGGACGATGCGGGCCTGGTGGACGCGTGGTTCCGGCTGGGGTTCGGCTCGCAGCACGCACACGCCATCCGGCCGGCGCCGAGCACACCACTGGTCGCGCCAACTGATCTGACGGTACGGCGTGCGACGCGCGACGACATCGCCGTACTGGCCGAGCTCGACCTGATCCTGCCGCAGCACCAAGGACGTTCGCCGGTGTTCAACTCCGGGGTGCTGCCCACGCTCGAGGAGGCGCTGGCCGACTGGGAGGAGTCGATCGACGACCTGGACTACGCGACCTTCGTCGCCGAGTACGACGGTCGCGTGATCGGCTCGTCGGTCGGGTGCTCGCTGGAGAAGTCGAGTGCGCACAACGGACTGGCTCGGCCGGACAACGCGGGGTTCCTGGGCTTCGCCGCCGTACTGCCGGAAGCACGGGGGCATGGCGCCGGGCGTGCGCTGGGTGAGGCGGTGCTGCAGTGGGCGGCTGGTACCGGCTACACGTCGGTGGTCACCGACTGGCGGGTGACGAACTTGTTGTCCTCGCGGACGTGGCCACGGCTCGGTTTCCAGCAGACCTTCCACCGGCTGCACCGGTTGATCGGCTACTGACCAAGCTTTTCCACAGCCTCGAAATCGCCGGCCGGGAAGGGCGGCGATCGGTGCATCTTCCAAGGCAAGAAGACGCTCTGCAGCGGGCAGGGCGTCGACGTTGCTCAGGAGACAGCCATGTCGCGTTCATCTCTCGGTTCCCGAGTCGTGCCGCCGGCCCGTCGTATCGTGATCGGGAGCGCGGTCGTCCTCGCCGCACTCGGCGCCTGGACGACCGCCCCGGCCGCCGCCGAGCCGCGTCCCGGGTTCGTCGTGGCTCCCCCATCGACCGAGCAGAGGGCAGGCACCTTGGACGGCTTCGTGATCGAGCACCTGCCGGCCGGCATCGGCACGCCGACCGACTTCGAGTACGAGTGGGAGGACATCCGCTTCCACAGCCGGGTCTGGGAGACCGGCCCGGATCCCGAGGGCGCCTACAAGATCGACCTGACGGTGAAGACGCTGCGCGGCGAGAAACTGACCGATCTCGAGGCGCTGATGGCGTTCCTGGCCGAGTACGAGGAGAAGGACCCGGAGACCTGGGAGCTGCGCGCGGTCAAGGTCGGTGCGTACGACGGTCTGATCGCCGAGGGCGACGAGGTGTTCTACTTCGTCGCACCGGGAGTCGCGGCCGAGGTGTCACTCGATCGCGGGCGCTTCTCCGAGCAGGACCTGCTCGACACGGCGACGGGCTTCCATCCGGAGGGCTGAACCGGCCGGCGCCTCAGGCAACTGATGCCGCGGGCAACGGTACGGGGCGGCGACCCCGACGTGATGTCGGTGTCGCCGCCCCGGAGGAGCAGCCGTCGAATCAGCCTGTCGGCTCCGGCGGTGTACCGGACGGCGACGGTGTGGCGGACGGTGCCGTGGTCGGCGTGCCACTCGGCGCCGGTGTGCTCGGCGTCGGTGCGTTTCCGGCCGCTGCGGCGCGGTCGATCGCCGCCTTCATCAGGTTGACCTGCTTCTGGTACTCCCCGAGGTCACCCTTTTGCAAGGCTGCCTGGGCGGCTGTCCACGCGGCCTGGGCCTGGGCCAGCGCCTGTTTGACCGTCTGGTTGGTGGTTGGCGGGTTCTGGTTCGGGTTCTGGTTCGGTGGTTGCTCACCGGTGCTGACATTGGTGTCGAACACCTTGTTCAGCGCCTCCTGCAGCGTGCTGCCGTACGCGACGCGCTCACCGAAGGACACCAGCACGTACCGGAGCACCGGATAGCTACCAGGTCCACTGGTCCGGACCGAGTAGACGGGCTGGACGTAGAGCAGACCACCACCGAGCGGCAGTGTCAGCAGGTTGCCGAACTGTGCTCTGGCGCCGCTGGTCGGCTGGTTGATCGGGAGCAGCGCCGTTCTGATCCCGTCATCGGTCTGGAACTTGTTGAACACCTGTCCAGGACCGGGGATCTGCACGTTCCCGGGTAGTCGGAGGATCCGGAACTTGCCGTAGTCCGGCGAGGTCGCCTCGGCGTCGACGGCCATGAACGCGGTCAGGTTCTCGCGTTCCGCGTTCGGCACGTACACCGAGGTGAGCGAGAACTTCGGGGCGTCCTGATCAGGCATCCGCAGCGAGAGGTAGAACGGAGGCTGTTTCACTTGAGCAGACGAGTCCGCACCGGCCGAGACCGCGGTCGGGTCCGCCGGGACGCGCCACAGGTCGCTGTTCTGGTACCAGGTCGTCGAGTCCTGCACGTGGTACTTGGCGAGCAGGTCGCGCTGGACCTTGAACATGTCCTCCGGGTAGCGCAGGTGGGACATCAGCTGGGGCGAGATGTCCGCGCGCGACTTGACCGTCCCCGGGAAGGCCTTCATCCAGGTCTTCAGGATCGGGTCGTCCTCGTCCCAGGCGTACAGCTCGACCGAACCGTCGTACGCGTTGACGACGGCCTTGACCGAGTTGCGGATGTAGTTGATCTCCTCACTCGGCTGCTGCGCGATGGTGCCGCGACCGGTGGTGGTGTCCCGGGTGCTGTCGTCCAGGGCGACCTTCTCGGAGTACGGGTAGTTCGCCGAGGTGGTGTAGCCGTCGACGATCCAGACCACCTGACCGTCCACGATCGCCGGGTACGGGTCGCCGTCCGGAGTCAGCCACGGCGCGGCCTTCTCGACGCGTTCGCGCGGGTTGCGGTCGTAGAGGATCTTCGACTCGGTGTTCACCCGGCTGGACAGCAGGATGTTCGCGTCCCGGAACTTGGTGGCGTAGAGCAACCGGTTGAAGAACGTGCCGACCGGCACGCCACCCTTGCCGGCGTAGGTGTTCAGCGTCGGATCGCCGCCGTTCGTGCCTTCCGGGGTGTCCAGCTCGACCGCCTGCCCACCCTTCGGTCCACCGACGATCGAGTAGTCCGGGGACTGCTCACCGAAGTAGATCCGCGGCTCGTAGTCACCGAGGGAGCCTGTCGGCGGCAGGTCCTTCTCCGACCAGACCGGCGTACCGTCCGCGGCGCGCTGGTTGCCGTTCGCGGCGACGACGCCGTAGCCGTGGGTGTAGACGGTGTGGTCGTTGTTCCAGTTGCGCTGACCGGCCGGCAGGCGGTCGATCTGCACCTCGCGGACCGCGATCACGGTGTCCTTGACCTCGTTGCCGATCTTGTACCGGTCGACGTCCAGGTCGGTCGGGAACGAGTAGAAGCCGCGGACCTGCTGCAACTGCTCGAACGTCGGCCCGACCACGCTCGGGTCGATCAGCCGGATACCCGGCAGGACCTCGGCGTCGCCAGCGAGCTCGGACGGGGTCGCCGTCGTCTTGGCCTGGTAGTTGATGACCTGACTGTCCTCCAGGCCGTACGCCTGACGCGTCGCCTGGATGTTCTTCGTGATGTACGGCGCCTCACGCACCGGCTCGCTCGGCCGCACCCGCAACTGTTGCAGAGCCGCCGGCCACAAAGCACCGAGCAGGATCGCCGACAAGATCAGCACGACGGTGCCCACACCCGGCAGCAGCCAGGTCCGGCGGACCACGTTGGCGAAGAACAGGCCGGCACACAGCACAGCGATGACCGCAAGGATCTCCTTGCTGGGCAAGACCGCGTTGTCACCTGTGTAGGAGATACCGGTGAACAACCGGCTTTCCGAGGTCGTCAACCCGTAGCGGTCCAGCCAGTAGCTGAAGGCCTTGAGCAGGACCAGCAGACCGAGCAGCACGGAGAACTGCACCTGCGCCGCGCCGGAAGCCTTCTGTCCCTTCGCGGACGGGCGGAAGCCGCCGTACAAGTAGTGCGTGATGACCGCCGCGACCAGCGACAGCAGCACGATCGAGTAGCCGAAGCCGAGCAGGACGCGCAGCCACGGGTAGTCGAAGACGAAGAACGCGATGTCCTTGTTGAAGTGCTTGTCGGTGACGCCGAACGGGGTCCGGTTCCGCCAGGCAAGGAAGACCTTCCACTCCCCCGACGCGGCCGAGCCGCCGAACACCAGCATCAGCGTCGCGATCACGCCGACGGCGATCTTGCCGCGCTGCTGCAGCAGGTCGCCGTACCGCTCGAAGCCGGGGCTCGGCGACGGCGCGAGGGCGACCCGTGGCCGGGTGCGGTACGCGATGATGATGTTCGCGACCACGGCCGCCGCCATCAGCAGGCCGATCACCACGAACAGCAGCACCCGGGTCCCCAGCACGGTGCTGAAGACCGAGCCGAGGTCCACCGAGCGGTACCACAGCCGCTGCGTCCAGACGTCGGTGAAGACGCTGAACAGGATGAGCAGGACGATCAGTGTCGCGATCGTCGGCAGCAGTGCCCGGGGCCGTCCGCCAGATGTTCGCCGCGTCCGCCGCGGCTCCTCCGGCATGTCATAGACGCCGTCGCTCATGGTCGGTTCTCCTCGTCGTCACTCATGCCGTCGACCCCAGGACCTTCACCCGGACGGATGCCGACCGAAGGTTCGAATGTCAAAGACAGTACTTCGCACAGCGTGGGGACCAAGTCGGTGCCGGTCAGTACGGCGCTGTCCTCGTCATGTGAACGCAGCCGGACGGCCCCGAACCGGGTGCCTTCGCGCAGGACCGCCGCGACCATCCGGACCTCGTGGCGGCGCGGATCGCTCCCCGCCATCCGGGCGAGCTCGGTGTCGGACTCGACCCCGGACAGGCCCGCTTCGGCCGAGGCCGGCAGCACCACCCGCTCGATCGCGAGTGCGCAGCCGCTGACGCCGTCCGGCCACTCGATGCGGCCCAGGGCGTCGGCCAGATGTTCGTCCTCGAGACCGCCGGGCAGCTCGCCCTGCGCGACCGGGGTCAGCGGCTGGGACGCGTCCTCGGCGCCGAGCTCGGCGGCCAGTTGCGGCTCGGCGCGCAGAAGTTCGTCGGTCGGGACCAGGGCGAACAGTTGCGCGGGCTGGTCCCAGCCCGCGCTGCTCACGTGCTTCTCGATCTCGATCACCGCGCGGCTCAGCGCGTCGGGAGGCAGAGTGCCTACGGAATCCATGCCGCCAGATCTTCCCTTCGGCTGGCCGGTACGTTCGGGTGGCTCACGGCGCACATGTCGGCACCGATCCGCTTCCGCTGGACAGCGCCTTGAGGGCGCCGATCGCCTCGCTCAGCGTGGTGATCTTCACCAGCTGGATGTCCTTCACGCCGGCGTGCAGAGCGGCCTCGCAGTTCGGGCCCGGGACCAGGAACACGGTCGCGCCGTCCTCCTTGGCGCCGGCGATCTTCTGCTGGATGCCGCCGATCGCCCCGACCTGGCCGAGGGCGTCGATGGTCCCGGTGCCGGCGACGTGCTTGCCGTCGAGCAACGGGCCTGGTGTCAGCTTGTCGTAGATGGCCAGCGCGAACGCCGTACCGGCGCTGGGGCCGCCGATGTCCTGGCCGAGGTTGACCGTCACCTTCACCTGCGAGTCGATGCCGATGGTGATGCCGACCATCGGGCGGGTGGCCTCACCCGGCGTGGCCGCGGTCTTCAGCTGCACAGTCTGCTCGGCGGTGCCGCGGCGGATCAGGAAGATCACGTCCTCGCCGACCTTGTGCGTGCGGACGAGCTCGCCCACCTGCGCGACCTGCGACACCGTCTTCCCGTCGACCGCCAGCACGACGTCGCCCGGCTTGAGCTTGCCGTCCGCCGGGGTGTCCTTGGCCACTGTCGAGACCTTCGGGTGGAACGGCACCTTCGCCGCCTGCAGAGCGGCCGCGATCGCGCTGTCCTGCGAGCCGGTCATCTCCGCGGTGTTCTGCTCCTCGACCTCGTCGGCGCTCTGCTCCGGCGGGTAGATGATGTCGCGCGGGAACAGGTCGTGGTGCGGGTCGAGCCAGTTGCGCATCGCCTGCGGCAGGGTGAGCTCACGCTCGGGCGAGGTGACCGACACGGTGGTCAGGTCGAGCCGGCCGGACGTCGGGAACGTCTCGTGCCCGGAGATCTCGATCACCGGCTTGCCCTTGGACTCACCGAGGGTGTCCTTCACCGGACCCGGGCTGAACGAGACGAACGGCACCGGGAAGGCGGTGACCAGCCCGAGCGAGATGACGAGCACGACGATCGAAGCGACCAGCGTGGCGGTACGACGTGTCACGAACCCTGCCCTGCGATCTTGGTGGAACCGAACGTCTCGGCCGAACCGAGCTTCCTGGTAACGGCAAGCGTCCCTGATGAGTCCAACGCTCCGGCCGCCCCAACCGTCCCGGCTCCACCGAAGCCGGTCACGACGGATCGCTGCGCGGTCCCGCCGTCCGGGTCCTTTGACGTACGGCGGAACGGGCCACGACGCCGCTCCGGGGTCGCTCGCGGGCCGGGCGCGGCGAGGGTCTCGTTGAAACGACGGAAGTCCTCGACCGACGCGAAGGCGCCGCCGGATCGGCGCGGGCCACGGCTCCGCCCACGCCACGCAGCCCAGCACATCGCCAGGAGCGTGGCGACCAGCGGGAACGCCAGCCACGCCAAAACCCTCATCCGGCCACCTTCATGCGCCCAGAGTACGTGTCAGTGAGCGCCGACCCACTCGCTGGCACCGTCGCTGAAGTGCTGGTGTTTCCAAATCGGGACCTCGGCCTTGAGATCGTCGATCAGCCGCCGGCAGGCGGCGAACGCGGCATCGCGGTGCGACGCGGCCACCGCCACGATCACCGCGGCGTCCCCGATCTTCAGGTCCCCGGTCCGGTGTACGGCGGCCAGCGCCGTCACCGCGGAGTCTTCGCAAACACGCTCCGCAACCGTCTGCAGGTGTTTCAGTGCATCCGGGTGAGCCTCGTAGCTCAGCCGGTCCACCGGCTTCTCGTGGTCGTGGTTGCGCACAGTGCCGATGAAAAGAGCAGTGCCGCCGGCGGTCGGATCCGCGACAGCGGCCAGCACCTCATCGCAGGACAGCATCCCGTCCCGCACGTCCAGCAACCTGATCGCGCCGCTCATCCGTCCCTCCTCCCGCCAGAGTCCCCACCCAACCACAATCCGTCCCCGACTCCCACAATTCTCCCCCACCCCGGTCTCCACGCCGTACGCCGACCACCCCGCGACCTCCGCGGCCGCGGGGTCGGGGGAAAGTCAGGGGTCTGCCAGGGGCGAAGTAGAGGGGTAATGCGTTCGCCGGGGGAGGAACCGGCGGGTGGAACCAGTACGTTGGAGTAGTACGCCCCACCCGCACAGGAAGGCCCACTCCGATGAGCGACGAACCGGACAACCCGTTCAAGGGAACTCCGTTCGAGGCCATGTTCCAGCAGTTCTCCGGTGCGGCCGGCGCGGGTGGCGCTCCCGACCTGAACGCGATCTTCGCGCAGGTCCAGCAGCTGCTCAGCGGCTCCGGCGACGGGAAGCCGGTGAACTGGGAGCTGGCCAAGGACATCGCCCGCAGGACCGTGTCCGCGGCCGGGGACCGATCGATCACGCCGACCGACTCGGACAGGGTGGCCGACGCCGTCCGGCTCGCCGAGCACTGGCTGGACGAGGCGACCACGCTGCCGGAGGCGTCCACGACGTCCGCGGCCTGGAGCCGGGCCGAGTGGGTCGAGAACACGCTGCCGGTCTGGCAGACGATTGTCGACCCGGTCGCCGAGCACGTCGCCGGCGCCATGGGCAACGCCCTTCCGGCCGAGGCTCAGCAGCTGGCCGGGCCGATGGCGGGCATGCTGCGGCAGCTCGGCGGCTCGATCTTCGGCGCGCAGGTCGGTCAGGCGCTCGGGGAGCTGGCCGGCGAGGTCGTGAGCTCGTCCGACATCGGGCTGCCGCTCGGGCCGACCGGGCAGGCTGTATTGCTCCCAGACAACGTCGCGAAGTTCGCGGAGGGCCTGGGGCTGGCCGACGAGGACGTTCGGCTGTACTTGGCGCTGCGTGAGGTCGCTCACCAGCGGCTGTACGCGGGGGTGCCGTGGCTGCGCCAGCACGTGCTCGCGGCCGTTGCGGACTACGCGTCCGGCATCGAGGTCGACACCGGTAAGATCGAGCGAGCGATGGCCGACATCGACCCGCAGAACCCGGAGGCCATGCAGGAAGCCCTCGCGGGCGGCTTGTTCGAGCCGGAGGACTCCGAGCAGCAGAAGGCAGCTTTGGTCCGCCTGGAGACCGCGCTCGCGCTGGTCGAAGGCTGGGTGGACGACGTGGTACGGCAGTCGACCAAGGACCGGATGCCCGCCGCGGTGCAGCTGGCGGAGACGGTACGCCGTCGCCGGGCAGCCGGTGGTCCGGCCGAGCAGACGTTCGCGACCCTGGTCGGACTCCAGCTCCGGCCGCGCCGCCTGCGCGACGCCGCCAACCTGTGGGCCGCCGTACGCGACGCCCGCGGAGTCGAAGGCCGCGACGAGCTCTGGTCCCACCCCGATCTCCTCCCCAGCGCCTCCGACCTGGACGACCCCATCGGCTTCGCCCAGCACGCCGGCGAACTGGCCGACATCGACATCACCGACTTCCTCCCCAACGAAGACGACAACCCCGACACCCCCAAATAACCCAGCTCGACCCGTACGGCGCCCGGTCCCCAGGACCCGGGCGCCGTACGACGTTTCGGCGCGGGTGGGGGGTGGGGTGTGGGTTTGGGATGGGGGAGACTGGCGGCGTGTTGGTTGGGGATGCTGTGGAGACGTTGGAGGGGTGGCGTGCGCCGGATGAGGGGCAGGGGGAGTTGCGGGCGCATTATCTGCGGCATTTGAGGGAGCAGGCGGACGGGATGTGGCGGAGTTGCCGGCCGGAGCATGTGACGTCCAGCGCGCTCGTCGTGGATGCGTCCGGCAGTCGGGTGCTGTTGACGCTGCACAAGACAGTTGGCCAGTGGCTGCAGCTCGGCGGGCACTGCGAGGCTGGTGACACCACGCTCGCCGGCGCCGCTCTGCGGGAGGCGACTGAGGAGTCTGGATTGACGGGCCTGTCGATCGACCCGAGCCCGGTACAGCTCTCGCGCCACCAGCTGCTGGCTGGTGGATGCGCGGGCGCGTACCACCTGGATGTCCAGTTTCTGGTGACTGCGACGGCTGGGACTGACTACGTGGTGAGCGAGGAGTCGCATGACCTCGCCTGGTTCCCGATGGACGCACTGCCGGACGTGGACCACAGCGTCCAAGACCTGGTCACCAGAACCCGCCACCGCCTCGCTCGTCCAACACGCTCGGCTTAGTAGCTAGCAGCAACTACCTGCCCACGCCCAGGACGGCAGGCGTACGACGAACTAGGCCAGGCCGATCAGGATGAGGCAGCTGCCGATCAGGGTCAGGCAACTGCCGAGCAGGACCCAGGAACTGCCCATCGGTCCGCGTGCGCCCGGCCGGTCGCGCTCGTCACCTCTGCACGGCTCTGGTGGGTGGTCGTGGCCGCGGGCCGGCCGGTTCAAGCCGACCCGCACGCCACCAGACAGGCGCCCCTCAGCACCTGCCGCCTACCTTCCCCCACCCCGCGACCTGCCATCCCCGCGACCTTCATATACCCCGTGCATTCCCCCCGAGATCCCCGCACTGCCTCCCCCGAGATCCCGCACCTTGCATCCCCCGCCAACTCGCTGCCTGGCTTCCCCCGTGAACCGCGTGCCTGGCTTCCCCCGCTGACCGCGTGCCTCGCTTCCCCCGCGAACCCGTGCACTACGTTCCCCCATCGTGCTGCAGTTCCCCCCGGCGACCCCCGTCCTACTGCGTTCCCCGACGTACTGCGTCCCCGTGATCCCCTCGAACTGCAATCCCCCGTGCCCCCGCGTACTGCGTCCCCCGCGAGTCCCCGTCGTACTGCGTCCCCCGTGCCGCGTACTGCGATCCCCCGTGCTGGTCCTGTGGTGTCCACGTCCCCCTGGGTGGTTGTCGGCCCCCGTGCCGACGTACACCTTGTTGCTCCCCCCGCGCTACTGCACTCCCGTCCCCGTGGCGTGTCGACCCCCGTGTGCTTGCCGGCCCCCGCCGGCGTGCACACGTGTTGCGTCCCCCGGTGGGAATCCCCCGGGGTGTCGGGTACCGCCCCTGAACGGCATCGACACCTTGGCGGGGGCTTCCCCCAGAAGTCCCGCTGCCTGGTGAACGAGCGGGGAGAAGGAAGGTGACGGGTCAGGGGTGACGAAGTATGGATCTTGTGGCGTCCCAGCCCTCGAGGCCGGGATCCAGTCGCGCTAGGTCAGCGGGCGATCGCAGACGGTGCCAGCCGGGGCCGATGGCGACGGCGTGGCGGCGGGGTTTGCGGGACTCGAGGTCGGCGAGGGTCGTGTCGAAGGTGGGGGCGGCGGTGGTGACCCAGTCTGCAGTCGGGACGTTGACGCCGATGGCGGCGAGGGTGCCGTCCTCGGCGGGGGTGACTGCGATGTCGGCGGTGCTGAGGGCACGGAAGAGCTTGCCGATGAGGAGGCCAGGTAGATCGGGTACGTCGTGGCTGACGGCGACCACCGCTGCGGCCGGGCCGACGAGGGCCACGGCGTCAAGGACGGTGTCCACCGCGAAGACAGGGGTGCCCGGCCAGGTGAGGGCTGCTACCTCTGCCACCGCAGCGTCGTCGCCACCGGAGACGGCCACCGCTACGTCGACGCGGTCCAGTGCAGCGAGTACTTCGTAGGTGTCCTCTGCGAGTGCGAGACGCCAGGCTTCCGGGTCGCGGCCGGGTGGTGCCCAGGTGCCTGCGGCGGGCACCACCAGCACGACCACGCGTCGGTCGGTCACGCTGGCACGTCCACGTCGTACTGGGTGCGGGCGGCCGCGACGTCTGGGAGGTGGGACTCGGCCCAGCTTTTGATGGCGGCGATGAGAGGTAGCAGAGTCTGGCCGAGTGGGGTCAGCTCGTAGTCGACGCGTACGGGGACCGACGGGGTCACCGAGCGGGTCAGGAGGCCGTCGCGTTCGAGGGAGCGAAGGGTTTGGGTGAGCATCTTCTGGCTGACACCGGCGATCCGGCGGGACAGGTCCGAGTACCGCTGTGGGCCGTCGGCCAGGGCGGAGATGATGAGGGTCACCCACTTGTCGCTGATCCGGTCGAGCAGTTGCCGGGCCGGGCAGGTGGCCAGGAAGGCGTCGTACTCCCGGCCCGCGGCGGCGATACGCGTGGGCATTGCTCTCCTCACACTCCTCAGGGCGTACTTCCCCGCAGAGAGTAACTCTCCAAGCAACGATGCAGTGCCCTAGGCAACGGTCGAGGCGCTGAGCTCCGGTTTGATCAGGCCGAGTCGGAGTGCGGTCATGATCGCGTTGGCGCGGTTCGTCGCGCCCAGCTTGTCGTAGACGCGGGACACGTAGGTCTTCGCCGTCGAGAGGCTGACGAACATCGTGCCCGCGATCGCCGGCACCGACAGCCCCGTTGCCAGCAGCGCGAGGACCTCGCACTCGCGCGGACTCAGCACGACCCCCGGAGCAGCGGCGACGTTCCCGCGGCGGGCCAGCGCGTGGGCGAGGCCGGTCGCGGTGAAGGAGGCGGCGGCCACGGCGGCGTGCCGGATCGCCCCGAGGACCTCGGTGTTCGGGGCGGTCTTGCCGACGAAGGCGGAGACGCCGGTCTCCAGCGCCCGGAAGAGCACGTCGTCCTCGGCCTGAGCCGTGAGTACGACGATGCCGAGCTCGGCGTGCCGGTCGCGGAGGTCACGGGCCAGCCGGAGCCCGTCGGCGTCCGGGAGCGCGACGTCGAGTACGACGACGTCCGGGCGGGTGGACGCGACCAGAGCCGGCGCCTCGGCGGCGAGGGCGCACTCACCGACGATGGTGATGTCGGCGTCGGAGCCGACGAGCCGGATCAGCCCGTACCTCGTCAGCGTGTGGCCGTCGATGACGACGACTGTGATCGAGCTCTGCATGGTCGGTCCCCCGTGAACTCGCTCCTCGATCCCCCAGCTGGAGAAGCTCTGAATGTCACCTGCTGTCACTGTGATCGGAGAACACCTACAGTGTGTTACGGAATTCGCCCCGGTGCTTTACACCCAGTTGGTTGAGCGCTTGGTAACCAAGTTCCCGACGAACGTCAGGCCGGAGCCGGTAGATCCTGCCGGAGCAGACCGAGCTGCAGACCCGTCATCAGGGCCTGGGCGCGGTTGGAGGCGCCGAGCTTCTCGTACAGCCGGGCGACGTACGTCTTGGCCGTCGAGTGGCTGACGTACATCGCCGCGCCGATGGCAGCGATGGACAAGCCTTGGCCGAGCAACGCGAGCACCTCGGCTTCGCGCGGGCTCAGCACGGTTCTGACGACCTGCCGGCGAGCGACAGCAGGGCCGAGACCGCTCGCGATGAACGAGCCGGCCGCCACGGCCGCATGCCGGATCGCGGCGACCGCTTCGGCCGCCGGAGCAGTCTTCGGCACGAACGCCGAGACCCCGATCTCCAGCGCCCGGAACAGCACGTCGTCCTCGCCGTTGGACGTCAGCAGCACGATGCCGAGCCCGGCGTACCGATCGCGGAGCTCGCGAGCGATCGTCAGCCCGTCCACGTCCGGCAGCGCGGTGTCGAGGACGACGACATCGGCCTGGGTGTCCGCAACCAGCCCAGCTGCCTGCGAGCCCAGCCCCGTCTCGCCGACGACCAGCAGCTCGGGCTGTGCGCTCACCAGGCCGAGCAGGCCGAACCGCGTGAGCGTGTGACCGTCAACGACGACGATCCTGATCTGGTGACTCATAGTCAACCTCCCCGTGTCCTCGTCACAGTAGGTAACGACGACACGGGTCGACTAGGGACTTTGGACCCTAGTCCGCGGGACTCTCAAGCACTCGTCAGTACGGCGACCAGCGCCCCGCCAAGCATGAACGGGCCGAAGCTCAGAGCGTGCTGCAACGTGACCCGGCGAGCGACCAGCAGCACCACGCTGACGACACCCATCAGTACGAAGCCCAGGGCGGCCCCGACGAACAGGGTCGACCACCCCAGCCAGCCGAGCGCAATGCCGAGACCGCCGGCGAGCTTGATGTCGCCGCCGCCGAGCTGCCCGCGACTCAGAAGCCCAAGCACCAGGTAGCCCCCACCGAGCACCACCCCGCCGAGCAGTGCACGAAGCAGCTGAGCCGGCTGCCCGTTGATCAGGGCCGCCAGTCCGAAGAGCGCGAGCAGGCCTGGATAGAGCGGCAGGGTCAGTCGGTCGGGCAGTCGCTGTACGGCGAGGTCGACAGCCGCCAGCGCCACGCCGACAGCCCCGATGAAGGCGAACGCGGCCGCATCGGGCAGGCCGGCGAACCGCGACAACAGCAAGGCGAGCACGGTGGCCGTGACCAGCTCGAGCACGAGCGGTACGCCGTACCAGCTGCGACAGCCTGTGCAGCGAGCACGTGCGCTGATGGGTGTGCCGCAGCGAGGGCACGCAGTGCGTTCGCCGACTGCCACGGACAGCCGGAACACCGTGGCGCGCAGGCCCATGCCCGCGGCGAAGCCGAGCACACCGCCGGCGACTGTCCAGGTGAGGTTCATACCGGTGAAGCTAACCGCGCGCATACCCGCCGCAGAACCAGCCGGCGGCAGAACTGGCCGACCGGCGGCGGAGCCCGGCCGTCCGGCCGACGGTGTCGGCCGATCGGCTGACACCCCAGTCACCTGCTGTCGTCCCATCGTCCATCGCGTTCTGGCCGATCGCCCGATGCCGCGACGAGGCAACGATCCCGCACTGTTCCGGTAGCGAGCGGCACCGAGCCGCTCGACCAGACGGTGGGACTCAAGGCCCGCCATTTGAAGGAGGAGTTCCACATGCGTCAGAACCTGGTCACCTTCGTGCAGACCTACACCAAGCAGCTCCGTCGCGACGACCGCGGCGCGTCCATGGTCGAGTACGGCCTGCTGGTCGCCCTGATCGCCGTCATCGTGGCCGCCGCGGCGGGCCCGCTGGGCGCGGCCATCGCCCAGCTGTTCACCGACGTCACCAACAGCCTCTGAGCGGTCTGCCGATCCACTGTGGGTGGTGCGGCCCGGCCGGATACATCGGGCCGCAACCACCCCACCCAACGAGGAGTCCTGATGCGTCAGCTCATGCGGTTCGGCAAGAACGTCGCCCGCGGCGACCGCGGCGCGGCCATGGTCGAGTACGGCCTGCTGCTGATGCTGATCGCGATCGTCGTCGTTCCCGCGCTGATCATGTTCGGCCCGGCGATCGCCGACCTGTACACGGCCGTCATCGGCAGCTTCTGAACCCACCGGGAGAACTCATGTGGCCCACACGAGGGGACCGCGGCGCGACTGTTGTCGAGTTCGCGCTTCTGCTTCCCCTGCTGTTGCTGGTCGTGCTGGGCATCGTCGACTTCGGCCGGATGCTCAACGCGCAGATCACTCTGACCCAGGCAGCCCGCGAGGGCGCTCGGCTCGTCGCACTCGGCCAGCCGAACGTGGCGAGTCGCACGCAGGCCGCCGCGACCGGGCTGAGCCCCGTGGGTGTGGCGATCCAGTCGGCCTGTCCGGTCGGCGCCGGCCCAGCGAGCAGCGGCAGTGTGCAGACCAGCTACAGCTTCGCGTTCACCCCCGGCTTCGGGAACATCGTCAGCCTTGTCGGCGGCAACGGCTTGAGCGGCCAGGTCACGTTGACCGCGAACGGAGTCATGCCATGCGAGACCTAGTGGAGCGGCTCGTCCGGCCGATGAAGCGGCTGCTCGGCGCCGAGGACCGAGGTGCCATCGGCATCGTGGTCAGCGTCCTGTTCGGGGGCGGCGTGCTGCTCGGGATGGCCGCTCTGGTCATCGACGTCGGCATGGTCTACCACGAGCGCGCCGGGCTGCAGAACGGCGCCGACGCCGGCTCGCTCGCCGTCGCGAAGAGCTGCGTCGTCGGGCCCGGCTGCGACCCCGGTACGGCGACCACCTACGCGAACCTGAACGCCAAGGACGGCATCTCAGCCGTGACCTTGGTCTGCGGCCGCGACGTCGTCAACGGCGGTCTGCCAGGATGCCCGGCATCCGCCGGCACCATCGTCGACTGCCCGACCGCGCCAGCGGCAGGCACGAATTACGTCGACGTCCACACCGCCACCAGAACCACCGGCGGCTCCTCGCTGCTGCCACCCGTGTTCGCCAGGGCAATCACCGGCAACGCCGGCTACCAAGGCGACACTGTTCTCGCCTGTGCCCGTGCGAGCTGGGGACCCGCGATCCAGGCCTCGAAGTCGCTGGCGATGACGCTGTCGCTGTGCGCCTGGACCCAGGCCACCGGCGGCACCCCACCGTCCTTCGGCACCGATGTCAGGATCTTCGTCCGCGACGCGCCCAACGCGCCCACGTGCGCCGGCCTGAGCCGCCCCGGTGAGTTCGGCTGGCTGACCGACACCGGCGACTGTACGGCGGAGGTCGACCTCACGCAGAGCGGTTACGTCACCGGAAGCGACCCGGGCAAGAACATCTCCCAGGCGTGCCAGGACACGTTGACGTCGTACGTCGCGAGCGGGGCGCCGATCTTCATCCCGATCTTCGACACGACGACGGGATCCGGCAGTGGCGCGACGTACCACCTGGTCGGGCTCGCCGCCTTCGTCCTGACCGGCTACGCGAACATGAACCCGCTCAAGGACCACATCCCGTCGCCGTTCAGCAAGGCCGACTGCCCGAACGGGAAGACGACTCCGTCCTGCATCTTCGGGCACTTCACCCAGGCACTCGTGCCGATGTCCACGACCATCGGCGGCGGCACGTACTTCGGCGCCACCGCCATCAAGCTCGCCGGCTAGTACCGCCGGCGGAAGAGAGAAAGCCATGAAACGTCGGGTTTTGACCATCGTGATGGCGGTGGCGCTGGCCGTGCTCGGAACACTCGCCGTCCTCGTCTACGTCAACAACGCGGACGCCCGCGCGGTGGCGGGGCAGCAGGCGGTCACCGTTCTCGTTGCGGACAAGGCGATTCCGTCCGGAACCAAGGTGAGTGACGCGAAGTCGTCGCTGCGCAAGGAGACGCTGCCGGCCTCCTCGGTGTCCACCGAGGCCGTCGCGGAGCTCACCGCCGCCCAGGAGGCTCTGGTCACCTCGACCGACCTCCTCCCCGGCGAGGTGATCCTGAAGTCGATGCTGGTGGACACCGCGCAAGCCCCGGGTGGGCTGGTGATTCCGGACGGCAAGGTGGCGGTCACCATCACGCTCTGCACGCCGGAGCTCGTCGCCGGCAACGTCCGGGTCGGGTCCGAGGTCGCGGTGTTCGGCACGGTGGTCACCGGTTCCTCCGGCGAGGTCAGCGCGCAGCCGAACTGCACCGGACCGCACAAGCAGCAGGTCGGCAAGGGCGGCGTCGGCAAGACCGGCGTCGTGGTGCCCAAGGTGCGAGTGATCGCGATGGGTCCGGCGGCGTCGACGCAGCAGGACGACTCCAAGAACAGCAGCGTGTCGCAGCGATCCGCCGCTGCCCAGACCGACCAGACGCTGGTGACGTTCGCCGTCAGCCAGGACGACGCCGAGCGCCTGATCCTGCTGACCCAGACAGCGCTGCCGTACCTGGCGCTGCTCGGTCCGTCGGCCAAGGTCACGCCCGACGACCACGTCGTGCCGATGTTCCCGCCCGCGGCGAAGAAGAAGTGAGGCGATCGCGATGACCATCCTCTGCCAACTGGCCGCCTGGCCCGGCGAGACGACAGCAAGCACCGTCGACGACCTCGACACCGCGCTGCGCGCCCTGATCGACGACCCCGCCGAGGATCTGGTCGTCGTGGGCCCGGACACCGGGAAGGACGAGGCGCTCAGGTTCACCGCGCACCTGCGGATCGACCGGCCGGCCGTGGGCGTGATCCTGGTACGGCGGCACGTCGACGTCGACCTGCTCACCGAGGCGCTGCGAGCCGGCGTCCGTGAAGTCGTCGCCGCCGGCGATGACGCCGCGTTGCTCGCGGCCTGCGACCGATCCCGGGCGCTGTCGGGGCACGTACGTGCGATCGACGAGCCGGCGCAGGGACCGCAGGGCAAGGTCGTCACCGTGTTCGCGGCCAAAGGCGGTTGCGGCAAGACGACCTTCGCGATCAACATCGCCGCCGCGTTGGCCGCCGCCGACCAGCGGGTGTGTGTGCTCGACCTCGACCTGGCCTTCGGCGACGTGGCGATCAACGTCCAGGTCGAGCCGGTGCGCACGATCAGCGATGCGTTGCCGATGGCCGGCCATCTCGACACGACCGGGGCCGCCTCGCTGCTGACGCCGTACCGGCCTGGGCTGGACATGCTGCTGGCGCCGGTCGCACCGGGCGATGCCGAGAAGATCCCGGCCACGCTGGTCGGCGAGCTGCTCGCCGTACTGCGCGGGATGTTCGACTTCGTCGTGGTCGACACCCCGGCCCAGTTCAGCGAGCACGTGCTGACCGCGATGGACGCCTCCGACCACCACGTGCTGCTCACCACGCCGGACACCCCGGCGCTGAAGAACATGCGGATCACGCTGGACATGCTCGACCTGCTGTCCTACTCACGCGATATCCGCTCGATCGTGTTCAACCGCTCCGACGCGAAGGTCGGACTCTCCGCGAGCGACGTCGAGCGCGTGGTGCGCAGCACGATCAGCGCGCAGGTGCCGTCCAGCCGCAACGTCCCGATCTCGATCAACAAGGGCACGCCGATCGTGATCGCGACGCCGGCGCATCCGGTCAGCCAGGCGATCACCCGGTTCGCCCGCGAGCGCCTGTTGAGCCTGACCACGCCGGCACGGCACAAGGCCTTCGCGGTACGGCGTGGCGCGGGGAGGCGATGATGAACCTGTCCGAACGGCTGGCCCAGCGGCAGAGCCCGGCAGTCCGGCCTGTCCCCGCTCCGGCTCCTGAGGTGCCGCGCCGCGCAGCCCGGAACGCGGACCCGTTCGCCGGCGTGAAGCGCAGCGTGCACCAGGGACTGCTCGAGACCTTGGGCCCCAAGTTGTACGACGCCCACCTCGATCAGCACGAGCTCGAGCAGAAGGTCACGCAGACCCTGCAGGCAGTGCTGCAACGCGACGACACCCCGATGACTGTTTCCGACCGCGCCCGGGTGGCGCAGGAGGTCGCCGACGAGATCCTCGGCCACGGCCCGCTCGAGCCCTACCTGCGCGATGCCGGGGTCTCCGAGATCATGGTCAACGGCCACGACCAGATCTACGTCGAGCGCGACGGGCGGCTGGTCCCGGTCGACGCCGCGTTCACCGACGAGAGCCACCTGCGGCGCACCATCGACAAGATCGTCGCCCGGATCGGGCGCCGCGTCGACGAGGCCAGTCCGATGGTCGACGCCCGCCTGCCCGACGGCAGCCGGGTGAACGCCGTCGTACCGCCGATCGCGCTGGACGGTTCGCTGCTCACGATCCGGAAGTTCTCGAACGACCCGTTCACCGTCAACGACCTGATCTCGTTCGGCACCCTGACCGGCCCGGTCGCCGACCTGCTCCAGGCCTGCGTGCGGGGCCGGCTGAACATCCTGATCGGCGGCGGCACCGGCTCCGGGAAGACGACGACGCTGAACGTGCTGTCCTCGTTCCTGCCCGACGACGAGCGCATCGTCACGATCGAGGACGCCGCCGAGCTGCAGTTGCGGCAGGACCACGTGCTGCGGCTGGAGTCCCGGCCGTCGAACGTCGAGGCCCGGGGCGAGATCGCGATCCGGGATCTGGTGCGCAACTCGCTGCGGATGCGCCCGGACCGGATCATCATCGGCGAGGTCCGCGACGGCGCCGCGCTGGACATGTTGCAGGCCATGAACACCGGCCACGACGGCTCCATCACGACCGTGCACTCCAACGCGCCGCGCGACTCGCTGTCCCGGCTGGAGACGATGGTGCTGATGGCCGGCGTGGACCTGCCGCAGCGGGCGATCCGCGAGCAGATGGCCTCCGCGATCGACCTCATCGTGCACCAGGCCCGGCTCAAGGACGGATCGCGCCGGATCACCCACATCACCGAGGTGAACGGCATGGAGGGCGAGGTCGTCACGCTGCAGGACCTGTTCCTGTTCGACTTCCACGCCGGCGTCGACGAGCACGGCCGGTTCCGGGGCGCGCTGCGCGGCACCGGCCTGCGCCCGGGGTTCCTCGACCGGCTCGCCGACCAGGGCATCTACCTGCCGCCGCGGCTGTTCGGCCTGGAAGAGGTCGCGCGATGACCAGGACGATGACCGGGTCACTGCGTTCCTTGCTGGCTGTCGTGGTGGTGGGTCTCGCGGCCGTTCTGCCGGCCACCGCGCACGCGGACGGCGATCCGTCCGCTCGCATCGACTCCGTCCAGGTCAGCCCCGGCAAGGCCGGTTTCGTCCTGACCACTGCCAACGTCTCCGGACGGCTTGACTCGAGCACCGTACGCGTCCACGCCGACCGCACCGCACTGCCGGTCCGCGTGACTCCGCTCAGCAGCACGAAGGCCACCACGGCTCCGCCGCGCGCGGTGATGATCGTGCTGGACACCAGCGGCTCGATGGCCGGCACCGGAATCGTGGCCGCGCGTCAGGCTGCACTGAGCTACCTCGCCAGCCTGCCGGCCGACGTACAGGCCGGCTTGCTCACCTTCTCCGACCGGCCGCGACTGGTCGTCGCGCCCACGACGAGCCGCAATTCGGTTCGGAACGCGCTGGCTCGAGTCCAAGCCGTCGGAGACACCGCTCTGTACGACGCGGTCCGCGCAGGGATCGCGGCACTCGACGCCGCGCGGCTCGGCCCGACAGCTCAGCGCAGGTTGGTCGTGCTGTCCGATGGCGTGGACACGTCCAGCAAGGCCGCGCTGAGGTCGGTCACCAGTCAGCTGAGGGCCGATCGCATCCCTGCCGATGTGGTCGCCTTCCGGTACGGCAGTGGTGACGCGTCAGCTGCTCAGCAGATCGCGTCGGCCGCGGGTGGGCGGATCTTCGCCGCCCAGAACGCCGGTGAGCTGACGGCAGCGTTCGCTGCGGTGGCGCGCAACTTCACGGCACGCGCCAAGGTCGACTTCGACGTACCCGGCGAGCTCGCCGGTCGGCAGGTGACGCTGCGGGTCACCATCGGTTCGGTCAGCGCGAAGAGCTCAGTGACCTTTGCCGCTGTGACGCCGCCGCCTGCCAAGGCCACACCGGCGCCGTCCAACGCGGCGCAGCCAGCCCAACAGCCCGTCTGGTCCTGGCAGCGCCTGGCCCTACTCGGCGGTGTCTTCCTAGTGGTGCTGCTCGCTGTGATCCTCCTGCGCTGGCAGGGCGCACGCGACGACACCGCTCGACGCCTGGTCCAGCAGGTCAGTCACTACGGACCTCGCCAGGATGCTCACCAGCAGGGCGCGTCGGAGGGCGCTGCCGCCCAGACGGCGATCGGAGTCGTGGGCCAGGCCTTGCGCTCCAGCGGAGCAGAGCAAGGGCTCGCCAGCCGGCTCGATCTCGCCGACGTGAAACGTACGCCGGCCGAGTGGGCAGTGCTGACCCTGTGCGGCAGCGCCGCACTGGCGGTTGCGGTGATGCTCGTCGGCCTGCATCCGCTGCTGAGTGTGCCGATCGGGCTCGCCGCGGGCTGGCTCGCGCAGCACGTGTTCCTCAGCATCCGCATCGCCCGCCGCCGCGCCGCGTTCAGCGAGCAGTTGCCCGATGTACTGCAGCTGATCGTCGGATCGCTTCGCTCCGGCTTCTCGCTGGCGCAAGCCGTCGACGCCGTCGTCCGCGACGGCACGCAACCGGCCGCAGCCGAGTTCTCTCGTGCGCTGGCGGAGACCCGGATCGGCGTCGAGCTCGAGGACGGGCTCAACCGCGTCGCCGCCCGGATGCAGTGCGAGGACCTGCGCTGGGTCGTGATGGCCACCCGGATCCAGCGGGAGGTCGGCGGCAACCTGGCCGAGGTACTGCGGAACACGGTCGACACCATGCGCGAACGCGCGCAGACCCGGCGGCACGTCCGCGCCCTGAGCGCCGAGGGCCGGTTGTCCGGCTACATCATCGTCTGCCTGCCGATCGTGCTCGGCGTCTGGATGACGTTGACGAAACCGCAGTACATGAGTCCGCTGTTCAACACACCGGTCGGTCTGATGATGGTGGCCGGCGGCGCCGGGCTGATCGTCGTCGGCGCCTTCTGGATCCGCGCACTGGTCAAGGTGGAGGCGTGACATGACCACAACCGTGTTCCTGATCGGCGGACTCGCCGCCCTCGGCCTCGCCATCGTGCTGGCCGTGATCAGCATCGCCGCTCGACCCGCAGAGGGCGGTGTCGCCACCGCACTCGCCACGATCGACAGCCACTACACCCGGCAATCAGCCGAGGCCCAGCCGGAACGCGATCCGTTCGCGGCCCTGCCGGGCTGGCTGCGAGGCCTGGCAGTGCGCCTGTCGCCGACGGGCGTGGCCGCCAAGCTGCAACGCCGGCTCGACCTCGCGGGCAACCCTTCGGGGTGGACACCCGACCGGATCCTGGCCGCGAAAGGCCTTGGCCTGTTCATCCTCGGCGGCCTCGGCGCCGTCTACGGGCTGCGCAGCATCGGCATGCTCATCGTCGCAACCGCTGTGGGCGTCACCGCAGGGTTCTTCCTGCCCGACATCCTGCTCTACAACGCCGGCGAGAAGCGCCAGCAGAAGATCCAGAAGGCCTTGCCGGATGCCCTGGACCTGCTCACGGTCTGCGTCGAGGCCGGTCTCGGATTCGACGCGGCGATGTCGCAGGTCGCCCGCAACACCCGCGGTCCCCTGGCTGCTGAGTTCGCCAGAGTCCTGCAGGAGACCCAGATCGGCACGACGCGCCCGCAGGCCCTGCGGGCGATGACCAACCGCACGACGGTGCCCGAGCTGCGAGCCTTCGTGTCGGCGCTCATCCAGGCCGGCGAACTGGGCATCACCATCGCGGACGTACTGCGCGAGCAGGCCAAGGAGATGCGGTTGCGGCGGAAGACGCGCGCGGAGGAGAAGGCGCAGAAGGTGCCGGTCAAGATCCTGTTCCCGCTGGTGTTCTGCCTGTTCCCGTCGATGTTCATCGTCATCATCGGCCCGGGCGTGATCACCATCGCCGAGGTCTTGCTCGGGAAGTAGGCCTCAGCCGAGGGCAGTGCGGAGGCGGAGGGCGACCTGGAGGTCCAGGGCGCGGTCTGGTTGTTGCCAGCCGTCGCCCAGCAGGGCGGTGATCCGGTCGAGGCGCTGCTGGACGGTGTTGGGGTGGATGTGGAGTGCGGTGGCGGCTCTGGTTGGGCTCTGGCCGGCGGCGAAGTACGCCCGAAGGGTCCCGACCAGGTCCGTCCCGCGCTGGTCGTCGTACTCGATCACTGCTCCGAGGATGTGCTGCACGTGAGCCCGTACGTCGACCTCGGCGGCACCGATCAGGCCGGCGACGCCGAGGTCGTCCGGGGTCGCGGACTCGCCGGTGCGGCCGAGTCGCTGCATGGTGGTCACGAGATGGACTGCCTGCCGGTGTGCCTCGACGACTGGGTCTCCCCACGCTGCCGGGCCGGTGACGCCGATCGTGACGCCAGTCCGCTTCGCAGCCTCGGCCAACTCGCGTGCAGCGGTCGGCGCGTCCGTCCGAGCGACCAGGAGCACCAAGTCACCGCCGTACGGTCCAGAGAGGACCAGCTTGTCCTCCAGCGGCGCCGACAGCCGAGCCCGTACGGCGGAGTGGTCACCACGGCAGACCGCTACGACGAGGCGGTCGTGGCGACGGTTCGGTGCCAGCAAACGGAGGCGGTCGGTCAGTGTCCTCGGGTCGGCACTGCCACTCAGTACGTCGGCCAACAGGTCGGCCTGGGCGCGTTGGGACTGCTCGGCAGCCTGACGGCGGAACAGCAGCACCAGGGCAGTCACCACGGCGGCGCGCTCGACGATCCGCCGGTCCGCGCCGGACAGGTCGTCGACGCCGCCGATCACGAGTGCGCCGAGACGCTCGCGTTTGGCGGTCGCGGCCACCACCCAGCAGTCACCGACCCGGGTCAACCGGCCGGACTCCGATTCCTGCCACGGTACGGCGGACCGGTCCGGCGAGCCGGCGACCGCCAGTTCGTTGCCGACCGCATCGACCACGACGACCCACACCTCGAGGAGCTCGGCCAGCGCGGCGGCGATCGCGTCGACGTCACCGCCGGACAGCACGATGTCGGCGAACCGGTCGTGCGCAGCGGCCGCGTGCTCGGTCCCGGCGTGCGCCTCGGACAGCTGGTCGAGTGCGGCCGCGGTCTCGGCCGCCGCACGCACTTGGACGATCGTCACGGCCGCGAGTGCCGCCAGTGACCCGAGCAGCGACACCTCCTCGCGGCTGAACGGCCGGCGGGTCCGGTTGGACGCGAACAGTACGCCGACGAACGCTCCGTCGACGATGAGCGGCGTACCGAGGATGGCGACCAGCCCCTCCTCGCCGACGGCGTCGTCGATGTGGGTGGTGTGCCGGAAGCGCCGGTCGGAGGGGTAGTCCGCGGTCCAGTAGGGCTTGTAGGTCTCCGCGACCAGACCGCCGAGTCCGGCGCCCAGCGGGAGCCGGACTTGCTGGAAGGCGGCCGACACCGACCCGTCTGTCGCTCGCATGTACGTGTCGCCGCGTGCGTCGTCGTACAGCGTCAGGTAGGCCACGTCCGCGCCGAGCAGCGTGCGGGCTCGGTGGACGATGGTGTCGAGGACCCGGCCCGGGTCGCGGGTGGAGGCGAGCTCGCGCGCGACGTCGACCAGGGCGGACAGCTCGGTCTCGCGCTTCTTGCTGGCGTCGATGCCGGTCCGGATCCGCAGCGCAAGGTCCCGGGCGGCGGAGTCCTCCCCCGCCGCCCGGGCCAGCTCGCTCCCTGGCGCGTCCTCGGCCAGCAGCCGCAGAAGCTCCTCCACGGTGGCGATGATGCCACCTAGACCGTGGTCAGGTCCCGCTTGCGTGTCTCGGAGTACGACGTCACCGCGATCACGGAGATGGCTGCGCAGACTGCGACGTACACGGCGATCGCGTAGCCGGAGTCGTACGCCTTCAGCAGCGCGACCGCGATGAACGGCGCCAGACCACCCGCGATGATCGACGCGAGCTGGTAGCCGACCGAGACACCGGAGTACCGGACCCGGGTGCCGAACAGCTCGGTGAAGAACGACGCCTGCGGACCGTACATCGCACCGTGCAGCACCAGGCCGACAGTCACGGCCAGCGTGGCGAGCAGGAAGTTCTTCGTGTCGACCAGTGCGACGAAGACGAACGCCCAGATCCCCACCCCGAAGGCGCCGATCAGGTACACCGGCCGCCGACCGACCCGGTCGGACAGCGCGCCCCAGAGCGGGATGGCGCAGAAGTGCACTGCCGCACCGATCAGTACGGCGTTCAGCGCGAACGACTTGCCCAAGCCCAACTGCTCCTTCGCGTACGTCGCGATGACGATGGTGAAGATGTAGTAGCTGACGTTCTCCGCCATCCGCGCACCCATGGCCGTCAGCACCTCACGCGGGTAGCGGGTGATCACCTCGAGCAGCGGCATCTTGTCGGACGGCTGCTGCTTGGCCCGTGCCTCCTTGAAGACCGGCGACTCTTCGATCCGCAGCCGCACCCACAGGCCGACCAGCACCAGGACAGCGGACAGCAGGAACGGAATGCGCCAGCCCCACGAGTTGAAGGCCGCGTCCGACTGGAAAGCGGCCAGGCCGGCCAGTACGCCGTTCGCCAGCAGTTGACCCGCAGGAGCACCTGCCTGCGGCCAGGACGCCCAGAAGCCACGCCGTGCCGGATCACCATGCTCCGACACGATCAGTACGGCGCCACCCCACTCACCACCGAGCGCGAAGCCCTGGATGAGCCGCAGCACGGTCAGCAGGATCGGAGCGAGCGCACCAACCTGCGCGTACGTCGGCAGCAGGCCGATGGCGAACGTCGCGACGCCCATCATCAGCAGCGACAGCACCAGCAGGTTCTTGCGGCCCAGCCGGTCACCGAAGTGGCCGAACACCACTCCACCGATCGGGCGGGCGAAGAAGCCGACCGCGAAGGTGGCGAAGCTCAGCAGCGTGCCGGTGAGCTCCTCGCCCTTGGGGAAGAACAGCTCGCCGAACACGACCGACGCGGCCACGCCGTACAGGAAGAAGTCGTACCACTCGACGGTCGTGCCGACGAGACTCGCGCCGACCACCCGCACGATCGGCGTCCGGGTTTGGACCGGTTGTGTTGCTGTCATGACGGGCTCTCCTGAGCTAGTGGGCGGTCCAGCCGCCGTCGAGTACGAACGAGCTCCCCGTAATTGAGGCGGACGCCGGGCCGCAGAGCATCGCGACCAGTTCCGCCACTTCGTCCGGCTCGATCAGCCGCTTCACCGCGACCGGTTCGAGCATGACCTTCTCCAGCACCTCGGCCTCGGTCAGGCCGTGCGTGGCGGCCTGGTCCGCGAGCTGCGCGGTGACGAGCGGCGTACGGACGTAGGCCGGGTTCACGCAGTTGCTGGTCACTCCATGGGCCGCACCCTCCAGGGCGACCACCTTGCTGAGCCCCTCCAGCCCGTGCTTGGCCGCGACGTACGCCGCCTTGAACGGGCTCGCGCGCAGCCCGTGCACGGAGCTGATGTTGACCACCCGGCCCCAGCCGGCGCCGTACATGTGCGGCAGCGACTGACGGA
Organism: Kribbella sp. NPDC002412; assembly: GCF_053592935.1. Classification (NCBI taxonomy): domain Bacteria; kingdom Bacillati; phylum Actinomycetota; class Actinomycetes; order Propionibacteriales; family Kribbellaceae; genus Kribbella; species Kribbella sp. NPDC002412. The sequence continues at coordinate 196,419 of NZ_JBSFBL010000008.1, forward strand.
TCAGGCGGAACGGCGACTCGAGCATGAGGCGCACGATGTAGCTGAACCGCTCCGGTGGGAACTGCTCGATCGGTGCGACCTGCTGGACCCCCACGTTGTTCACGAGGATGTCCACGTCCGCCGGCAGTTCCGGCAGCCGCTCCAGGTCGGCCAAGTCGGCTACGACCGTCTCCACGCCCTCAAGCGCCTCGAGTCCGGCAGCGTCGTAGTCCACCGCGACGACCTGTACGCCGTCAGCCGCCAGGCGCCGGGCGCACGCGGCCCCGATGCCGGACGCAGCACCGGTGACAAGAGCACGACGTGGGGTAGCCATGCCGGAGACTTTAGGAATCCGGTGCTACCCCAGCCATGGGATGAACTCACACAAGTGACCGGTTGGGTATGTGACCACGGACTACCTGGGCAGCGGGACCTTCGACCAGTCGGTGTCCGAGGCGAGGTAGAAGCCCGGGTACGACGGCCTGGTTGTACGCCGTGTTCCGCCGGGCGACCTCGACCCGGTACTCACGAGACGATTACGGCAAGCGCTTTCCGGTTACCGTAGGACGGTCGGGTCACACTGTCGAGGAATCTGTCCACAACCGGCCGCGGCGGCGTCCAGACCATCGGACTCACTGACGACAGCTATCGAAACCGGCGCGGCTGATAGCTGGACCTTATGGTTGAAACATGGTCGATATCGAACAGCCGAAGAAGAAGGCCGCCGGCGTCCCCGCGGTGCTTTCGTCGTTCAAGTTCGGTTTCCGCGAGATGGGCCCGGTCCGGACCGGCAAGGTCTTCCTGAAGATGAACCAGGACGGCGGCTTCGACTGCCCGTCCTGCGCCTGGCCGGACCCGGACCACAAGCGCAAGCACGCCGCGGAGTTCTGCGAGAACGGCGCGAAGGCGGTCGCCTGGGAGGCCACCCGCAAACGGGTGCCGCGGGACTTCTTCGCGAGCCACTCGGTCGACCAGCTGAACCAGATCTCCGAGTTCGAACTCGGCAAGCTCGGCCGGATCACCGAGCCGCTGCTGCTCCGGGCCGGCGCCACCCACTACGAGCCGGTCGGCTGGGACGAGGCGTTCCAGGTCGTCGCACGGCACCTGAAGGGCCTCGACGACCCGAACGACGCCGTCTTCTACACCTCCGGCCGGACCAGCAACGAGGCCGCGTTCCTCTATCAGCTCTTCGTCCGCGCCTACGGCACGAACAACCTGCCGGACTGCTCGAACATGTGCCACGAGTCCTCCGGTACGGCGCTGACCCGGGTGATCGGCAGCGGCAAGGGCGCCGTCACGCTGGAGATGCTGGAAGAGTCCGAGCTGATCGTGGTCGTCGGCCAGAACCCGGGCACCAACGCGCCCCGGATGCTCAGCCACCTGGAGATCGCCAAGCGCAACGGCGCCGCCATCGTCTCGGTCAACCCGCTGCCCGAGCCGGGCCTGATGAACTTCAAGAACCCGCAGCGCGCGAGCGGCTGGGTCGGCAAGGGCACCCCGCTGGCCGACCAGCACCTGCAGATCCGGATCGGCGGCGACCAGGCGCTGTTCCTTGCCGTCGGCCACCTTCTGCTGGAGGCCGAGGCGGCGAACCCGGGCACGGTGCTGGACAAGGCGTTCATCGACTCGCACACCAGCGGCTTCGAGCTCTACGCGAAGCACAACACAGACCTCGACTGGCCGGCCGTCGAGCTGGCCACCGGGCTGCGCCGTACCGAGATCGAGGAGTTCGTGCAGCGGTTCATCGCGTCCAAGGCGACGGTGATCTGCTGGGCGATGGGCCTGACCCAGCACCGGGAGGCGGTCGCGACGATCAGCGAGATCGTCAACGTGCTGCTCCTGCAGGGGAACATCGGCAAACCCGGCGCGGGCCCATGCCCGGTGCGCGGGCACTCGAACGTCCAGGGCGACCGCAGCATGGGGATCTGGGAGAAGATGCCGGACACGTTCCTGGACCGGCTCGACCGGGAGTTCGCGGTCTGCTCGCCGCGCGAGCACGGTGTGGACGCGGCCGGCACGGTCAAGCGACTGCGGGACGGGACGGTCCGGGTGTTCGTCGCGATGGGTGGGAACTTCGCGTCCGCGACGCCGGACACCGAGGTCGTGCACCGCGGACTGCGGCAGTGCGACCTGACCGTGCACGTCGCGACCAAGCTGAACCGTTCGCACACCGTCACCGGTCGTGAGGCGCTGATCCTCCCGACGCTCGGGCGGACCGACCACGACCACACGCCTGCGGGACCGCAGTCGGTGACGGTCGAGGACTCCCAGGGCGCGGTCCACCTGTCCACCGGCAACCTGATCCCGCCGGCGCCGGAGATGAAGTCGGAGATCGGGATCATCTGCGGGCTCGCGCAGGCCGTCGTACCGACCGTCGGTGAGATCCCGTGGGCGGACTTCGCCGACGACTACAGCCTGATCCGGCGGCGGATCGGGCGGGTGGCCGACGGGTACGAGGACTTCGAGGACCGGCTGCGAGCGAACGAGGGCGGGTTCCTGCTGGCGCACGCGGCGCGGGACCGGCGCGAGTTCCGGACGTCCGACGCGAAGGCGCAGTTCACCGCGAACGACCTCAGTTGGCTGCCGACCGAGCCGGGCCGGCTGTTGCTGCAGACGATGCGCAGCCACGACCAGTTCAACACCACGATCTACGGGCTGGAGGATCGCTACCGCGGCGTGCACGGGACTCGCGAGGTGGTCTTCGTGAACCCGGACGACCTGGCCGAGCTGGGGTTACAGGACGGTGCGTACGTCGACATCGTGAGCGAGTTCCAGGGTGTCGAGCGACGGGCCGCCGGCTTCCGGCTGGTCTCCTACCCGACCGCGCGCGGGTGCGTGGCGGCGTACTACCCGGAGACCAACGTCCTGATGTCCGCCGACGACCTGGCCAAGGGCAGCAACACCCCGGTCGCCAAGGGTCTGACGGTCAGGCTGGAGCCAGTCTCGTCCTGAACCACGGCTGCAGCGCAGCGAGTACGACGGCTGTCGCCGCACTGGCGAGCCAGAGCCCTTCGGGTCCGAAGGACTCCAGCAGGCGCGTCACGGTGAGCGGCGCGATCGCGGTCGCGATCCCCCAGCTGAGCCCGAAGACGGCCAGGTAGCGACCGCGGGCGTGGTCGGGCGCGAGCCCCGAGGCCAGCGTGAGGTAGCGGGTCAGCAGGAACAGCTCGCCTAGGCTCCACAGCACTGTGGCTGCGAGGAAGACGGTCAGGCTCTGCGCGAACGCGCTCACCGCGAGACCGACGGCTACCAGGACATAGCCGATCGTCAGCGCACGGAAGTCGTCGAGATGCTGCACGCGGAGCAGGCGTTGGGCAACGATCAGGGTGACTGCCGAGACGGCGAGGATGAAGCCGGTGCCGGACTTCGGCAGGCCCTGCTCGAGCAGGGTGAGCGGTATGCCGATCACCAGCTGCATGTAGATGGTGGCAAAGACTGTGCCGCCGGCAAGCAGGAGCAGCAGCCGGCGGTCTCGCCACACCGCCGTCACGGACGCTCGCTCACTGTCTCGTCGTACGTCGGCCGGTAGCGCGCGGGCAACGAGGATCGCGCAGGCTGCGCAGGTGGCGGCGTCGGCGACGAACAACCACCGCAGGTCCCAGTGACTCAAGGCCGCGGCCAGGAGACCGGCGAGGACTCCGGCGGCTGCCATCGCGGCGCTGAGCAGGCCGTACGCCGCTGGTCGGTCAGCGGGCTCGGTGACGTCGGCGATCGTTGCCTGGCTGGGCGGTTCGTAGATCTCGAAGACCAGGCCGAGCAGCAGGGTGGCGAGGATCGCGGACCAGAGCTGGCTGGAGACAGCGATCCAGGTCTGCGCTGCGGCACAGCCGGTCAGGCCGAGGACAATCGTCCGGCGACGGCCCAGCCGGTCGGCCAACTGGCCGCCGAGCAGCCGGGACGGGATCGTCGCCGCGCCGAACAGGGCCAGGATCAGCCCGGTCTCACTGAGCGAGGCGCCGAACTCGACCGTGAGCACCACCCCGAGGAACGGCAACGTGAACGCCCCGATCCGGTTCACGGCCCGGGCCACCACCAGCACCCACACCGCGCCCGGCAGCCGTGGACGAACCGCTTGGGCTGCGATGCTCATGGCGACCTCCTCCTGCGTGACTATCTAAAGCGGTATGGTTAGTCACGCGAGATCGACTGTACGGAGAATGCCTGTGACCGGTCAAGTGTCTTTTGATAGTCACACGCGCAGCGTGCTGGCTGCTGCGGTGGAGTACGTGAACCGGCTGACGCCCGGCTACGCCGGCGGCTCACCCTTCGCTGCGCCCACCGACGCGGCACAGGCCGTCGGGGATGCACTGGCCGCGATCGGGTATCCGCGGCCCGACGTACCTCGGCCCGACGCGGAGCGACTCGTCGAGTTGGCCGGCCGGATGCGGATCGTTTTCGAGGCGGCGCAGTCAGATGACTTCGACCAGGCCGCGACGGAGGTCAACGCGCTGCTGCTCGACACGAACGCGCGGCCGCAACTGGATCGCGGCCGGGACCGGCCCTGGAGCCTGCACTTTCACGGACCGAACGACGAACTCGCCAACGGCTGGGCGGCCGGTTGCGCCGCCGGCCTCGCCATCGCCATCGGCAGCGACCTCGCCGGCCGCCTCGGCGTCTGCGCAGCCCCACAATGCGACCGCGTCTTCGTCGACGTCTCTCGCAACGCCCAACGCCGCTTCTGCTCCCCCCAATGCCAAAGCCGAGTCAAAGCCGCCACCCACCGAGCCCGCCAACAAACCTGAGCCCGTCCGGCACTCGGTGCGATCCCGCAGCACCTGCGCTCACGCCGCCTCCCTCGTCCGACAGGCGAGCGCCCCACCATAGTCCGGCGGGGCGCTCGCGTCGTACTCGAATTGTCAGCCGACCGGGGTGAGCTCGCGCTCCTCCTCTGCCGGAGCCGCCGGGGCGGCGTGCTTGGGGTGGCGGCCGCGGAGCCACTTCGGGGCCCACCAGTTGGCGTTGCCGAGCAGGGTCATGATGCTGGGCAGCACGACCGCGCGGATGATCGTCGCGTCGATCAGGATCGCGACGGCCAGGCCGACGCCCAGCTGCTTCATGTCCAGCGTGCTCAGCGTGGCGAAGACCGCGAAGACACCGATCATGACCGCCGCCGCGCTGGTGACCACGCCTGCCGAACCGGTGATGCCTTCGGCAACGGCCTGCCTGGTCGGCACACCGCGCAGCACCGCCTCACGGATCCGGCTGACCACGAACACGTGGTAGTCCATCGACAGACCGAACAGCACCACGAAGAGGAACAGCGGCAACCACGAGACCACCGCGCCGTTCGACCGGAAGTCGAGGATCCCTTCGGCCCAGGTGTTCTGGAACACCGCCGTCACGACCCCGTACGCCGCACCCGCGCTCAGCACGTTCAGGAAGATCGCGGTCAGCGCGACCACCACCGACCGGAACGTCACCATCATCACGATCATCGTCAGCAGCAGCACGAACCCGATCACCAGCGGCAGCTTCGACTTCGTGTGGGCCGCGTAGTCGACGTCCGCGGCCACGAACCCGCCGACGGCGTACTCGGCACCAGGCACCTTGCCGACGGTCTCCGGCATCAGCTCCTTGCGCAGCTTGGTCAGCGAGTCGCGCGCCTCCTGGCTACCGCCCTCGTACGGCGTTGCCACCTCCACCACCGTGACCGTGCCGTCCTTGGAGACCCGCGGCTCCTCGAGCCCGTCCTGCGCGTAGAGCTTGTCGCTCTGAGTGCGCTTGTTCAGCTCGGCCAGCGCGGCCGCGACCGCCGGCTGCTGGTTGGCCGGAGCGCGTACGGCGACCTCGTGGCTGGTGCCCGTGCTCGGGAACGCCGCGGTGAGCCGGTCGTACGCCTTCATCACCGCGGTGTCGCGCGGCAGGTCCTCGGTGCCCGGGAACTTCAGCGTCATCCCCAACGCCGGCGACGCGACCGCGAGCAGTGCGGTGACCGACACCAGCAACGTGGCCACCGGGTGCTTGAGCGCCGGCTTGAGCACTGCCGGCCAGAACCTCGGCTGCCCCTTGCTAGCAGTCAGCCGCCACAGGAACGGGATCCGCGGCCGGTCCACCCAGCGACCAAGCTTCGCCAGTACGGCGGGGAGCACGGTCAGCGACCCGACGACGGCCACCGCGACGACCAGGATCGAGCCGACCGCGAAGGACGAGAACACCGCGTCACGGGCCAGGAACAACCCGGCCATCGAGATGATGACCGCCATCCCGGAGACCACGACCGCGTGGCCCGACGTGGCCGCGGCGATCTCGACCGCGTCGACGTGACCGCGGCCCTTGGCGCGCTCCTCACGTTCGCGGCGCAGGTAGAAGAGCGAGTAGTCGACGCCGACCGCCATACCGATCAGCAGGATGACGCTGTTCACCGCGTCGACCGCCGGGACGAGCTGGGACGCGGCCGCGGAGAGGCCGATCGCGGCGGCGACAGCGGACAGCGCGAGCACCAGCGGCACGCTCGCCGCGATCAGCGCGCCGAACGCCACTAAGAGAATCGCCAGCGTCACCGGCAGGCTGAACATCTCCGCACGCTTGAAGTCCTTGCCCAGCGTCTCGTCCAGAGCCTTGCCGATGGACAGGCCGCCGACCTCCTCGATCCGGAGGTTCGGATACTGCTGCTGGACCTGGGCGGTGGTGTCGAGCAGCGGCTGCACACGGTTGTCATCGGTTCCGTCCTTCAGGGTGACCCTGACGATCAGGGCGTCCTTGTTCGGCGACGGCATCGGCTGAGCGACCTCCGCGACCCCACCGAGGGCGCGCATCCGCTGGATCACCACCCCCGCCGCCTTGGCCGCCTCGGCCTGGTCGAGCGTCCCGGACGGCGAGGTGATCAGCACGCTCTCCACGTCCGGGTCGGCGAAGTTGCCGGACTTCACGATGTTGTCCGCGCGGGTCACCTCGCCGATGTCGCCGTCGCCGTCGGACTCCTTGGTGCCGGTCACCGAGCCGACGGCGAAGCAGGCGATCACCACGACCACCCACATCGCGATCGCCCGCCACGGATGGGTGGCACTCCAGCGCGCCACCCGCACCGTGATCTGTCCCCTGGCCATACGTTCCCTGCCCCTCTGCGCCCCCTCTGGCGCCCCACCCAGCGCACCTGGCGTGGCGCTGGCTACAGGTCAAAAGCCTCGTCGCAGGAGGGTGGTCGCCACCATGCAGGAAGCCACCGAGTTCACCCTGAGGGAAACCCCACCCCTCCCCTGCGGCTTTCCCCACCCCAATGGGGGAGGCTGCCGGAGCGTGAGGAGCCGGACGCGAAGGGTGGTGCTCAGAAGTCGTCGAGGCCGAGGGAGGAGGCGGCCGAGATGCCTTCCAGATAGCCCTCGGCGCGCTCGGCCTTGGGGTAGCGGTGGACCAGGGCCCAGAACGCGGCGTTGTGGGCCGGCTCGACCAGGTGGGCCAGCTCGTGGATCAGGACGTAGTCCACGACCCACCCCGGCATCGCCTGCAGCCGGGTCGACAACCGGATCGACCGGTCCGCCGGAGTGCAGGAGCCCCACCGTCTGTTTTGGTTCGAAACCCACCTCACAGACGCAGGTTCGGGCACTTCGGGCAGATGCCGACACGCGAGTTCGTGTGCTCTGGCCAACAATTTTTCGTCCGACACGCGAGATCTGCTGCGCTGCTTGTCCAGTCGCGCCAGCATGGTCTCGACCCAGCGCGCCTCCTCGGCGGCGGACAGCCGGTCGGGCATCAGCACGACCACCCGCTCCCCGTCCCGGTACGCGCTGACGGTCCGCTTGCGCCGCTTGCTGCGGCGAATATCCACGAACGGCGGGATCGGGCGCGGTGGAGAGTCGGCCATGGCTCAGAAATGTACCCCCCGAATCCGACAACTTTCTTGCGTCCACATCCTGTGAATCGGCGTTTCCGCAGGTCAGACGCCAGATCTTGGGCCGGCCGAACCCGGTTGTTCACATCCTGTTCCCCCGCCCGTCCACAGTGCCCGGCGGCGCGCCCCACAGGTTGCACACAGGGTTATCCACAGGCGTGGACAACCGGCCCTTGCCTGCGCCGCCCGCGCCTCCTAGCGTCGGGGTCAGCAGGCTCCCGGACCGCCTCCGGGGCCGTTCGGAGGGGAAGCCGAGCGGTTCCGAAGGCGGCACCCCGGGAGCCTGCTCTGTGCTGGCGGACAGTCTGGAAAGGGCTTTCCCTGGGTCATCCCAGCGGCGCGCGGGCCGGGAGGTGCGCTTGAGCGTGCGCCTGGCTGCCGTAGGGTGAATCCCGACTGGGCCGAACGGCCTACGGCAGGACGGTCTGCCGTTAGCATCCACGACTGCCTGGGGTGAGAACCCCGGGCTGAAATTCAGAGCAAGGAGAGGGCCCTCATGGCAGAGACCTGGAGCGGCGAGTTCTACTGCGTCAAGTGCAAGGCCAAGCGCACCGCCGACGGCGAGGTCAAGGTCAACGACAAGGGCACGCGCATGGCCAAGGCCAAGTGCCCCGAGTGCGGTACGAACCTGAACCGGATCCTCGGCAAGGCCTGACGCACCAAGTCGTGGGGCGGTGCCCGGCACGCACGTGCCGGACGCCGCCCCTCGTCGTTCCCGGCCGCCCGCGGCACACCGGGCCCCCGGCCGGGGCCGGGCTTGGGTGACCGGACAGAATGGGAGGGTGTCGGACCTCCCCCGCAAGGCGCTGAGCCGGACCGCGAAACTTGCCAGCCTGCCGCTCGGCGCCGCCGGGCGAGCCACGGTCGGGCTGGGCAAGCGGATCGGCGGCGCCCCCGCCGAGACCGTGATCGCCGAGTTCCAGCGCCAGACCGCCGACCGGTTGTTCGCCGTCCTGGGCGAGCTCAAGGGCGGCGCGATGAAGTTCGGGCAGATGCTCAGCCTGATGGAGTCGGCGATGCCGGAGGAGCTCGCGGCGCCGTACCGGGCGACGCTGACCAAGCTGCAGGACTCCGCCCCGCCGATGCCGGCGTCGACCGTGCACACGATCCTGTCGCGGGAGCTGGGCCGCCGCTGGCGGGACCGGTTCGAGGAGTTCGACGACCTGCCCGCCGCGGCGGCGTCGATCGGCCAGGTGCACCGCGGCACGCTGAAGGACGGCCGCGAGGTCGCGGTCAAGCTGCAGTACCCGGGCGCCGCCGAGGCGCTGCGCGCGGACCTGCGCCAGCTCGGCCGGTTCGCCCGGACGTTCGGCACGCTGGTCCCCGGCCTCGACATGAAGCCGCTGATCGCCGAGCTGCAGGAGCGGATCGGCGAGGAGCTCGACTACGACCGCGAGGCACAGGCCCAGCAGCAGTACGCCGACGCGTTCAAGGACCACCCGGAGTTCGTCGTCCCCCGGGTCATCAAGCACTCCCCGAGCGTGATCGTGTCGGAGTGGATCGAGGGCCGGCCGCTGTCGTCGTACATCACCGACGGCACCAAGCAGGAGCGGGACGAGATCGGGCTGAAGTACGTCCGGTTCATGTTCAGCGGCCCGAAGCTGGCCGGCCTGCTGCACTCCGACCCGCATCCGGGGAACTTCCGGGTGATGCCGGACGGCCGGCTCGGTGTGGTCGACTTCGGGCTGTGCGCACGGCTGCCGGACGGCCTGCCGCCGGCGATCGGGCGGCTGCTGAGCATCTCGCTCGCCGGTGACGGGACCGCGGTCCGCGACGGGCTCCGGGCCGAGGGATTCATCAAGGCCCGGATGGAGATCGACCCGGACCAGCTGATGGACTACCTGGCGCCGTTCGCCGAGCCGGCCCGGGCGGAGACGTTCCAGTTCAGCCGCGCCTGGATGCGCGAGCAGGCGAACCGGACCAGCGACTTCCGCGGCCCGAACGCGTCGCTGGCGCTCAGGCTCAACCTGCCGCCGTCCTACCTGCTGATCCACCGTGTGTGGATCGGCGGCGTCGCCGTACTCTCCCAGCTCGAGGCCGAGGCGCCGTTCCGCGCGGTCCTGGACGAGTTCCTCCCCGGCTTCACCCGCGACTGACTGTCCCGGTCAGTGCCGGCCGAGCGCCGGGACTGAGCGGAGCGTGCGGACCAGCAGGACACTGATGACGGTCAGAGCGACCGCAGTGATCCCAGCCGCCGCGTGGAGGCCGTCGGTGAAGGCGTCGCGAGCAGCATCCAGTACGGCGGTGGGCGCTTCGGCGAGTGAGCTGCCGCCCTGCCCGTCCATCTGGCTGCGGTACGTCGCGGCGACCACGCTGCCCAGTACGGCGATGCCGAGCGAGTACCCGAACTCGTTCGAGGTCTGGGTCAGCGCACCGGCAGCACCGGCCTTCTCCGGCGGCACCGACCCGATCACCAGGTTGGTGCCCAGCGTCACCAACGGCGCGGCACCGATGCACTCCACGGCGAAGGCGACGACCAGGACGGCAGTCGACTCCGCCTGACTCATCACAACCATCCCGAGGATCGTGAAGGCGATGCCACCGGGGATCAGCACGCCCGGACGGATCCGGCGGGCCAGCCGCGGCGCCAGCTGGAACGCCACCGTCGACGTCACCATGCCCGGCACCAGCGCAATCCCCGCCGTCAGCGGGGTCATCCCCTGCACGAGCTGGAAGTACTGCGCGACGAACACCATCACGCCACCGGACAGCATCGAGTAGGTCATCATGCTGCCCAACGTCACCGTGAACGTCCGGCGGGTGAAGAGCCGTACGTCGACCAGCGGGTCCGCGAGCCGCCGCTGCCGCCGTACGAACAGCACACCGAACGCCACGCCCACGACCAGTCCGCCGACGGCCGTCGCACTCACGCCGTGCGAGGCCAGCTGCTTCAGCCCGTGCACGGCCGGCAGGATCGCCGCCAGTGACAGGAGCACGCTCACCACATCCAGGCGGCCCGCCTTCTCGTCGCGGTACTCCGGCAGCAGGAACGGCCCGACCGCCAGCAGCACCGCCATCGCCGGGACGCCGATCAGGAACGCTGAACCCCACCAGAAGTGGTCCAGCAGCACGCCGCCCACCACCGGGCCGACGATGGCGCCGACGGTGAAGCAGCCCGCCCAGACACCCAGCGCGGACGCCCGCTGGCGCGCGTCCGGGAACAGCGTCGAGATCAGCGACAGCGTGCACGGCGCGATCGCCGCCCCCGCGATCCCGAGCACGGCCCGGGCGCCGATCAGCATCTCCGGACTCGTCGAGTACGCCGCCACCACCGAAGCGACCCCGAACACCGCGGCCGCGGCCAGCAGCAGCCGGCGCCGGCCGATCCGGTCACCCAGGTTGCCCATGGTGATCATCAGCCCGGCCACCATGAACCCGTAGACGTCCAGGATCCACAGCTGCTCACTGCCTGTCGCGCCGAGCGCGGCCGTCACCGCGGGCACAGCCAGTAGCATCACGAACAGATCCAGTGACACCAGCAGCGTGGCGAGCGACAACACGGCCAGCCCGATCCATTGCCGCCGGGTCGCCGTCCCGGCCGCGCTCTCGGTGACTGTCATTGATCCGGTCCCTTCGCAGGAGTTCTTGCCCTCACTCCTGCGTCGGACGGATCACCGCCGGATCGACACCCCGATCCGCCGTCTTCTCAATCGACGCGGCTTTCTACCAGTAGACCGAGTCCAGCTTCCCCTCGATGTTCCGGACGTTCTCCCTGGTGCAACGGTCGCAGTACACCAGCTTCCGACCGTTCTCCACCGACGTCAGCCAAGTCAACGGCACCTCTTCGGTCTCCGCCTGCTGACCACACATCGAACAAGTAGCCCTGATCACGCGCATCAGTCTGCACCTCCCCCCAGCCGGTACCCCCTGCTCGACCGGGTCGTCGCTCTCGACGTCCTGGTCGCCGTGGTGATCTGCGGGCT
>NZ_JBSFBL010000009.1:0-202543 GCF_053592935.1 Kribbella sp. NPDC002412
CCGATACCGCCGCCGTCGAGGACCTCAAGGACCGGGTTCGGTCCCAGCTCGCGCTGGAAGCGCTCGTCACGGAACCAGCGCGGCTGGCAACGTTCGCTGACGAGGTGAAAGCGAAAGTCCGCACCATGTACGACGACAGTGGTCTCAACGCGCGCATCGCCGTTACCCGCTGCTACAAACACGTGTACTACCCGGTAAAAGACGCGAGCAGCAAACATCTCGCCCACCGTGAGCTCCCGCCCGCGCAGAAGGGCGACGTCGCCAGGAGCGTCGTCCGTACCGTGCGCGAGCTCCTCGTCAACGAGGGCAAGGTCCGAACGGAGCCAATTCCGACCAACTGGCTGCGCGATCGTGCCTGGGACAGCCCGTCGGCGACGACGACGAAGAAGCTGTCCGACTGGTTCTGGCGCGACCAGTCCGCGCTGCTCCTGCTCGACACGACGCTGCTCACTGACGCGATCAAGAAGGGCATAACAAACGACGGCTGGGTCTACTACGACACCGCCGCCGAACGCGCTTACACGGCAACGTCAGCCACGCCGGCCGTCCAGCTCTCCGACACCGTCGAGCTCTACACCGCCGACGAGGCTGTCAGCCGCGCAATCCTTGGACGAGCCCCGACCCTCGGCGACGTCCTTGCTTGCGTCAGTCAGGAAACGACCGGTCCTGCACTGCGCGCGGCGCTGGAGGGTCGGTGCCAAAAGGAACCCACGAAGACACAGGTCGCCGAACAGCTGGCCGAGGCGTTCCGGCAGGGCAAGCTTGTCGTCACGGACGCCACACCGGCCGCCGGTGTCAAGGCGCTCGGCGTGAAGGAGATTCGAGAGCGCAGCCTCGACACGTTTCACGTCCTCACCCGATTCGAAGCTGACCGTCTAGGCGTTGAGTCCGCGGTGGCGAAGCCCGCGTCTAAGCGGATCGACGCCAAGACCGGGCCAGCAGGGGTCGCGCTGACGAATTTCCGCGACGACCTCACTGACAAAGGTAAGCCGCTCGTTGAGATGCGGCTGGCCGTCCGTACCGACACCAGCCCGGGACTGCAGGATCTTGACCTACTCGGAATGGCGCTCGCCCAGATGCCCAAGCACAACATCCATGTCGGCGTCGATGTCGCGCTCAGCTTGCCAGGGCTGGACGGCGCCGTAGAGGTCCGGCTGGAGGGCGACAAGGCGCATTACCAGCAGGCCAACACCAAGCTTGGACCGCTACTCAAGGCCGCCAGCGAGGTCGAAGGAAACCTCACCCTGACTGTCGACTTCGGCGAGGACGGCGTCATGCCCGACGACCCGGCCTACCAGCACGTCGACTCAATCATCCGGAACCTCGGACCTGCCGAGCTCACCGTCGATGGGAACACCGCATGACTGCCGTCAGCCGCAGATCTGAAAGAGGCCTCTCCGCGGTCCACGCGGACGCCCGTGCCGGCGTCCGCGCCTTCCGGCTCACTATCGAGCGCGCTCGGGCTGCAGCCGACGAGGGCGACCGCTACGGTGTCCGGCTGGAGGAGTCCTACGCCAACGGCGAGCGCACACTGACCTCGGCTGTCGCCCATGCGACGCCGCTGCAGACAGCGCGTATCCTCGACGCCGTCGTCACCGCTGTGCGCACCAGTGGACACCAGGCTGGTGTCCTCACCGCGGCTCGGAAGACGCCAATCCCACTCGACGAAGCCGCCGGTGTCCGCCTGGCGCTGACCCTGCTGGCAGCACAACCGATCACGAAGCCCACGCGCATCCGCCACATCGTTGCAGGCGTCGCCTCTATGAGCACCGAGGAAACCTATTACTGGTACGCGAAGGCCGTTGGCCCCGGGGCCGACCGGGTCCGACGTGCCCTGCGGCTGTTCCTGGCGGAGGAGTGACGGTGACAGGCCCACGCGTTCTCATCGAGGACTGGCTCCCGATGGCCGAGCTCGGCATCGAGGCCCGCCGCGAGCGTGCGGCCGCGAGCGCGCTCCCTCCGCTGTCCTTCCTGCACGTTTGGTGGGCCCGCCGCCCGCTCGTAGCGAGTGCCGGCGTCGTGCTCGCTGGACTCATGCCTGCGTGGACGCCCGATCTTGCATCCGCGTTCCCTGATGCGCGGCAGATCCAGTCCGAGAACGCCTACCGCTCCTGGCTCAAACACCTGACAGGAATCTGGGGCGACCCGATTCGCGCCCGGCGCGCGTACAACGCGGCCGTCGCGAGCGGTGTCCGCATCCCCAACCCGTACACGTACAAGCAGGCATTCCGCAACCATCCTGACGCGGCCGATCTGGGTCTTCTTGCGGCAGTTCTACGACACACCTGGGACGAGGACCCGCTGGTCGCAGACGTAACAGCCGGAGGCGGCAGCATCCCGTTCGCGTCGGCGCGCCTGGGTCTGCGGACTCACGCAAACGACCTGAACGGCGTTGCGGCTGCCGTTCTCCGCAGTGGGGTGCAATACCCCGCACAGTTCGGACCAGACCTGGTCGACGACCTTCAGAAGTGGGGCGGCACGCTTGCGGCGCGCGTTCAGGAGCGCATAGCCCGATTCTTCCCGTCGCACCCGGGCGAGCAGGTCGCCACCTACATCTGGGCCCAGACAGTCGCGTGCCCGCGCACCGGCAAGCCCGTGCCGCTCGTCCCCGACTGGACCCTGCGCTCCCAGACCGGGAAGCGTGTGGCCGTCCGAATCGTGACGAAGCGAGGCGATCGGCAGCTTGATGCGCCGGAGTTCGAGATCGTGCGGGGCGACGAAATCGACTTCGATCCTACGTTCGGCACCGTCAAGCGCGGTGACGGTCTGTCCCCTTGGGACGACCAGGTCATCGACGAGGCGTACATCAAGGAGGAAGCTCAGTCGGGCCGCATGACGGCAACCCTCTACGCGGTGATCGCGCGCAAGGCGTCCGATGGCAGTCGGATATTCCGGGCCCCCAACCCGGCCGACCTCGATGCCGTGCGAATGGCCGAATCTGCTCTTAGTGAGCTGCGCCCGTCTTGGTCGATGGCGGATGTATTGCCGACTGAGGAACTCGCAGAGAAGGGCGACCGCGGCAGGTCATCGAGACCTCGGCTGTTCGGCATGCGGAGCTTCGCCGACATGTTCACCGCACGCCAACTCCTCGTCCACGGCACGTTCGTCGAGGAGTACAGGCGGCTCGTGCCTGAGGTTCGTGACGCAATGTCGGAGGATCGCGCGTTGGCGGTCCTGACACTCCTCGGCACCATGCAGGGCAAGTCGCTGGACTACAACGCGAAGTCGTGTGGGTGGGACTCGACACGCCAGAAGATCGCCCATGTGTTCACGCGGCACGACTTTTCCTTCAAGTGGTCGTTCGCGGAGTTCGAGGGCACCGCGCTCAGCGCATGGGCCCATGAGCAGTTGCTCGATGCCTACCAAGGGCTCGCCAACCTCATGGCGATGACCGGTCAGAACCCCATAACTGGGAAAGCGCGCCCGCGCGAGATCGTCGTAACGCAGGGCAACGCGGCGGACATCCCGAGCCTTTCGACGGGCAGCGTCGCCCACCTGTGCATGGATCCGCCGTACTACGACAACGTGATGTATGCGGAACTAAGCGACTTCTTCTATGTCTGGGAGAAGCGAACCATCGGCGTGGTGGCCCCGGATCTTTTTCCAGCTGACATGGCCGACAAGGACAACGAGGCCGTCGCGAACGCATCCCGGTTCGCGCATCTCGGCAAGCGGATGCGCGAGCTGGCCGACGCTGACTACGAAGCGAAGATGACGGCCATCTTTACCGAGGCACACCGAGTCCTCCGCGACGACGGCGTCCTGACTGTGATGTTCACGCACAAGCGTGCCGAGGCATGGGACACCCTCGGCATGGGTCTGCTTAATGCCGGCTTCACCATCGAGGCCTCTTGGCCAGTGAACACCGAGGCGGAGCACTCATTGCACCAGTCGGGGGTGAATTCCGCGGCGAGCACGATCATGCTGGTCTGTCGCAAGCGGCCAAGGGTCGGTATGAACGAACACGGGAATGTCTACCTGGAGGACATCGAGGGTGACGTCCGACATGTGGCGCGCGAGGCAGTAGCCAGGTTCCGCGGCGACGGCATCGACGGCGTCGACCTGATGCTCTCGGCGTACGGTCCTACCCTCAGTGTCGTCAGCCGGCACTGGCCTGTTTTCGCAAGCGAGGCCGCGGACGATGGCCGTGCTCGCCTCCTCCGCCCGGAGGAGGCGTTGAACATCGCTCGATCAGAGATTGTGCGAGTCCAGCGTGCACGACTTGTCGGTCACCCCGTCGAATTCGACGCACTCACCGATTTTGTGATTGCGTTCTGGGACGTCATCAAAGACGACACCGCGACGTTCGACGAGGCTCGGCGGCTGGCGCTCGCGGTCGGACTGGATGTCGAGAAGGGTGAGCTCGCCCGAGCGAAGCTGATCGAAAAAAAGGCGGGCACAGTCACGCTGCTTAATCCGGACAAACGGGTGCGGCTCCGCGGCAGCGACGACGACCTCCCCGGCGTGCGCGCGCTGGCCGCCTCGTTCACCAGTTTGATCGACGCTGTCCACACCGTCTGCTACGTCGCCGACAACGACGGCCTCGCCGCGGCTAAGGCGCTTTTGGACCGGACCGCGCTCATGCGTGACACCAGGTTCACAGCAGCGTTCCAAGCGCTCGTTAACGCCATCCCGCGCACCCGTACGCGCGACGGCTCGTTCCACATCCCCCTTGCTGAGGCGCTCGAGCGCATCGCGACGGCCTACCTGCCTGGCATCGCAATCCCGTCAGATCCGGTCGACGCCGTCCCAGTGCAGGAGGACCTCTTCGCGCAGGACCAGATTTGACCACCCCCGGGATCGACGCGCCGGCCGAAGCTGGCCCGGAGCCCCGCCCGCTTCCTCTGTCGGACTTCCAGGAGGTTCCGCTCCAGCCGTCCTATTCAACAGGCGAACAGCCGCTCACGCGGTTCTATGTCCCATTGCTCGCGAGAGCGAAGGAGTACCGGCGCCTGGTCGGCTACTTCAACGCAGCCGTCCTGGCGCGGGCAGCAGCGGGCTTCGCCCCATTCGTCGCACGCCGCGGGCAGATGCAACTGGTCGTCGGCGCGCAACTGTCGGAAGAGGACGTGGACGCGGTCCTGCGCGGGGAGCCGCTGGATCGGGTTGTCGCGGACCGGCTACGGCTCCAGCCACTGACCGACGGCGTGGATATCGTGCAGCGTGAGCACCTCCGGTTGTTCGCGTGGATGCTGCGAGAAGGGCTGCTGGAAATGCGCGTCGGCGTCCCAGTCGACGCCCTCGGGAAGCCGCTGCGACCGGAACAGGCGCGCCGATACTTCCACTCGAAGTACGGGCTGTTCACGGATGAGCTCGGCCGGCAGATCGCGTTCTCGGGTAGCGACAACGAGACCGTTGCCGGCTGGACGGGCAACCACGAGACCTTCCACGTCTACTGGTCCTGGAACGATCCCGTGTGGGCTTTGTACGGCGCGGACGTGGTACGCCGACTCGATCAACACTGGACCGGCACGCCCGACTCGGGCTGGGCGGTCATGCCGGTGCCTGAGGCTGTGCGCGAGCAGCTCGTCAGCATCGTCCCGCCCGGCTGGGATCCTCCCCTGGACGATGCGGACCCTCGGCTGCGAGATTGGGACGTACCTGATGACCCGCTCGGCGGCGGTCAGACCGACATCGACACGACGGGAGAGAACGACCCGGATGTCGCAGAGCGGCAGCGGAGATCGGATCTGGACCGGCTCATCGAGGTGATGAATGCACCGCTGACCCGCACCATGGTCGGCGTCGCAAGCGCAGGCGTAGAGCCGCTCCCGCACCAGCAGCTCATCGCCGTCCGCGCCGTCGAGACCTACCCGCGCGGGTATCTACTCGCCGACGAAGTAGGCCTCGGCAAGACGATCGAGGCCGGGCTGATCCTGCGTGAGCTGTTGCTGTCCGGCAGGGCTAAGACCGCGCTGTTGTTGGTCCCGGCGAGTGTTCTCCGGCAGTGGCAGGAGGAGCTGCACGAGAAGATTGCGCTCGATGTGCCTAGATACGAGGGCGGCGCGTTCCTCGACCGGCACAACCGACCGCTTTCAGTGGACCCGTCGGCGAACCCCTGGTCGGCGTCGCCAGTGCTACTCGCCTCGTCACACCTGGCCCGTCGCAACGACCGACGCACGCAAATCCTTGCCGCCGCGCCGTGGGACGTGGTACTCGTCGACGAGGCGCACCACGCCCGCCGGCAAGGATTGAAGTCGACGGGGACGCCTAACGCGCTGCTCTCGCTGCTGCAGGTGATGAAGGACACCGGCGCGTGGAAGGCGCTCTATTTGGCATCAGCCACACCGATGCAGATGGCCCCACACGAGGCGTGGGACCTCATCGATCTGCTCAGCTTGCCCGGTGCGTGGGCCGAGTCGGCTGACCAGTTCGTTCGCTACTACGCCGACCTCCGACGCCCGGCGTCCGAGCGCGACTGGAGCACGCTGACGCGGATGCTGCGCGACCAGCTCGACGCGGAGGGTGCCTCGGTCGACGAGGCCCTGCGGACTCGCGTCCGAGATGAGCTCGGTCCAGTCCGCTCGCGGACCGTGCTGCGCTTGCACGAGCCGCCCCCGCCGACGCGCCACCGGGTCATGGCCTGGAACCAAACTCAAGAGCGCCTCGTGGACGAGTGGCTGCGCGCGCACACTCCGATGCGCGACCGCGTGTTCCGGCACACCCGGGCGACTATGCGCCGCTATCAGCAGAACGGGCTTCTTCCACCGGACTTGACCATCCCGACACGGCAGATCCGCGACGAGTTCATCAAGCTTTCCAAGCCAGAGCGGGCCCTATACGAGCGGATCGACGGCTACATCAGTCGCTACTACAACGCCTACCTAACCACTGGCACTACCAGCCAGGCCACCCGCGCTCTCGGATTCATCATGACCGTTTACCAGCGGCGGCTGACCAGCAGCTTCGAGGCGGTCCGACTATCGCTCACTCGCCGACGCGACCTACTGCGTGCCGGCCGCGGCCTCGTTCTGAACGACCTGCTCGATTCCGACGACCGCCGCGAGACTGAGGACGCCGACCTGCCTACCGACATGGTTGTCGACGACCCAACCGCGGACGATCTGCTCGGGAGGGAGATCAGCGAGCTCGACTCGTTCATCGCGGATATTGAGGCACTCGGCGGCCAGGACACGAAGGCCGACCAGCTCTACGGCGATCTCAACGAGGCGCTGAGCGCCGGCTACGACAGCGTCGTCCTGTTCACCCAATACACCGACACGATGGACTACCTACGTGAGCGTCTGGCTGGCTCCTATCAACGAGTCGCCTGCTACTCCGGACGTGGTGGCGAGCGATGGGATCCCGACACCGGTACTTGGGCCCGAATCAGCAAGAGCGAGCTCAAGCAGCAGTTTCGCGACGGCGAAATCCGGATCCTGCTCGGCACAGACAGCATGAGCGAGGGCCTGAACCTTCAGACCTGCGGACGCCTGTTCAACTACGACATGCCATGGAATCTCATGCGGGTTGAGCAGCGTATCGGCCGCATCGACCGTATCGGCGCCGCGTACCCGGTCGTCACTATCAGCAACTACTTCTACGCCGGCACAGTAGAGCAGAGCGTCTACGCCGGCATCCGCGAGGACTTCGGAAACTTCACCGAAATCGTTGGCGACGCTCAGCCCGTCCTTGCAGCGACCGAGGAGGCGATTCGCGCCGCCGCAATGGCTGTGCCAGGCGATGACACCGTCAAAGCCGTTGAGAAAGCCGTCGACGAACTCAAGCGCCAGGTCCGCGACGCCACCAGCGGTGCTGTGCGATTGTCCGACGCCGAGAGGCAGACACTCGCCGTCCCCGAGCTTCATCCCTCCGCCACCCTTACTGATCTCGCGGCCGCACTAGTCAATAACCACGCAATCGATCAGTGGCTAACTCCCGACCCTGCTGAGGACGGTGTCTACTGCCTCGCGCTGCCCGAGTGTGAGCCCGTCTTAGTGGCCTTCGACCGGAAGACCGTCGATCAGAGCCCTCGCGACGTCAGCCTGTTTACCTGGGGATCGGCAGGGGCATCGGCGCTCCTGGCGTCCGCACTGGACGGCGATAACTAGCAGCCAAGGCGCCCGAGCAGGCCGCCGGATCTCGGGCTAGTTCGCTCTATTGCCTCGGGCCGCAACCCATCCACTGACTGGGTCGCCGACCGGGGCGTGCCTGCTCTCAGGGCCTCGTGCCTCGACACTGTGCGGGCAGCGGCTCGCCTGCGAGTGGTCTCTGGCCGCGGCCGGCGACGTGTCTAGTTTGCCGGAAAGTCGGCAGGCGTCGTTGGCGTTATCCACAGGTTGTCCTGTGCCACCCCGGAAGGCAGCGCCGTACGGGGCCAGGTCGGGATCTTCTGGGTCGGCGGGGTGGCAGTTCACGCCACCCTGCCATACCCACAGGTTCCCGGGGCCAGGCGTGTAGCCGAGCGCCCAGCCGGGGCCGGTTGCCTCGGTCCGCCCCATCCGATGGGCGGACCTGATGCGGTCACGGAAATCCGCTTCGAAGTAGATCTGCCCGTGTCCGGGTCCAGCCTCGAGCTTGATCACGGAACCGGTCATCAGCTTGCCTTCTCAGCTGGCAGTTCTCCGGCGGGACGTAGGTCGTCGGCGGGGTACCACCGGACCCGCCCACTGTCGTCGCAGACCCTGCCGTACCACTCGCCGCGGTCCCGGATCCACACATCGATTGTCCCGGCCAGCCTCCATCGCCTGACGGCGACCGGGACTGAGGGCTTGCACCAACGCACCGCCTCGGGTCCGCGCTCGCCGTAACTGTCATACCTGGCGTTCAGGTCGGCCGCCAACTCCGTGGCCTCGGCCTCGCCGAGATCCAGCGGCATGTTCCACCTGCTGACCGCCGAGTCGGACACTCCGAACCCACGGTGGGCGTCACCGCACACCTCGAACCTGCTCATGAAACCCAGGATGCCACAAAGGCGAACATATGTTCGATAGGTGGATTTCGAGCTCCCTCTTGGCCGTACGGTGCGGCGCGGTCCCGAGCGAAGGCTTACGCCGGAAGTCGGTCCACATCATTCGGCGTGAGGTCGCCGCGGACTCGATGGAATCGAAGCGGGTGTCGGTAGTGGTCGCCTTGCCGGGCGGCGTCGGCCGCCACCTCGGCCACGACGAGCGGCCTGACCTTGATTATCGGGACCATCTTGGCGGCGCGGCCCCAGTGCCCGGCGCTGATCTCGTCTGGCCAGGGGTGCCGATCGCCTGCTGATTTGAGGACCGATGCCAGCTCCTTGGCCTGGGATGGGTTGAGTGGAACGGTCCGCCCGACGATCTCCAGGTCACTTCCTCGGTAGCGGCCACACACGACTACCTCCGGGCGCTCGATGCTGCCAGTCACATCACCTCGATCGTGTCGCGGTGTTTGACCCTTCATCGGGGTCTGGAAACCGTCGTGCACTGTCGCATCTAGGCCCGTTCCGGAGGTGTGCGCGACACCCGACCGTCGGGTGCGGACGCAGCGGCGCGGCGCCACCTAGGTTGAGCGATTCGTAGCCGGCGTGCTGGGCGTGGGCCTGTCGTGGAGGTAGCTGGAGATGCAGGCGTTTGTGGTCCGACTCCCGTCCGGTCAGCGGTATTGGACAGTGCTGGACGAGGACTTACACGTGCATCGGGAGGCGGATGCGTTCTTGCAGCAGATGCGCTTCGGGCGAGGGTGCGCCGAGAGCACGACCAGGGCGTATGCCACCGCCACCGCGCTGTATCTGCGGTGGTGCCAACAGGTTCACCGTGACTGGCGGGACGCGGTCGACCGGCTCGGCGCGTTCATGTTGTGGCTGCGGCATGCCCCGGGACCTCGCTCACTAGGGGTGGAGGTCGTTCGGGCCGAGGTCGTGGTCCGCCAGCCGCGCCGGATCAACGCAGTCTTGGCCGCGGTGCGCGAGTTCATGAAGCACGCGGTGGTGAGCGGTGATGCACCGGCGCGGGCGTTGGCTGCCCTTTACGAGGTGGGGGATGACCGCTGGTCTCCTGCTGAGTTGAGTGGTGAGCGCACTGGTCTGCGATATGTCGCGCGTCCTCGACATCGCTTGTCGGTGCCGGAGCGACCGGCGGGGAGGTCCAGCGACTCGGACGCAGTGTCATTGCTGAAGGTGTGCAGATCGGCCCGGGACCGGTTCATCGTGGTGCTGCTCGGTCGAGCCGGGCTTCGACGCAGCGAAGTGGCGGGACTGCGGAGGCCGGATATGCACGTGGGTCTGGAGTCGACGTCGGCAGGCTGCGATGTCGGCGGCGAGCATCTGCACGTGGTCCGCCGTGAGGACGCGCCAAACGGTGCGGTCGCGAAGTCTCGGCACCCGCGGGTGGTGCCGCTGGACTTCTTGGTGGTGCAGGCCTACGACGCCTACTGCTGGGAGCGTGACCGCTGCCGGGCAGCGTTCGGCTGCGATTTCGTGCTGGTGAACCTGTTCCGGCCACCGTTGGGTGTGGGGATGCGGCCCGGTGCGATCAACGAGCTGTTGGCGGCGTTGTCGCGGCGAGCTGGCCTTGACCGGCCGGTGCACCCGCACATGCTGCGGCATGCGTTCGCGAGTAACGTGCTGGAGGCCGGCGGGACGCTGGACGAGGCTCAGGCGCTGCTTGGGCATGCCAGTCCGCTGTCCACCCAGGTCTATCTGCATCCCTCGACGACGCGACTGCGGGCCGCGGTGGATAACGTGGCCCGGGGCTCGGCGGGGATTTCGTGACTGTGCTGCCGCACGCCAAGGCGATCGCAGCGGCGTCGACCGGGTCGTCGAGGCATACCCGTCTCACCAGGTTGGAGACACTGCTGGATCCGGTGTTCTTGGCCGAGGTTGGCTGGGATTGGGATCTGCAGTTGCTGCGGCCTCCGCAGGATCACCGGCTGCTCGGGTGGTCGGGGTGCTCGGTCGCTGGCTGCAAGGTCGAGGCTTTCCGGAAGGTGATCTGCTGCAAGTGCCGCACCAAGCAGCAGGCCAGTGGCCTGTCCGTCGAGGAGTTCATCGCCGCCGCATCGCCGAGGGCGGGCCGCCCGTCGCCCCGATGGCTGGTCGACGAGCGGCTCTGCGTCGTTGGTGGGTGCCAGCGTCCGATGCATTCTCGACAGGACGGGTTGTGCAACAGCCACCGGAGGCGCTGCGCCGACCTCTACGGGCCGCTCAACACCGACACGGTGAAGACCTTCGTCGCTCGGCCGGATGTGACCGGCTTAGCTAGCTGGGGCGAGTGCAGGGTCGTGGCCTGCCTGATGCTGGCCTACGGCAGCCGGGGGCTGTGCACTCGGCATACCCAGCGGTGGGGTGCTGAGGACCGGCCCAGCCTGAAGGTTGACTTCGAGCAGTGGTGCCGCACCGAGCACGGCGTCGTCGTGGCCGGTGTCGCCAACCTGCGCGGCCTGGACCGCCTGGTCGTGGCTGAAATGTTGGCCGGGGTGCAGCTGCGCGCGGGTCAGGGCAAGCAGGTCCGGCCGTCACAAGTGAACCGGCTGGCACGGGCCGCGCGGACTCAGCAGCTCGGCAGCCTGCGGGACATAGATCCGAGCGCATGTGGCGAGGACCTCAGGACGCTGGTGGCTAGCTTTGTCCTCGAGGCGAACCGCGCGACAACCACTGCGCTGGAAGAGCAGCGCAAGGACTGGTGGGATCTGGTGATCCTGGGTGCGGCCGGCCGGCTGGATTTCACCGTGCTGGTGCAGCCGTGGCTGCGGGAGATCGCGAAACACTGGTCGAGCGAAAACCTGCCACGGCGCCGGGGCGACAAAGCTGGCGGGGTGGTGCGAACGCATGTCGGGTCACTAGCCGAACTGTCGACCAGCCTGCGCCTGAGCCGCGACGACGAGGGCCTCGATCACACGACGCTGGGCCGGTCCGACATCTTGGCTTTCCTCGCGCGGCTGGCTCACCTCGAAAAGACCGGTGTGGTGTCGCCGAACCGGCGGCTGCAGATCGTCCGCCATGTCCGGACCGTGCTGCGTGACGGCAGGGATCTCGGGATGGCGCTGCCGGGCGGCTGCGCTGCGGGACTGCCCGGTGAGTTCAGTATCCGCACCGACGATGTCCCACCGCCTGTCCGTATCTCCGGCCCTGGCCGGGCGATGCCGAACGAGGTGATGAACGCGCTCAGTGATGCGTTGCCCCTGCTGGAGGCGATGAGCGGCCGAGCCGCCCGGGTCGCGGTCGAAGTGTTGATGGACACCGGACGGCGCCCGGACGAGGTGTGCCAGCTGCCGTGGGACTGCCTGGACCGAGATGGCGACGGCAAGTACGTGTTGATCTACAACGACTACAAGGAGAACCGGCTGCAGCGGCGCCTGCCGATCGCCGACCGCACCGCTGCACTGATCCGTGACCAGCAGGCCCGTGTCCAGGAGACCTTCTCCCATACGAGTTCCCCCGAGTTGGTGCTGCTGCCGGCGGTCACCGCCAACCCGGACGGCACCTCGTCGCTGCGAGCACGAACGCTGACCAACCTCCACCGCGAGTGGATCGATCGCCTGCCCGAATTCACCCTGTCCGACGGGGGCGTCTTCCCGGCGGCTGCTGTGGTGGCCTACGCCTACCGCCACACCTACGCACAGCGCCATGCCGACGCTGGCACCCCGATCGACGTGCTGCGCGAGCTCATGGGACACCGCAGCGTCCACTCCACGGAGGCCTACTACCGGATCACCGAGGTCCGCACGCGCGCCGCAGTCAACCGGGTCGCCGACCACCAGTTCGACGGATCCGGCAATCGGCTCTGGCGTGAGGTCGCTGCGCTGCTGGACAGCGAGCGAGCCCGGATGCGGGTGGGGCAGATCGCCGTCCCCTACGGCGTCTGCACTGAGCCGTCCAACGTGCAGGCCGGCGGTGGAGCCTGCCCTTTCCGGTTCCGTTGTCTGGGCTGCGGCCACTTCCGCACCGACGTGTCCTACCTGCCTGACCTGCGAGCCCACCTCGACCGGCTCCTGGCCGACCGCGAACGCGTGCTCGCCGCAACCGAACTTGAGGCCTGGGCCCGAACCGAAGCCACCCCCAGCGACACCGAGATCGACAAGGTCCGTGCGCTGATCCGCAGGGTCGAACATCACGTCGACGAGCTGACCAGCGAGGAACGCGACCAGATCACCGAGGCGGTCAAGGTGCTACGCACAACCCGGCAGATTGTCAGCCTCGGCATGCCCACCAGACCACCAGGTCCGGGCGAACAGGGCGACATCAGGGCGGTCGGACGGAGCACACCATGACAAACCCGGTCCAGCCGACAGCAACTGAAGGGGACAATCCGCTCGTGCGGTCCCGCCGCCGCGACACCGCGCGCCGTCGCCTGCAGGTCCAGAACGCTGTGGCTCAATTACGCGCCGAAGGTGCCGTCATCACCGTCTCCTCGGTCGCCCGGGCTGCCAGAGTGCACCGCAGCTTCATCCACCGCCACCCAGACCTGCACGCCGCACTGGAGGCGGCCGCGGCCCGGCCAGCCGAGCCAGCGGCTGCCAACAGCGCAACCAGCTTCGCATCGATGCGGGCCGACATGCTCAACGTACGAGCGCAAAACATCAGGCTCCACCGTCGGATGGAAGCCCTTCAGATCCGACTGTCCGAAACACTCGGGGAGACAGCGTTCCGAAGCACCGGCCTGGGAGCACCCGACGACATCCGGGCTCTGCAGCAGAGGCTGACCGACAGCGAGCAACAGATCATTGAACTCCGCCGGCAACTTGAGGAACGCACCGAAGAGTTGGCGGCAGCCAGGGCCGCCGGCCGCGAGCTGATGACCCAGCTCAACCGCCGGTGAACCTCACCAAGCCCGACCAGCGGTCGGAGTGAGTTACGGTTTCTCCAACCTGATCGCCTGCAGCAAGGAGTTGGCATGCCGCACTATCGACGGCTGGTAATCAAGCTCTCGGGTCAGGCAATCGCCGGCTCTGCTCAGTTCGGATTCAACACCGACAGCTTGACCCACCTCGCGAACGAGGTCATCAGCGCACGTAACACCGGCGTCCAGGTGGCAGTGGTCGTTGGTGGCGGCAACGTCTTTCGAGGCAACCGAGCAGACGACTGGGGCATCGACCGAGTCGAGGCCGACAACATCGGAATGCTTGGCACCGTCATCAACGCGGTCCTGCTGCGTGGAAGGCTCGCCGCACTCGGCCAGGCAGATGTGCGACTGATGACGGCGATACCGATCAACAACCTCGCCGAACCGTACATCCGGCTGCGAGCGCTCCGGCACCTGGAGAAGGGCTCAATCGTTCTGCTCGGCTGCGGAAACGGCCAACCGTTCACAACAACCGACTACCCTGCAGTGCAACGCGCAGTCGAGCTCGGCGCCGACGCCCTGCTCGTCGCCAAGAACGGTGCGGATGGTGTTTACGACGCCGATCCGAATGAAGTCGAGTCGGCGCACCGGTTCGATCGCCTGACCTATCAACAGGTGATCGATAAGGGCCTCGGCGTCATGGATCAAAGTGCCTTCATCCTTGCCCGCGATCACCGATTGCCGCTACACGTGTTCGACATCGACCGGCAGGGCGCAGCAGCGGCGATCAGTTCTGGTCAACACATCGGCACCATCATCAGTTGAACCGATGCTCATGTCCGTCACCCCGCAGAGAGAGGAGGCACCGCGAGATGTCCCAGCTCGCCGACTACTACCGCGAACGTGCCACCGAGTACGACGCTGTCTACTCCAAGCCCGAGCGGCAGCCAGATCTCGCCCGCTTGCACAACTTGCTTCCCGACCTGGTTCGTGACTGCTCGGTCCTGGAGGTTGCGGCCGGCACCGGGTACTGGACGGCGACTCTGTCTACCGCAGCACAGGCAGTCACCGCGACCGACCTCAACGACGAGCCCCTGCAGATCGCCCGCACACGCGAATACGGCCCAGCATCGGTCACTATCCAGACCGCTGATGCCTTCGACCCCCAGGCGATACCCGGCGAGTTCGACACCGCTTTCGCCGGCTTCTTCTGGTCGCACGTGCCCCGAGCCCAGATCGGCCGTTTCACCCGCAGGATGCGCGACCGCATCGGTTCCGGCGGCCGGGTGATCGTCCTCGACAACCGCTATGTCGAGGGCAGCAGCCAGCCCATCACCAGAACGAGCGACGATGGTGACACCTATCAAAGCCGACGCCTGAACGACGGCCGCTTGTTCGAAGTGCTGAAGAACTTCCCCAGCCAAGAGCAGTTCACCTCCGACGTCGCACCGATCGCGGCCGGAGTGCAATGGACCCAGCTCGACTACTTCTGGCTGGCCACCATCACGCTTAAGTAGGGACTTGCGGAGACTGTGACGCCTGTGCCCGACACCTGTCGGCCACACAGAATCATCCGGCGTCAGCGCCCTGACCAGCCCAACCACGGATGTCCGAGCAACCGGGCACCCTCGGACCCCCACAGAATTGACCTTGACCCACTCACGCCGACCAGGCTGATACCGCGTACCGGCGCCCTTCACGACCAGTCCTTCGACGCCGGAGTAGCTGAAGGCGTCGAGCCACTCACGTGCCTCGTCGGGATCGTCGGTGACCGGCGAGAGCTGCAGGGGCGGTCGCCATGCTGTGGCGAATGAGCTGAGGCGTCGCTGCCGGTGACTGAGGCGCATCATCCTTATGTCTACCTGGTCGATCGCCAAGAGGTCGAAGGCAACGTAGGAGGCCGGCCACTTCGGTGCGAGTTGCCGCCGGATGGTCGCTGCGCTGTTGATCATGCGCTGCTGGAGTGCGCCGAAGTCGAGCCGTTCGCCGCTCCACACGACCAGCTCGCCGTCGAGGACGCAGTCTCGCTCCAACTGCGCGTCGAGCGCCTTGTGGACATCGGGGAACTTGTCGGTCAGGTCGGTTCCGTTCCGCGACCACAAGCGGACTGTGCCGTTGCAGCGGACAACGGCGCAACGGTAGCCGTCGTACTTCAATTCATAGCGTGATCCGCCGGGAAGGCCGTTGCGGCCCGGCAGTTGTTCTACCGCCTTGGCGAGGGCCAGTTCGACGGGTCCCGCCAGGTCCGGCGGGAGGACAGGCCCGTGATCGGCTGGCCTGGGCGGCTTACGGTTCGCGGGCATCGCGCGCCGCCTCGTCTGGGCGGTTGACGACATCGGGTGAAGGAATGCGCACGTTCTCGATCCGAAGCGCCCAGTTGCCGTCTGAGCGCTCCAGCCATTGGCCGATGCTGATGCTGTGGCCGTCGTCGGTCTCGACCTCGACGAACCGCCCACCTTCGGGCGCCGGCGGTCCGTCGAAGACGATGTTGATCGTTTGCACGGATCCGTTCATGGCTCCAGACTGCGCCTGATCGGGGTCGCCTGTCATCGTGCCTTCGGTCTCACATTGCGGGAGCTGTGCTCGATCTGCACTCGCGAGTGTTGCCGTTGGCAAGCTCCAGAGGCGTCTCCGCGCCCTTTGCAACAAGCTGCAAAACGGCTGGCCGCATGTCGGTGGCGGTGGCTACCCTGCGAAAGATGAATGGGGCTGAGAGCAACAATCCGCACCACTCGACCCGACCGGCAACCACTTCCCGCCAGCCCCTGCCTGGCTGGGCGGCAGTGCCCAACCGGAATTCCCCACCGACAAACCAGGTACCGTCTCGTCCAGCTCCGATCGTCCCACCACCCGAGGCACGGCCGGCGGCCGGCCGAGCACGACGCTGGGACATCGCTGGCCTGACGGAGCTGCTGCTGGCGTTGCCGTGGCTGTGGTGGGCGTGGCTGGCGGTGCAGTTCGTTGGGCTCCCGAGTGACACGATCGAGCATGTTGCCCTGGGCGTCTGGTTGGTATCAGGGGCGGGCTTGATCTACCCGCGCACTCAGGATCTGTTGGCCTGGAAGGTGTGGCGCCTCCGGCCACCGTCCGAACTGGAGTCCCGCCGGATCGGCCCGGCCTGGTGGGCCGCGTGTGCCGCGGCCGGCGTCAACCCCGACCGCTACCGGGTGTGGATCCACGAGGGACCGGAGGCCACCGCACCGCAGACAGCCGGGTCGACCGTGGCGGTCACGTCCTGGAGTGTCCACACGCTGCCGCCGCGCAATCTCGAGGCGGTCCTGGCGCACGAGCTGGCACACCGGCTGGCGGTGCCGGGCTGGCTGTCGCTGATGATCTATTGGTACTCGCTCCCGGCCCGGGCGCTGGGTGCGTTCATCCGGCATGGGGTGAAGGTGCCGGGCCTGAGTACGGTGATCAAAGTCGTGATCGGGTTCCTCGTGGTGGGGGTGTTCCTGGTGGCGTTCTTCACTAGCTTCGACGGGTACTTCGTCATGATGATCTCGCCAGTGTTCGCGCCGATTGTCGTTGCCTGGGCGTCCCGGGCGAGCGAGAAGTACGCCGACCGGGTAACTGCCGATCTCGGGTACGGCGTACCGCTGTGGGAGGTCTTCACCGGCCGCGAGGTCGCGCGCGCCCAGTCGCACCAACGGATCGACCGCACGCCCCTGACGGCGTCCCAACCGATCGAATCGGCCCGCCTGCGGGCGCTTGAGCATCACCTGCGCTCAATGGCTCAGGCACCCTGACATTCCGGACTCTCGGCCCATAGCGCAACGAGGTTTGTGTATTGCGACAGCCGGGCGGACACTGCAAGCGGGTGACCAGCCGTCACCAGGCCGGGTTACCCCCCGCTCGGCCTGTCGCTGGCGGCTGGTCGCTCGACGGGTGGCGGACGACCACGGCACTAACGCCAGGCAGCGCGGGCTGGCGGTGAGTGCTTCACCGTCGGGGAATCGGACCCGGCAACAGGTTGCCGCCAGGCCGGTGTGGCGCTCTGGCAGGCTGGAGGCATGTGCGGACGATATGCCTCGACCAGCAGCTCCGACCGGGTCCGCGTCGATGCATATCGTCCGCACATACCGTCAGGCTGCCACAATCGCCTGCGCGAAGGCGGTTCAGCACATAGCTATGGCGGCTACGACCGGCCCTAAAGACGGAGGGCCACCGGCACTCGTCCGCACCTGCCGATGTGCGCGCGCCCGTCGTCTCGTCGCCTTGGCATCGATGAAGCTCTCCACCGAGGCCCATGAGCCCTGTTTGTCCGACAAACGCCCACCTATCAGCAGCGCTTGCAGGGTCTAATCCTCGGGCGCAGGCGGGTCGAGTTCCAGATAGTTGATAATGTTCTTTAGCGCCGCATCTGCGCGCCGAGCTAGGAGGTCGTAGGGGACTATTTGTGCGCGATGAAGAGACCTATTCAGCTCGTGCAGAACTAGTCGTTGATGCTCCTCGAGTCGGTCCAGGCGACCAAGGACAATGATCAGCCTGGGATCTCGGGGGTTCGAGATTCCGTGCAGTTCCTTCGCCGCCTCCGCGTGACGCGTCAACCGATCCCTGTACGCCATGGCTTGGGCTAGCGCCTGGGCAAGACCGCGACTGAGCTTGTAACGATGCGGGCTCGGCACGCCAGAGTTCTCTTTGTGCGACGGCGCCTTAATGATTACATCTCCAGGGCTCTTCAGTTCCACCAAGTCGTTGTAACCGTCAAAGCGCTCGAGGATGAAGTCCATAGAGCCGCTGGGCCCCTGAGTCTGTGGACAAATACCTGCATACTCCAGACCAAAGAGCAACGGATGCTGGGACAAGAACCGCTGCATGTCGGTTTCGGTTGTACCGTTCTCACCCAGCAGTTCCTGGTAACGCTCAAGTGCTCTGCGCGCATCGGAAACGCGGTCTGCGACCCGCTCATGCAGGACCAGACCCGCGACGCGACGGCCGTCCTCATCCGTGGTGGCACCCCGGATGAGGTCTGCGCGATGATCTGATTGGGTCAGGCCGACAGTGAGTTTGATCAGCTGGTGAATCTGCTGGTCGGTAAGATCACCGAGCGCCGTGACGGAGTCCACGAGTTCTTGCATCGTCGCTGGACTGCGCGCACCGATGTCGATCAGTTCCGTCAGACGTTGTAAGCGTCCGTCGGCTTCGTTCAGCCACGCGGCCACGTGCTCGACGTCCATCTGACGCATGACAAGTTCGCGAACAGCGTCTGGGTCGCCAAGCTCCGACAGCTGCGTGAACTCATGGAGGTGCGATACATCAACCGCTAGATGATTTGCCAGATACGAGAGAGCTGGATTGCCCGGCGTCCGACGGTACTCATCGATGTTGACAACGAACAGGTAATGCGTCGCGGTCGTAATGAAGCCCTGCCGGACATCGGTCCGCCGAGTGAGCAACAGCGCCGGTATCAACCCAGGAGGAGTCTGGTCCTTAACCGTGCGGGCCAAAATTTGACCGTTCTTGAAGTGGGTGCGCTCGTCCGGGAAGACGTCGAGCCAATCGAAGTCGTGGAAGACCCGAATACCGCACAGACGCTCGCGAGCGCCCCGACGAGATCTCAGCCGGGGGCTCCATTCGAGGTCGAGGGCCACCCAAGAAGGGTAATCCGCCGTTGGTCGAAAGACATACAACCCGAGACCCGAGACAGGCCGACTTGACGTGGGTTGGGCTCGGCTTGTCACCTCGGAACGAGAGCCCACATCTGCCGCGATGCGGGTCCGAACAGAGCGCCGGGACCGACTTCATCTTGACAAGTACATGCCTTGCGCGACCCCCGTTCTCCGCAGACTCGGGAATGGTTGTCCACAGGGGTTGTGGCGATCGGGGTTTGTGTCGTCGGCGGCGGGCTACAGTGCTCGCTATGCCCGCGCAGGCGTTCGTCGAAGAATCGAGCCGCACGGCTAGCTCATGTCCGCCGTCGTGATCGCCACCGGCGAGCTGGCGATGGTACGTGGAAAGCTACGCAAGCGTGGTCAGCGGCGGCTGCCGGCGCCGGTGCCCTGTGCCAGGACTTCCAGTCCAGTTGTCGTGTGCACCAGCGAGCGCAAGCCACGCCGGGGTCATGGAAAGTGTCGGTGGGCGGTGGGATCGTGTTGTGGTATGGAGCTGACTGGCCGGGATTTGGAGCGGATACCGCGGGAGAACCTGCGTGTGCCGGTGCGTGAGTTCGCCCGGCTGTGGCTGGCGGCTGAGCGTCGCGGCGATGCGCTGGCGGCTGAAGGCCGCGGCGACTGGTACCTGACCGGCGTGCAAATGACGTGCAGTTGGCTGGCGTGTGCCTTCGTGACCTTCAACTACCCGTCCGGCCCGGTCAGGCAGCGGGCGCGGGCTCCGATCACTCGCAGCACTAGAAAGGCGTACGAGGAGTTGATCGCGCTGGAGACCGAGGCCGCCGAGCTCGCGGTTACTCGCGGTGGGCTGCCTGGTCGCCCAGGTTTCGCAGAAGGTGCAATGGCGACGCTGGCGTGGGCGTGGCGACGTTCGGGCGTGCCGCCGATTGAGATTGAGCACGCACAGGCAGGTTGACAGTCAGCTCACCCATCCACGAAGAACGGGCCTCGGGAGCCATTGTGCGGCTTCCTGAGGCCCGTTCCTCGTTCATCGTGTTCCGCTTCCCCCGCCTGTCATGCGGTTCGTTGGCGAGGGTGCTGTGTGCCGGCGGTGAGTCCTGAGGTGATGGTGCGTTCGGCTTCGTGGCGGGGTAGGCCAATGCGCCCGGCGGCGGATACGAGTTCATCTCGCGCGACATGCTGGTCGAGCAGCCGCGCGCCGACGAGCTGACCGAGTGCGAAGGCGGCGCGGTTGAGGGTGTCGTTGCGCTGGCCCGGTGTGGCGGCGAGGACTTTCTCGAGTTCCCCGGTGAGCGCGGCGAGGGCATACGCGCTGGTGTTTTTCAGGTTGGGTGCGGCCCGGGGTGCCTCAGCGGCGGGTGGGGTCGTGTTAAGGGCTTCGATGATCCAGCTGGGTAGAGGCCGCGGTGCCAGAGTATCCTCCGCGAGGTAGCGACCGGTGGCAGTGATCGAGCCGGCGCCGACGATGTAGCCGCCGTGCCCGCGGGTGTCGATCTTCCAGCCGATGCGGCCGGCGCTGTTGCCGAGCTGGTGGCCGGTGGGTTGGCGGTAGTAGAGGTGTTGCCCGCCGGATGGTGTGGCGACGGTGTAGGTGGCGGGAATGCTGGCGTCGTGGTCGGCGGCGGCCAAGGCGAGTACGTCGGCGCCGTTGGTTGCTCCTCGGGTGCGCCACGGTTCGGGTGCCAGGTCTGCGGTGGTCTTGGGTTGGTCGAGGTCCACGACGAGGAGACCGGACGGCCCGGCGGCGACGCCGATGTTGTACGGCGCATGGCGCCAGGTGCGGGCGATGGCGAGGTGGTTAGTGGTTGCTTCGAGTTCCCAGTCCTTCTCCACGGCGGGTACCTTGCGGCCGGGGGCGAGCGGGAAGACGGCCATGCCGTGATCGGCGTGCCAGTGCGCTGCCCGGCAGAGCAGCTCGTGGTCGGGGTCCAAGGCTCGCCCGCCGCGCCGCGTAGTGGTAGTCACGGCTCGATTCCTCTCCGGTCGGGGTGGACTCGTTCGCTACGGACTCGCTGCTTGTCGCGGCCTGCGGCGGGCTCGCGGAGTTCGAGGTAGACACGGACGCCGAACGATCCACGGTTCGGGTAGGCACGGTCTGCGCCGGCCACTTCGAACTCGTGTCGTAGATGCTCGACCAGGCGCGCGATTTCGTCGGCCTCGCCGGAAAGTCTCACCTTGATCGTCATGCCGTCACCCCTTGGTCCTTGTTCGCTCCGGGCCATGCTTCGGGGCTGGTGTCGCCGTTGAACACCACGCGCAGCGGGCCACGCTCGCAGAGACCGTCGAAGTCCGGGCGGCCGGGAATGTCGTCGTCGGGGCACGGCACGGTGGCGGCGCAGTCGTCGCCGTCCTGGGTCTCGAACACGATCCATGGGGTTCCGTCGCGGTCGATCACCACGGGGGTCAGCGCCCAGGACACCAGCTCAATCAGTTCGTCGTACGTCGTGAGGGTGGTTCCGTTCTGGATGCGCTCAGCCATGGTCAGTTCTCCTTCGTAGTGGTGGGTACGCCGTAGTGGGCGAGCTGGGGGATGCGCAGGTGCGGCCAGTGCCCGGCGGCCAGGAGTGTGTCGGCGTGGCTTTGGCCGGCCTCCCAGTCAGGTGCGGTGTCGCTGCCGGGCAGTGGTGTGGTCTCGCGGGCGTGCCGGTAGAGCTGGCTGGCCAGGTCGCTGCCCCACCCGTCGGTCAGGTCGTCGTTGCTCGCGTCGGTGAACCGGACCGTGACGCTCAGGTGCTCGGGGTAGCGGTGCGGGTCTTCGGTGCGCAGCTGCTCGAACCGTGCCCGAACGCTGGCGGCGAACCGTTGCTGGTACTCGTCGCGGTCGCGCTTCTCCAGCTCGACAAGCTGTTCCTCGATGTCCTCGATCTGCTCCAGCTCGTCCAGGTTCAGCCGGTCGCGGGAGCGGCTCCAGCGGTCACCGAACAGAGCTTGCCCGATGTGTGCGGTGCTGGCCTCGTAGGTCTCGAACATGCCGAGGTCGTCGAGCTCGTAGACGCTGTTGGCCACGATCTCGATCGGTTCGGTCCGATAGGTCAGTAGGTACTCGTCGTCGTATCCGACGGTGCTGCGCAGCAGGTCAATCACGCCGGCGGCTTCCCACGATCCGGGGCGGCCGGCGGTCACCGCGTCGCTGCTGCCGAGGTTCGCGGCGACCGTAGCGAGCAGGTGCGTGATGAACTCGGCGCCGTCGCCGCCGCGCTGGTTGTTGTTGATCGCGCGGATCGCGCGGGTGATCGCGGTGGCGGCCACCTGGAACTCGTCCGGTCCGGTGTCAGTCTCAGTGTTGGTGGATTCGCTCATGGGGGCTTCTCCTTCGTGTGTTGACGGTTACGTGTCAATGGCCGGTCGGCCGAGGGGCCGGACCTCGGCGGGAGGTCCGGCCGACTGCGGCCCGGTCAGGCGGTGGTCAGGTCGGTGAGGTCGTGGCCGAGGGATTCGGCGACGGCGGCGATCAGGTCGCGCGCGGCGGGTGGGGTGACGGCGTTGCCGAGCTGGCGGACCTTCTCGCGCTTGTTGCCCAGCACGACGTAGCCGTCCGTGAACGCCATGCCGGCGGCCACCTCGTGCGGCTCGAGCATCCGGAACAGGCAGTCCTCCACGGCCACGGTCTGAGGCTCGAGCACCGACTGGTGCCCGGCGGTGGTGATCGTTCGCAGCGTCTCGGTCGCGGGTGTGCACATCTCCGCACCGGAGTAGCGGGAGCCGTTGTTCCGCATGATCAGCGCGTACCGGTCCCGGGTGGTGAACGTTCCGTGCGGCTCGCTGGTGTCGCGGCTGGTGGCGTTGTCGTAGTAGGGCATCAGCAGCCCGTGGTGGTTGCCGTTGGCAGCGAACGTGTCGAACGGCTCTGCCGCGCTCTTGGTCGTGTTGTTGTTGCGCAGCGGCACTACCAGCGCCTCGGACTCGCGGGTGGTCCTGGTCCGCATCACCTCCGATACCGGCGTCGCGGTCTCGTTCCAGGTACCGCCGGCCGGGACCAACAGCCCGGTCTCGTTGCGAGTGGTCATGGTGCGCATTGCTTCGGACAGCGGCGCGGCGGTCTTGCCGTCGCGGCCCTCGACCGGCACCAGCAACTCGGGTTTCACGTAGCGGGCCAGTCCGGCGCGGATGCGGGCCATGGTCTTGTCGGCCAGCGGCCTCGCGCGGTCGCCGATCCGCTCCCCAGTCAGGCTCCAGTCGATCGCGGCCGCCGCCGGGAGCCAGCCCGGCTCGACCACCTGGTTGCGGCAGGCAACGTTCGGGCAGCGCCACACGTACTGGGCGCGGTAGCGGCCCCAGGTCCGTTCCGGCTTCTTCCACGCCTGCATCGCCCGCACCATCTGACCGCAGCCCTCGCACCACGCGCTCGCCCGGGTCCACCGGTTCAGGTCCGGGCACCCCGACGTGCGCAGGTGAGCCACGACGTACAGCCGGTCGCGAGATTGCGGCGCCGGGAGGCCACCGGCCTGGGCGTGCATGCTGTTGAGGTAGACCACGTGTACGCAGTAGCCCAGGGCGTCCAGACCGGAGCGCCACGCCGGCCACAGCACCCACAGCGCTGCGTCCACGACGTTCTCCACCACGATCGCGTCGTAGCGGTGGTGCTCGGCAAACCGCACCACATCCCACATCGTGGCCCGGGACCGCTCCGCCGCCTCGTCCGGCAGCGTGTCCCCGAACAGGTCCGGCATCGCGTCCACGTTGCGCTTCTTGCCCTTGGCCTGCGAGTGGTTCGTGCACTCAGGCGACGCCCACAACACGTTCGTGCGCGGGTACTTGCGCGGCTCGACCTGGGACAGGTCGGCGCAGTCGTGGTCGGTGGTCGGGTGGTTGCTATTGTGCGTCTCGACGGCCAGCTTCCAGTGGTTCGCGGCCAGCTTCACCGTCACACCAGGCACCTGCACCGCACCGGTGCTCGACCCACCGGCCCCGCAGAACAGATCCGTCATCGTCAACGTCATCGGTCTTCAACCCCTTTCTGGGTTGGTGCGGGGAGGCGCCGTGGGTGCGTGGACCTTCACCACGGCCCTCCCCGAGCTGGTGGGCTAGTTGGCGGTCTCGATGTGTTCCATCAGCAGTGCGTCGGCGTCGTCTGGTGTCGGGCCGGTGAACTCGCGCCCGCAGGAGCAGGTCGATACGAAGTCGTCGCCGTTGTAGGGGTGTTCGCCGAGCGGGGTTGCGTCGCTGTGGTTCATCGCTTGGTGCTCCCGGCGCTGGACGGGCAGCCCGGCCGTCCGCAGCCGACCTGGCGCTTGGGGCTGCACCACGGCGGGCAGCTGGTCTGTTGGGGGGTGGTCGTTGGCTTCGGCATCGTGGTCCCTCTCGCTGGTGGCCGTTGTGTGACGGCAGCCCTTGGGCCTGCCGGCTACTGCCGTCTGCCGGGCCGCTAGAGGCTCCGAAGTCAAGGGGTTCTCGGCTGGTGGACAAGGAAATAAGCGGAGCTTGCGGAGCGCCGCCGTCCTCCAGGCGAGAACCCCTTGACTTTGGAGGGGGCGGTCTGGCACCAGGCCACCAACCCCAGTCACAGAAGGGCTTTTCGTCCCGGCCGAAGGCCGGGGTGCTCTCCCGCCCGCCAGGGGCGGGAGGGCCTGGACCGCGCGGTTAGTCGTCGTCGCCGCCGAGTTCCAGCACCGGTCCGTGGTCGTCCGTCGCCTGATCGGTGGCGGTGGTCGGTGATGTGTTGGCCTGCTCGGCGGCAGTGTCGTCGGCGTGCCACCGGGCGAGTTCCTCGGCTCGGGCTTCGGCATCGTCGGCGGCGTGGCGTTCTTCGGCTTCGCGGCGGTGCTGAATCTCGATCAGCGCCCGCTGTGCTCGGCGTACCGCTTCGGCGGTCTCGTCCGCGGACGGAACCCGCGGAACATCGGACTCCGCGACGGTCTCCTCACCTGCGGCGACCTCCCGAATGTCGGCCGGCGCCTGGCTCTCCAGCACGGCGCGGTCCACAACCGTTTCTGTTTCGTCGGCGTCAACATCGCTGATCGCCTCGGCGCCGGTGGTGTTGTCGGCGGCAACGATCTCCGGGGCGAGGCTTTCGTCGGCAGCGACGTCGGACCCCGCAGGCTTGCTGGGTAGCTGGTCGTTGACCAGTGCCGCCTCCACGAGCTCGTCGGCGGGCACCGCGTGCGTGGTGTCGGTGTCGCGCTGCTGCGCGATGTCGGCCAGCTCGTGCTCATCGGTGACCTCGCGGTGTTCGTCCTCGGCGGCTTCGGCGTCGATCGTGTCGAGCAGTTCCTCGGGGGTGGGTCCGTCGTCGCTGTTGTCGATGCCGCGGGCCTCCAGTTCCGCCTCGGCGCGTTCGGCGTTCGCGCGGGTTTCGGCGGTGTGCGCCCACCAGACGGCGCGGGCATCGTCGGCGACCTGCAATTCGGCGGCGCGGGCCTCCAGCGCCTGAGCGAGTGCCTTGGCTTGATCGGCTTCGGCACGCAGCCGATGACGCGTCGCGGCGTCGTCGGCCGCGTCGGCTTCCGCGGCGCGGAGCGCGGCGGTGCGGCGTTCGCGTTCGACCGCCTGGCGGGTGCCGGCGAGTTCCTCGGCGACGTAGGGCGGCGCCCACGCCTTTTCCCGCTCGTAGGCGCGGACCCGGACCCGGAGCTGGCCGTTGGACATCTCGGCTTCGGCGCGGTCGGCTTCGGGCCGGCCGAGTGCGCGCCAGGCGGCGCGCCAGGAGGCGTACTGCTCGACCTGTCCTGGCTTGGGTGCCTTGCCGAGCGCGTCGTCGGTTGCCTCGTGCGCCATGACCTCGCGGTGTGCGGCCACCATGCCGGCCTTCTGAATCCACTCGTCGCGTTCCCGGCCGGGATCGGTCGGCGGCCGATCGAACGCCTCAATCGCCCACTGCGGCTGCTCCGTCGCGACCTGCTCGCCGAGCTGGGTGGCGCGGGCGTCTGCCTCAGTCGCGAGGTTGGTCAGGTACGCCGACCACTTGGGGTCATCGACTCGCGGAAGTCGCTCGCTGTAGGTGTCGCCGAGCGGGTCGAGGTTTCCGCCGGCGCGTTTGATCCGGTCCTGGATCACGTGACTGATCCGGCGCGCGTCGTGCAGCGACCGCTGCTGGATCGCCTCGGTCAGCGCCTGGCGCGGATCGTGCCCGGCCAGCTCCACACGGCGCAGCAGCGTCTGGAGTGTTCCGGCACCGTCTTCGACCGCGAGGGCGGTCCGCTGCTCGGCCGTGAGCACGCCTGCGTCGGCGAGTTCGTCCAGCCAGCGGGCGGTGCGACCGGCGGTTGCCAGGGAGATGCCGTCGGCCAGCAGCTCTGCCGGGGTGCGCAGCCGGTCGGCTTCGGCGGCGGACTCGGCCGCGGTTTCCAGCGCCGACAGTTGCGGGTCGTCCAGCTCGAACGCTCCGCGCAGCACCGACAGCGGCGTCCGCTTCGCGGCAGTGGTGGTCTCGCCGTACTCGGCTTCCTTCGACAGCGACTGGGTGACGACGTGCACGGTGTTCGCGACCCGGCCGCGGGTCATCGCGACATACAACGCATATACCGACGTGTTCGGGGTGGCGACCAGGTGACTGGAGTCCACTGTCAGACCTTGAGAGGAGTGGACGGTCGCGGCGTAACCCAGCGCCACCCAGTCCCGCACATAGCTCGCCGGCAACACCATCGTCTCGCCCGGTGCGGCCCGGCGGGTGCCCCGGATCAGCGGCGCGACCCGCAGTCCGCCGTCGTCCAGGACCTCGGTCACGAGGAACTCGTCGCGGTTGAACGCGGCGCGGGAGTTGCCGCGGTATCCGTTGAGGTGCCAGGCGTTGAGCCGGGTCTGGATCAGATCACCGCGGCCGACGCGGTTGCCGGTCGAGGCCAGCCAGGCGGTGCGCGCGTCATCCACATGGCCGTACTCGACCAGCCGGGCACGCAGCTGCGCGGACAGCTCGGCGGCCTGGGCGTTGGTGTCCACGATCAGCAGCGCGTGCCGGCCGTTGAGGTGGTCGGCCAGCCACGCGTCCGCCGCGGCACGTTGCGCGGCTTCGATGTGGCCGCCGTCGAGGATGCGGCCCTGCTTGTGGTACTCGGCCAGCACCGACTCGTCGCCCTCGCGGAGCCGCAGCGACGCCGGGCCTTCCCACGCGTTGTTGAAACGCCGGGTCTCGGTCAACTCGTGGGTGAGCGCGTTGCCGGTCACCAGTTCCATCCCGCCGCCGGCGCCGACCGCGGCGAGCTGGCGGTGGTCACCGACCAGCAGCAACTTGGCTCCCGCGACCGCGCAGCGCGCATGGATCTCGGCCAGGTCGCTGGTGTCGGCCATGGCCGATTCGTCCACCACGATCAGGTCGCCCTCGCGCAGCAGCCAGGCCCGATCCTGCGGCGCGTCCGATCCGTCGGCCAGGCGCTGCTGCGTCAGCAGCCATCGCCGGATGTTCATGGCCGTGACGCCGTCGGCGGCCATCACCTCGGTGGCCACCTGGGACGCGGCAAGCCCGACCACGCGGTGCTGCTGGCCGTTCCACAGGCTGTCGGCGCTCTCCCACGCAGTGGCGAGCGCGCCGATGACGCGGGACTTGCCGGTGCCGGCCGGACCGACCAGCGTCTCGACCTTCGCCCCGGAGGTGAGGATGCCGCGCACCGCCGCGGCCTGGTCGTCGCCGAGCCGCAGCCCGGCGACCTCCAAACCTTCGAGGAACCGGTCGGCGGCGTCGCTACTCATCGCCGCCGCCCCCCGGGCGTATCCCGCCTTGGCGAGTTGCCGTTCGGCCTTCAAGTGGTCGGGCGTGACGTAGCGGGCCGCGCCCGGTGCCGAGTACGCCGACGATCCGTCGCCGCGGCGCAACTCCGTCGGCAGCGCCCCGAGCTCGCCGGCGCTGTGACCGGGACGGTCGGCATCGACCCGCTGCGCGAGCTTCAGGCCGCGCTCGGTCAACCGGTCGAGCAACCGCGCGACCTTCTCCGGTCGCAGGTTGCCCAGGTTGTCGGGCAGCGCGTTGCTGATAGCGCGGGTCAGGTCTGACGTGCGCCAGGTCGCATGCGCTGCCTGCACCTCGGCCAGGGCGGTCTCGAGCACCTTCGCCTCGTTGATCCGGCCGGGCAGCCACTGGCGTTGCCGCAACTCGAGCACGTCGCGCGCGACCTTGCCGAGTCCCCCGCGGACCTCGGCGCGCAACTGCCGATCCCAGCGCTCCAGCCGCTGCGCGACGGTCTCGCCGTCGTGCGACTTCGATCGGCGGGTTGCCAGTGTGGCGGTGCGCTGGAGCCGGTCGAGTTCGAGGCTGTTCGGCTCCCGGCCGAACTTGGTCTCGAAATCGGCGACCAGCCGAGCGGTCTTCTTCGTGATCGCGCGCCGGCGCGACGAGAACAGGTCCATCACGGCCTGGTCGATGCCCACGACCTCGCGGGCCTTGCCGTCGGGGCGCATCGCGAAGCGGACCCCGAGCGAGCGCGTGAGGTGTTGTTCCATCGCGCGTTCGCCGACCGCGCCGGCGGCCGGCTTGTAGCGGTGCAGTGCCTTCGAGTCGAGCGTGCGCCATTGCCCGTCGCTGGCCTGAACGCGATTCAGGATCGCGTTGTGGATGTGCAGCTGCGGGTCGTGGTCGCGCGAATCGTGCTGGAAGAACGACGCCACGATCCAGTCATGGGCGTCGTCCCAGCGGCCGGCGGCGCCGCCGTGGTGGCCGACACGGGTGTACCCGGCCCTGTCCTGCAGGTAGGTCAGCGCGGCCTGGTTCCCAGCCCAGATCGCCTCCTCCACCGCCTGGCGGTGCTCGGCCCAGTGCACGGCTTCGGCCTCCGCGCGGTGCACCGCAGTGCGGAGCCGGTGCACCGCTTCACCGTCGCCGGTGCGCTCGGCGTCCTCCAGTGCACCGCGGGCCCGCTCCGCTTCGGTGCGGGCCTGCACCTCCTGCGCCTCGAACGCGGTATGGAGCACCGTCACCGACTTCTGCACCGAGAACGTGGCGTCGTGGAACGCGACGTTCTTGCGCACCGCCTTCCCTGCCAGTGCACGCAATTCGGCGCGCCGCTCCGGTGATGCACCGGGCTCCTTGGACAGTGCATCGGCGTACACCTGCTCCTCGGACTTGTACGCCCGCCCCGTGTGGCCGAGGGTCTCGGCTTCGTCCCACCGCGCCGGGTCACGGAACGCCTCGTCGCGCGGGTCGATGAACCGCTCATAGAGCGCGGTCATGTCCTGCGTGTCGACCTCGCCGGACAGGCCGAGCGCCTCCGCGCCCTTGCCGAACCAGCGCCCGGGCGGCTCGCCGGCCGCGACCGCGCCCGTGTAGTAGTTCTCCCGGCCGGACGCGACCGCGCCGGTCAGGTAGTCGGCACGGTGGCCGCTGGAGATGCTCAGCACGAGCCACCCCCCGCGCGTGTCACGACCAGCGCGACAGCACCGTTTGCCGCCGCAGGCGGCAAGCCGATCCGACGATGCGAAGCGGAGTCGAGGCTCCACTTGATCGTGATGCCTTGGTGTGATCTGAGTTCTTTGGTCTTGCTGCTGCCTGCTGGCGGCTGCTGAATCGTCGGGTCGGTCATGGTCGCTGCGGGTGCGTGCCTGTCTTGGTGACTGGCTGCTGATCGGGTGTTGTGTGTGCTGGTCATCGGCTGCTGCTCGATTCGAGGTCGCGGCTTGCGGCGGATTCGTTGTCGGTGTCAGGGGTCTTGTCAGGGTTGGTGTCAGAGGGGTTTTCGCCGGGCTCGGTGACGAGCTGGAGCTGTCCACGGACCTGCGGGACGGGTGGCGGGTTGTCGGCGTCACCGGTGGCAGTGGGCTCGGCCCACCCGGCGAGTTCCTGGAGGCGCTTGGCGCGGCCGAAGCCGACCGGTCGCCCGAATGCCTCCTCGGTGGCGCGGCGGATTTCGCGCTGGCCGAGCGGTGCACCGCCGTGTTCGGCTGCGTGGCGCACCACCGCGTCGAGCAGTTCGGCGTCGGACGGCCCGGCGCTCTTGCGCGGTGCAGCATCGGGCGACTCGTCGGTGCGGTGCGGTGCGTGCACCGGTGCAGGTGCACTGTTTGGGCCGTCGTTGTGTACCGGTGCAGTCGGTGCGGTGCGGGTCGGGTGGTGCACCGGTGCGGTGGCCGATTCGGTGCGGAGTGCGCCGAGCAGGTACGCGAGCAGCCACACCGGTGCACTCGGGTGCTCGTTGCGTCCGGGCACGTCGGCAGGCGCGGCTGTCTCGGCCGGTCGGCTCGGGCCGGTCAGTCCGAGCGCGGCGGAATCGACCAGCGCGAGCAGCTCGCCTGGCGTCAGCCGTCCGGTGGCCGGCAGGAGCGCGGCGAGTCCGCTGGCCGATAGCAGCCCGTCGCGGATGGTCTGCAACGCGGCCGTCCGGGCGGCCCGGGCGGCGTCGAGTGGCCACAGCTTGTGGCTGGGGCACAGCGTCGCCAGCCGTGAGGCCATCCGCACGACCTGCTGGACCAGCGCCCGCGCATCGGCCGGGTCGTCCGTGCCGGTCCGCGACAGATGCAGCCACACGCGGGTGGTGATCACCGGCGAGGTAAACCAGGTCAGCGCCGACAGCCGCGGCTTCGCGGGCTGCGCGAGCTTCATGTGCAGCCGCAGCAGGTGCGCCAGCATCTCAACCAGCACCGCGTATGCCAGCGGCGCAAGGGCGTGCGCGACAGCGTCGGCGATCCCCGTCGCGGTGTCGATGTTCAGCCACACGGTGCCGCCGATGAACACGTACGTCGTGACCAGCGCACCGGGAATCCGCCACCCGCGGGTCAGCGCCGCGAGCCGCAGCGCCGTGCAGGCCACGATCATGCCGTCGGCCACCAACGGCACCAACGGGCTGTCGAACTTCTCCGACACCGCACCGAACGAGCGGGCACCGCCGATCCCGGCCACGCCGAGCGCGGCGATGATCGCGACCACGATCAGCACCCGGCGGGTCGTCAGGCGCCCGGACTCGATCGCGCCGGTGACGCTGCGAGCCGTGCGCCGGGCCGCCCAGACCAGGCCGGTGAGGACGGCGGCGAGGAGCAGCAATGCGGCGCCGCCGGCGGCGATCATCGGCCAGGTGACCGCGCCCGGGTCGAACGCCTCGGGCAGGTTGATGGACAGGGTGGTCATCGCTGGCCTCCAGCGGTCGTGTTCGGTACGGCGGTCAGGCCGCCACGGCGACCGGCCTTGATCTGCTCGGTTGTCGGGGCCGGGCCGTGGGTGTCGCGGTTCGTGGACCACCAGGTCACAAACGGGTCGGCGTCAGCGGCCAGCGGCACGGTGATCGCGGGCTGTCCGGCGGGGTCGCGGTGCGCGAGCACGTCACACGCGGGCGCATACTCGCCGATGCGCCGCGTCACGCCGGGGCGTTGGCGGTCGTGCCAGTCGCCGACGAGCTTGTTCGACGCCTCGTCGCTGTCGTAGGCGGCGGTCCAGGCGTCCATCAGCCACAGCAGTTCCTCGACGATTTCGGGGTGCCACAGCCAGCACGGCGGCAGCGTCTCCCGCGCTGTCGCGTACCGCAGATACGTGGATTCCATCCACGGCAGCAGCTCGCTCAGCACCGCCTCGATCGCGGCCGCGTCGTGTTCGGGCAGCCGAAGCCACGACCGCACCGGCTCCACCTCGCTCTCCGCGGCGGCCCGGCTGCGGCCACCGTTGGACTTGGCGGCCAGCCGGGTCAGCAGCTCCTCGAAGGAGGCGACTGTGTTGCCGAGCGAGGCAACCGTGTCGTTCAACCGGGACACGGCGGCCTTGCTTGCGGTGTGCTGCAGTCCGGTCTTCATCGCGGCCACGTCGCGGCTCAGCGTCTCGACCGAGCGGGCCAGCCCGGCGACCGCCGCCAGGGCGGCGGTGCCGGGGTCTTTGTCGTCGTCGTACCGCATCAGTCGTCGCCTTCCCTGTACAGGTCTTCGAGCCAGTCGCAGAACTCGTCGGCGTCGACCGCGACGAGCCCGGTCGGTCGGCCGTGTTCGTCGTAGGCCGGCACCGCCCGCAGACCGGCGCGCTCGATCTCGGCGCAGCCGTAGTAGGCGCGCAGCTCGTCGGCTGGCGAGCCGTTCGTCGGCGTCGTCATGCCACTCCCCTCTCGCTCCACGGCCCGGTGTGCAGGTCGTCTGTGCGCTCGGCGGCACCTGACCGCGGGCCGGGGTAGTCGAATAGCGCCAGTGGTTCGTGGCTCGGGATCGAGGCGACCACGCGCTCGCGCCACTGGTGGGCGTAGCGATGGCAGTTCGCGCAGTTCTTGTGGCGGCAGCCGGGCAGCGGCGGCTTGCGTCGGGCGTCGATCGACCAGGCCATCGAGTCGGCCGAGGCCAGTCGCTGCCCACAGGTGCGCAGCCCGAGCACCTTGAACCCGAACCCGTGTAGCCGCCGCACACCGGTCGCGTGCAGGGCGTCGATGATGGCGAGGGCTTCGCTGGTTGCCTGACGGCGACAGACCGAGCCGAGCCCCACCAGCTCGGCCGTGGTCAGGTCGACGCCAGCCGCGTCGTACAGGTCGGCGCAGACGAGATAGTCATCGAGGCGCCAGCCCTGCAGTACGGGCACGAACGGCAGGTCGGGCGCGATCTCGCGCAGCTGGACGTAGTTGGCGACTGTCCGCTGCAGGTGCTCGAGTAGCGGCAGCCCCGTCTTGGACAGGATCCACGGTTCACACATCCAGTCCTGTGGTGCCGCCCAGGCCAAGTTCCCGATCTCGTCGCGGTACCGGCGAACTCGAGCGGCGTACTGCCTCGGCGACGGGCCGTGCTCCCACGATCCGTGGGAGGACAACTCAGTGAACCCGCCCGAGTCCAGCGCCCAGGAGGCCGATGCCCTCGGCAACGTCTTGTAGCCGCGCAGCCGCCGGTCCGAGACGAATAACGGCACAACGCTGGTCCGCAGCCACCCGGGCTGGTGCGTCCCGAGGAAGAACTGTGCCTTCATCGGTTCACCTCCGGCGACACCCGGCTCTGGCCGGTCTGCTCGTCGGCAGCGCGCCGAGCCAGCGCGGCACG
Organism: Kribbella sp. NPDC002412; assembly: GCF_053592935.1. Lineage (NCBI taxonomy): Bacteria > Bacillati > Actinomycetota > Actinomycetes > Propionibacteriales > Kribbellaceae > Kribbella > Kribbella sp. NPDC002412. The sequence continues at coordinate 33,110 of NZ_JBSFBL010000009.1, forward strand.
GGCCTTGCGCATCGCACCGGCAAGCCGCAGCCGGGCGAGGAGTTCGCGGGCCGGGTCGATTGCCTCCAGCCACGTCACCGTGGCGTCAAGCCGGTCAGCGATCCGTCGTACGACGGGCTCGGTCAGTCGCTGCCGTGCGGCGATTGCCCGGTCGAGTCCGGCGAGGATCTGGTCGCGCAGCCACGTGGCGTTGACGAGGAGCCGGGCACCGACCCGGTGCTCGATCGTCGCGAGCTGGCGGCTGGTCCACTGCACGCTGCGGCGGTTGTGGAACCGCTGCATGCGCAGGTCGCGGCGGTTCCACGCCATCTTGACCCGCCCGATCGCGGGCGGCATCCCGCGGGTGATGATCAGCGCCTGCCCGGCCCGCAGCTGCGCGACCTGCCCCGGGGTGAGGACCGGGACGCGTCGGTCACTGATCGACACCCCGCCCGTGGTGCGGTCGCGGGTCGCGACCTGCTCCAGCCGTTCGCCGCACAGCGTGGACCAGAACTGCAGGTCGTCGTCGTCGGAGGTGCCGGCCAGCACGACCTTCGTGGTCACGTTGGTGAGCAGCGCACCAGTGGCGGCCTCGCCGAACCGGTCGCGCAGCTGGGCGCGGGACTGCGCGGAGATGTGCAGCGTGATCCCGCGGGACCCGAAGTCACCGGTCCACCGGTCCAGCGGGATCAGACAGATCAGCGCGGCCTCGTCCAGCACCATCGTCAGCTGCGGGTCCAACCGGCGCCCCGGCGTACGGACCGCAAGGGTCTTGGCCTGGCGGGCGATGTGGGCGGTGAGCGCGGTCACCAGGGGGGCGGTCTTCTTGTCCTCCGCGCCCAGCAGGTAGACGGTGCCGGTCTCGGCCAGCAGCCGCTCCACGTCGAACGGCACCCCGCCCGGTGCCGCCGCAGCGGCGGCAGTAGGGACCGACAGCCAGCTCAGCGCGGGCATGATCGTCGTGGAGATGCTGGAACGGGTGCGCTCGTTGTTGGTGAAAAACTGCGTCGCCTGCTGCTCGAACCCGGTCGCGTTCGCCACCCGCAGCTCCCACAGCACGTCGGACTTCGCCTGGTCGTCGGGGTGGGCGATCCAGCGCTGAACGTCGGCCATCGTGTAGCCGCCGAGCGCGGCGGCGTGCATCAATGCCGTGAGCGCCTGGCGGGCCAGGTTCAGCCAGTGCTCGGCGTCGTCGGACTTCGCACCCACACCGTCGAGCAGGTCCGAGGCGCGGTCCATCACCACGCCCGGGTCGGTGCACCCGGTCAGCGGGTCGAAGGTGATCGTGGACCCGTCGTCAGTGAGACCGTCGGGGTCGAACACCCACACCGGGCCACGCTTGGCGCGCTGGGTGCGGGTGATGTCGAGAATGTCGGTCTTCGTGCTGGTCGCGATCACCGCGCCCGGCGCGTCCAGCAGGTGGTTCATCATCAGGCCGGTCTTGCCGGCGCGCGGACCCGCCACGGTCAGCGTGTGGTCCTCAGCCGACGACCGGACCTTGACCCAGCCAACCGTGGCCACGGTCGCGCCGATCTGGCTGAGCGGCACGAACCGCCGCTTCCACGCCGGCACTTCGGCCAGCGAGGGGCGGACGATCTTCGCCTTCTTGCGCAGCATCCGCGCCGACGAGACCCGCCGCACGTCCCACCCCGACGCCAGCCCGTCGGTGACCCGGCCGGCGCGGCCGAGACGGCGCAGCAGTCCGCGCGAGCTGGACCGCGACCGCAGGGTGAACCCCGCCGTGACGAGCAGCACGACTCCCGCAGCGATCAGCAGCTGCCACCAGCGCTGAGAAGCCTGCACGGTTGACGGCAGGGCCCGCAGCACGAACCCGGCATAGCCGAGCCACAGCGCGACCGCGAGACCGCCGCCCACCGGGCGGTTGACCGCCACCACGGCGAGCGTGATCAGCAGCAGCACTCCACCGGCGATCACCCATCCGGCCGCACCACCCGGCGCGCCGAGCCGCAACCCGATCGCGCCGGCCAGCAGCACCCACAGCGGCGTCGCGATCAGCGCGCCATGCATCAGCCGCCAAAACAACAGGCTGGCCGTCACCAGTCCGACCGCGCCGGTTGCGGCGGCCCAGTAACCGACCTCGGTCAGCGTCGGAGTCTTGTCCCAGGCGACCGCGGCCACGCCCGCGGCCAGCAGCGCCACCACGGCGAGGGTGAACCGCGGGGCCATCACACCCTCGGTCCTGGACGGCCGGCGCATCATCGCGCACCACCGATCAGCACACCGGCCACGGTGAGGACCGCGCCGAGAACGGCGGCGAGGAACGACACCCGCAGCCACTGGTGCTTCGTCCAGGCGATGTCGGCCAGCCGCTTGGCCTGGTGAGTCACCGCCACCAATGTGTCGGCGACCTTGTTGTCGTACGTTCGCGGGTGGATGTGGCGGTCGAGCAGCTGCTCGACCGAGCGGCGCCGCACCGCACCGAAGTACAGAAACTCCCCCGGCACCAGCGCATCCGCTGGCCGGTGCAGCCGCGGCACCACGACCAGCAGCGCCGACCCCAACGCCACCGCCAACGCGACCAGCGCCACACCGAACGCCACCCGCGCGACCAGAGGGGCGCCGTGCGACTGCGAAACCAAGGTCAGAACAAGCGCCGCCAGCGCGGTCTCCACCGTCGCCGCGAAGCCGGCCTTCGTGTCGGCCTTGTCGATCGCCTGCGCGGCCGAGTCGTGCATCCGCCACGCCAAATCCAACTGTGTGCGCTCGTTCATCACGCACCACCTGCTGCGTCAGTTGACGCCTCGGGCTGCACGTTGTGGCTGTACGACAGCAACGCGGTGTGTGCCGCCATTGACTCGGCCGTGAACGCGGTAGCCCACGCCCGCACTGGGCCGAACAACTTCCGCACGCCGTACGACCCGCGCCGCGGGTCCTCATCCGCCGACTCGCCCAGTGCCTCAGCGACCCGATCCACGACGGCCCGCTTGGACTGCCAGTCGCCTCGACCGGTGTAAAACCCCGCATCCACATCTGGCGCGGGCAACTCGGGGTGATCGGCCACGAACGCGGCCAGCTCGAACAGGCCGCGAATCACCGCGGCATGCTCAGCCGGAACCTCCAACATTCCAATCGGCGGCACCCACTCGGTGCCGGTCTGTACTGCGTCAGTCATGCTGTAGACCTCTCGAACTCGTACCTGAGTGAAGGGAGAACCGGCCCTGTTCTGGTTGGCGCCTGTGCAGGGCCGGTCCATCGCATTCCGCGTATTCATGCGGCACCGCCACCGGCGCGCCGATGCTGCTCCTTCCACTGCGAGCCCCAGTCCGCGATGTCTACCGACGTTCCGGACTCGAGCAGGTCTGTCACTGCCGCCGCGGGCACGCTGTACTTCTGGCCAACCCGCACTGCCGGAAAGTCCTCGCGCCGCACAAGCCGGTAGAGAGCCTCCGGCGAGATGCTGAGTAGCGCGGCGGCCTCCGGCACGGTGTAGGTCGGAACACCCCGGCTCCGCTTGTGCAACGCGCTCTCCAATGCGCGATTGCGCGCGGCGAGTCGGAGTGCCGCACCAACCGTCCGCGCGGCTACTGCGCGGGTTGACATGGCCGGATCAGCCGTATCTGTCTGTGGATCCGGCAGGTCTGTCGAGCTCGTCATGTGGTGCTCCTAGTTCTCCCTGGCTGGCATGTTTGGCTACCCTGTATAGATAAGTTAAGCACCCCTTGAATCAGAAATTCAAGCCCCCCTTAAGCCGGAAGTCGAGAGGCACTAGGATGGGCTGATGCAGGGAGGTGAACGGAGTGGACGACCTTGAGCGTCTTCGGGCGATCGAGGATCCCGTCGAGCAGTTCATCTACTCGGGCGACGTCCTCAATGCCCTGGACGCAGCCATCACCGAGGTAGGCGACATTCGACGTCTAGCACTCGACAAGATGCGTCAAGATGGCATGACCCTGGCGCAAATCGCGGAACGCGTAGGCCTCTCAGTCGCTCGGCTGTCTCAGCTCGGTGCACCGCGCCGCCGACCAGAGCGAGTAGTCCTCAGCACCGGCGATACCGTTCATGTCGTCCTGCCCGTCGAGCAGGCACCCTATCCGGAGGGGCCACAACGTCCGGTCGTACATGAAAGCGACATAGCGTTCCGGGACGACATCCAACGGCTGGCGCTGGAGTTCGGCCTCGAGACCAAGACCGAGCACCTGCCGGCAGGCGAATACGTGGATCTCAACCGCGACGGGCTCGTCGTGACCTGCGGTCCGCGACAGTCGCCTTGGCTGACCCAGATCCTCGCCTCGGATAGCGCGTATGGCTTCGAGCGAGACGACGAGAGCTGGTACCTGCTCGACAAGTCGACAGGTGAGAAGTTGCGGTCACCGAGGCACCGGAATGAGGGCGGCGACCTTGCGTACCTTGGCACGCTGCCCAGGCCAGATGGCAAGGGAACCTGGCTGTACTGCGCGGGCATTCATGCGCCCGGATCCCGAGGTGGCGCCCTCTATCTAGCCGAGAACATTGCCAAGCTGTATCGAGAGACGCGCAACCACCTGTGGTCGTGTCTCGTCCAGTGCGACTACGACCCCGACACGCAGGAGATCAGCAATGCAAGACTCGTTGCCCCAGTCCGGCGTCGAGAGCGCCTCCGCCAACGTTGACGCAATGACTATGCGCGTCGTGGTTCTGGGCGCCTCGGGATTCATGGGGCACCATTGCTCGCAGCTGCTGACTGACCGGGGAATCGACCACCTTCGCGTCGGTCGGACTCAAGGACCCGTCGTAGATGTTGGCCTTGACCTCGTGCAGGCACCGCAGGGAGAGCTCGTCGACCTGCTTCGGTCATACAAGCCGACAGCTGTGATCAACTGTTCGGGAGCTGTACGTGGTACCGCCGGCGAAATGATGCGGACCAACGTCGCGAGCGTTCACAGTCTCGTGTCGGCATCCCGGATCGCCGCTCCTGCAGCCAGGATTGTGCAATTGGGATCCTCCGCCGAGTACGGCGCACAGGATGAGCAGCGACCCATAGCTGAAGACGCCCAAGAGCGGCCAAGCAGTCCATACGGATACTCGAAGCTGGCTGCCACGCAGCTCGCATTGCATGCCCGGAGGCAGGGCCTAGCCGTCACGGTCCTTCGCATTTTCAATGTGAGTGGTCCGCTCTCACCGACCAGCACGCTGCTTGGTGGGGTTGTAGCAAAGCTACGAAGCGGCGACCCGCTCATCGTGGACTCACTAGACGGATGGCGAGACTACGTCGACGTGCGAGATGTTGCCGCAGCGGCCATTGCGACCATCCAAGCCGCAGCCGCGCCTCCGCTAGTAAACATCGGCTCCGGGCAAGCTGTCCGTACCGGTGATTGGCTGAAGCGCCTGATTGAGATCAGCGACACCGAGGCCGAGCCAGTCGTAGGGGCCGACCCGCAGCGGACACACAAATCCTCAGCGGCTGAAGTCTCATGGCAGTGCGCTGATATCTCCCTCGCGCGGCGAACCCTCAACTGGTCGCCACAGATCGCCCTTGACCCATCTCTAAGAGATACGTGGTTAGCCACGGTCGGCAACTGAAGCTAACCCCGGTCTCCAGGTGGCAGTCGTCAGCTACCTGACGGGGTGTCGAGCCGACGTGTCCGGCCGGGCCGCGGCGAGAGGCTACTTGCTGGGATGCGACCGGACTACTGCCTGGTTAGAGCCAGCCACCTCATAGCCGAGCGGCGGAATGAACGTGTCAGCCGAGTAGCCGCAACTGTCCACGGACAGCTCACCCTTCAGGGTTGTCTCGCTCAGGTCAACTTCCCCATCGAACATGACCGCATCGAAGTGCACGTCTCGTCCGAACACAGCCTGATGCATGTCAACCATATCTCCAAACTGGTCTTCACTGAATCGCACCGTCGATCGAAATTCGCTGTTCGCTCCACGGAATTCTCCGGATATCGAAGACGACAGCACCTTTAGGGTTCCATCAATTCTGACATCTTCCATGGATACACCACCGCCGAAGCGACACTTACGAATATCCAAGTCGGGAGGGCCGAAATGACTATCATCCAACGTCACATCTTTATCAAACTTGGAATCCATGACCGATAGACCCCGGGCGAAATCGGAAGCCACCATATGAGCGTGGTCGCGAAATTCGGTGTTAGTGATCCATGCTCGCTGACCAACAGATGTTCCACCTATCATGAATGGCCCATCGATCGTGCTGTCCTGGATACTCAGAGACTCGGAGACCTCGCAATTGATGATGCGGAGGTCCTTCTTAAAGGTGCAGCGCTCAAACCGAAATGAGCGCACACCGACATTAGTCAGCGATAGTTCTACCAGGTTTGCCCCACTCAGATCGATATCGACATTCTCCCATCGGTCCCGCGCCGTGAGTGACAGGCCGTTCTGAAGTACCTCAATTATCGTCGAAACGACGTGGTCTCGCGCAGCAGCCATCGTGTCGGCGTCGGGCTGACTGAAGGGCGATCGAAGGTATGCGCACAGCGTGTTGACAATGCGCTGCTGCTCAGACGGCGCAGTGTCAGCGAGACGAGCCAGCGCGTAGACACCTCCGATCTGAACCGACGGGTTCGCATCGCCCAGGTATGCGATGGCCTTGATGTATAGGTCGGTGGTCAGCTCTTCGCGGCGGACATCGATTTCAGCCTGGAACTTCTGCTCATCCAGCGAGTGACGTCGTTCTTCGGTCCGCTGCCGGCGGGTTTGGATCCACAGCGCGAACAGACCACCGACGGCTGCCCCGGCCGCGATTCCCGACTTAACGGCCTCCGCCTGACTCGTCGCCTTGGCTGGCCCTGTCACACCACCAGCGGAGCCCCATACGACCCAACCGACCAGTACGCCAACGACGCACGCCATTCCGGCGATCAGGAGGAACGCTACGGCTGGGATGGGCCGAGTTGATACACGGCCCTCGGCCGTAGGACTCCGGCGGAGAATCGACACGAACGTTAGGGTAGCGATAGCGGGTTGAAGGACACGCATCGAAGTTCTGCGTCGTCTTCTCGAGGACGCGGCCCAGAGCGCACCTCCTCACAGTGTCGAAGGCTGTCTCCACTCCCGCAGAGCGCACAAGCGGAGCCAGGTTGGCCGGCAGTCACCCAAGCATCGGCGCGGACGTGGCCGATCGAGTGTCAACGCTCTGAGAAGCAGATTGTCCATGGTCGTGTCCACGAACGTCAGCCAGAACATGCCACTTCAGACACCATAGACGGCGATTGGTACGGCAATTCCGGCGTGATGCAGACCGTTCTGCGGGGAGCGTCTAACTTTTAATCCGCGGGTTGTGGGTTCGAGTCCCACGGGGCCTACCACTTTCCGCAGGTCAGGCCCAGATCGGCGCCTCGGCCGTGAAAGTTGTGTCTGCGCAAACTCTGCCAATACTCAGGGGTGGCCGATGCATGCCCGTCTGACAGCGGCCGGCGGCTCCGCGCAGCCAGCTGCCTGCGCGTTGCTGAGCGACGTATCGCATCGCGTCGCACTGCTCTCGTTTCGCCCGATCTCCGGCCCGACCAGCCGTTGAGCTTCCACACGCAGCTGGACTGTGGAGGGCCGACATGAGCAGACCGCACCTTCCGATCGGAACGTGGGGCAACGTCCGATCCCGTGCAGAGAGGAAGGACGCCGAGGGCAAGGTGGTCTCCTGGCGCGCGTCCGCATACTTCCGTGACCACGACGGACGTACCCGTGAGGTCACCGCGTCCGCCAAGACCAAGGGCGCAGCCGAGCACCGCCTATTAACGAAGCTGCGAGACCGGGCAAAGGTCTCGCAGTACGGCGAGCTGAGCCCGACGGACAAGATCAACGACCTCATCGACCTGTGGATCGAGAAGTTCGAGGAACGCATCGAAGACGGCCGTCGATCACCGACGACGCTGACGACGTACCGCACAGCCATCAAGAACTACGTACGCCCTGCCATCGGCGAACTCCTGATCGGTGAGGCAACCACGCCCCGCATCGACAGAGTGATCGGAACCATCAAGCGCAACGCCGGCCGCCCCACCGCGAAGACCTGCCGCGCAGTCATCTCCGGCATGATGCAACTCGCCGTCCGGTACGGCGCCCTGACCGTCAACCCGGTCCGCGAAGTCGAGCCGGTCGAGTCCCGCCCGAAGAACCCGCCCCGCGCGCTGACCAACGAGGAGATCGCCGGCCTACGGCAACTCCTGACCACCGACGAAGCCGCCGTACACGCCGACCTTCCTGACTTGGTGATCTTCATGCTCGGCACAGGCGTCCGAATCGGCGAGTCGCTCGCCGTCCTCTGGTCACAGGTCAACCTCGAAGCCGGCGCCCTCGAGATCACCCACACAATGGTTCGCGTCCCTGGCCAAGGCTTAATCCGCAAGGCCCCGAAGTCCAAAGCCGGCGAACGCGCCCTACCCCTCCCAGACTGGGCCGTCACCATGCTCCGCCGACGCCACGCAGCCGGCATCCGCCCCGACGAACCCATCTTCGCCGACTCCCTCGGAGGCTTCCGAGACCCCTCCAACGTCCGCCGAGCCCTCCGCCGCGCACTGTCCCCCGTAGCCAGCACCGCCCGCCGAGACCTCGGCCAAGTACTGCGATCCGCACGACTTCAGGCTGGCCTGACTCGGAAACAGGTCGCCACGAAGCTCGGCTGGCCAAAGACCAGACTCGAGCTGATCGAGACCGGCCGCATCAAGCTCGATCGCGAACTCGCAGCCACCCTCGTCAAGACCTACCGCATAAACCTCGACGCATCCCCCGACCTCAGCGCCCAAGTCGACCAAGCAGCCCAACCCTCACCCTCAGACGCCCTCACCTGGATCCGCTCCCACACGTTCCGCAAAACCACCGCCACAGCCCTAGACCGCCGAGGCCAATCCGCCCGCCAAATCGCCGACCACCTAGGCCAAGCCCAAGTCTCCATAACCCAAGACGTCTACATGGGCCGCCGAATCCACAACCCCTCCGCAGCAACCGCCCTGGACCAGGAGTTCGCGGATCTCGACCTCTGGTGAGAATCGTTCGCCTGGCTGTCCGGGCCGAGTGGCTTGAGCCGCCTTGGACTGATGGAGTGGTGGGGTCACACGAACCGGCCTAACATGGCGGCTCAGTCGGCATCCGTCGGCCGATGTTCTGATTGCTGCTTCACCGATCGAGACGCCAGCGGGGGCCTTCGAGCTGGCTATCCGCTAACCGCTGGGGGGACTAGCGATGACCGAATCTCCAATTGACGTGGACGACTCCGACGAGGCTGCGCGGGCGGATGTCGAGCGCGATCGCGCCGAGCTGCGGGAGTTCATCAAAGGGCTGGACGCGGATGACGTCAAGTCGGGCGGCTGGTTCTCGAAGCTCGTCGCGCACGCGCTGAACTCCTACACCAAGAAGGTCGACTGGCAGTACTTCAAGGAGAAGTACGACGGCGTGCCAGCGGACGGCATCGTCGAGCAGCGGATCAGGATGGCATCGCGATACGCCGCGCTCGAAGGCGGGCTCTCCGCCAGCGCGTACTCGGCGGCCGTCGTCGCCACCATCGGTAGCCTGGGCGGTGCGTCACCGCTGACTGCCCCCGCCGCCGCGGTGACGCTCCTAGTCGACCTCGCCTACATTACCCAGTTGCAGCTGCGCCTGGCCTACGACATCTCCGTTCTCTATCGGCTACCGCTGGACCCGGACGACCCGGACGACCTGTGGAAGCTGGTTCGTGTGGCCTTCGCGATCAAGGCCGGGGAGCTGGCGCGGGAAGGTGTCACCAAGTCGGTCCCGTTTGTGGTGCGCCCACTGGTCAAGCGGTTCTTCTCCAAGGATGTTCTGAGCGCAGCGAAAGCGCTCCCTGTCGTCGGGAAGTATCTGCTCCAGCGCAATGTCATGAAGGTCGGGATTCCGCTGGTCGGGGTCCCCTTGACCGTCCTACTGAACCGATACACGACGTTGGTCGCGGGCCGGCACGCGCGAGCGGTCTTCCGTAACGAGGCCCGGGTGATCGAGCTGGCCGAGCGGCTGAGCAGCTCGAGCCGGTATCCGCAGCTGATGCTGTGGGTTGCATGGCTCGTCATCGCGGCGGACGACAAGATCACCGACGACGAGGCGCTGCTGACGAAGCACCTGGTGCGGGTCGTCCGCGATCAGCATCAGGTGGTCGATGACGAACTCGCTCACGTTGTCGACATCGACCCCAACGCTGTGTGGAAACGTCTGGACGCCGAGCCCGGCGACCTGACCGAACTCCTCGACGTTGCCGATCGAGTCGCCACCGTAGATGGCGCCCTCACCACACGTGAGAAAGAAGTCATTGCCGAGCTTCGATCTCGCTGTCACAGAGCTTGAGGCATCGCTGACACCCTGCCCGGCGTACGGCACGCTGAACGACAAGCACGCAAGAGGGCTCCCGGCTGTGGAGCCCACCGTAGGATCGGCAACCACGAAAGGCTGACGTGGACGCGATGGACTACGCGAACCAGATCTACGAGCAGTACCGCAAGCGAGGCGGCGTCGGCGACCTCATTGACTTCGAGGTCAAGCCGTGGCTGATGAAGGAGTACGGCCTGACCGAGCCCGAGGCCAGGCGGCTGCGCGACAAAGCCATGGCTGACCTGAAGGCCCGTGGCACCATCGAGCGCGTTAACGTGCGTGGGCGATACATCCGCATCCTGAGTTAGCTAGTGTCAGGGCCGATCGAGCTTGAGGCCAGGATCGGGCCGGTCGGCCCATTTGGCCAGCATCGAGCCTGGACGTACAGCAGGAGTAGCGGCGGCGTCGTTGGCCTTCGCCCCACTACGCGGCTGTCGCCTTCAGCAGTCTTGGTCGTTCCGTGGCCACTGGGCACGAACCTCGACCCGCTATTGACGGTCGCAACCAGATTCTCAGGTCTGGTGACCGGCAAGGCCGTCCAAGCGGGTGAGGTGAAGGGCAACATCAACTTCTGACCTTCGTGAGTCAGGTAGCGCGTCGGGCGGGCCCTCGGGCGGCGCGAAAGGCTGCGAGGTCGTTGAGGGCCGCGACGACGACGTTCCACGCGATGCGGACGCTATCGTCCTTCGGCTCGTACTCCTGCTTCCACTGTTTGCGTGGATGGACGAGGTTGCGGTGGTTCCGCAGGACGTCGGCGTACTCCGCGACGTCCTTGGCGATCCAGCGCTCGTTGCGTGCCTTCTCGATCAGTGCCTGCAGATTGTCGCTCGGTGCCGGGCCGTCGGCGCGGGCGGCGAGCGCGACGTCGTACAGCACCCCTTCGAGCAGGCTGCCGAGCATGATCAGGGCTGCTGTCGGAGCCCCCGACCGCCAGCACGCGTACGCTTCGTCGAGCCGGTGGCGGAGCTGGCGCCCGAAGGCCTCGTCGTTCACGATCTCGGCGATGCTCACCGAGAGTTCGGCAACGCTCGGAGCGCTGATCCGGTCCGCGATCCGAGTACCTGAGGCGATCACCGGTCGGCCGACCTCGTACGTGACCTGGAAGCCCTCCAGCGCAAGGAGCTTGTTCAGTTCCGTCACGACGGCAGACAGCGCGTCTTCCTCGCCGATGTACTCCCGGGGATCGGCGAGCCGGCACACCACGCGGCGCATGGCGGCCGCGTCGTGCCGCCAGGCGCGCAGTTGTTCGAGGGTCCACTCGCGGCGGTAGCCCTCAAATTCGCCGACTGGCAGGCCCGCCGCCTTGAAGAACTTCTCGATCTCGAAGCTCCGCCGGTAGCGCGGACTCAGGTCGTCGCCGTAGATCAGCTGCGCGATCCCTTCCAGGACGTTGTCGTCGAGCTCGAAAGTGTCGTCGTCCACCACTTCAGACCTCCGTCATCTCGTCGTCCTCGAGCTCGACCGGACTCCAGTCGGCGCCGGTGTCCTCCACCGCCTCGGGCGGGATCCGCTGGGTTTCGAGCAACTGCCAGAGCCGCGCGAGCTCGTGCTCCCGGTCGAACTCGAACTCGCTTTCGCGAATCCGCACCGTCTGCCACTTCATCCGCTGCAGCTCCCGGTCCCGCCGCGCGTCGTTCGCCTGGCCCTCCGGGCTGGTGTGCCAGCGGTGGCCGTCGCACTCGACCGCGATCCGCGAGCCGTTGCCCGCGACAACGAGGTCGAGGCGCCGCGAGCCGACCGGGTACTGCGGTACGACGTGGTAACCCCGCCCGCGGATCTCCCGGAAGACGCGCTGCTCGAGGAGGCTCTCGAACGGCATCACCTGAGTCGTCTCCGGGACGTCGTCCAGCGACGGAGACGCGCCGTACGCCGAAGGCGGTTGCAGCATGTATCCCATCAAGGAGGTCCGGAGATCGCCGGGCTTGAGATCTTCGAGGCGGACCGAACTGAAGAGCCACAGTTGGTCCCGTGCGCGGCTCGCTGCAACGTTATAGGCCTGCCGGTAGTGCTCCGCAGTTGCCTTGTGCGGTGTCTCGGCGACGACCATCGAAAGGAACACGACGTCGCGTTCGTCACCCTGGAAGTCCGGCGCGGTACCTATCCGGATCTGCCGCTCCTGACGTACGTCGGGTGCGATCCGCTGGTTGACGAGGTGTTCGAGTAGTTGCAGATGGCCTTTGACCGACTGCAGCACCACGATCCCGAAGGTCTTGCCAGCGTACGTGGGATCGTCCAGGCAGCGTGCGAGTTCGTCGACGATCGCCGTCGCCTCCGGACGATTCCGCCGCCTGTCACCCATCCCTTCGATGTGCGCGTCCGGCACGATCGTGACCCGCAGCGGCGGCAAAGCGTTCGCCTCACGTTCGCGGAGCGGGATCAGGCCGCCCGACACCCCGGAGGCGTCCGTCTCGTAGAACTGTTTCGAGGACCAGGTGATGATCTCCGGCACGCACCGGAAGTGCTCACGGAGCCGGATCAGGCCGGCCTTTCCGGAACGCGCCGACAAGATGTCATAGAGGTTCGACTTCGAGGTGTAGAGGCGCCGGATGTCGGTGTCGACCTCGGCGAGGTACTCGTCGTTGCGCGCGTACACCACATCGAGCTTGCCGAGCGTGCTGGGTCCTGGCGTGCACTGCTTGTCGTCTCCGACGACGATGATCCGAGGTGCCATCCACAACAGGTACAGATGCTCCAGCCCGACCTGGCTGGCCTCGTCGACGATCACCACGTCGAAGCGGTCGCGCTCGGCCGGAAGGTTCTCCAGGAGATTCGGCAACGGCACGACCCAGGCCGGAACGGCGCTCTGGGCCTTCTCCATCGCGGAACGGGCGGCATGTCGGATCTCGCGAACCTTCTTCCCTTGGCCCGCGCCGATCTTGGACATGTGCGTGCGATACGTGTTCAGCGCCCGCTGCTGGTCGTCCGTCAACCGCGCGATGCAGGCACTGGTGGCTTCGGCGGCGGCGAGTTGGGCCGTGACGTGGGCGAGCTGATCCTCCACCTGGCGGAACTCGTCGGCGAGCCTGCGCTCCTGGTCCGCATTCCGGTGCTCGAGCATGAAGCGTTTCGCGAGTGACCACGCCCACGCCGCCGCGACATCGCGATGCTCCCAGTCCGGGTCGACGGCGTCGCGCTCCAGAACCGCAAGCAGCCGGGGATGCGCGTCACGCAGTACGGCGGACCGCTCGACGCACCGGACCTCCGCCGCCTGCTCCCGCCGTGCGGCGTCGATCGCCGCGACCGCGAGCTCGTAGTTCTCGACGTTCCGCTCCTCGATCGCGGCGACGAGGTCCGCGAGCTCGGGGCAGGCGTCCGGTCGTCGTACCAGAGTCTCAAGCGGCGCACGGACCCGCTCGACCTGCGCCGAGGCATCGCGGAGTACGGCGCCGAGTCTTGCTTGCCCTGTGGCCTCGTGGGCCTCGCGGAGCGACCGGACGTCGGACAGCTGAACGACGACTCGCTTCTGCTGGAGCAGCTCCCTGACGGAATTTCCGCAGTACGCCGAGGCGCACGATCGCGGTCAGCACACGCGCGTTGTCGGCGACCTCAGACAGCACCGCGTGCACGGGGCCTTCCGCGATCTTGACGCCGCCCTCTGTCCAGCGCTGCGCGAGCTGAAGGGCACCGACCTCGGCGTCGATTCGGCGCAGGACGGCACGAAGCTGGTCGGCCGTTCGAACCTCGGTGCCGTCGACCCGCACGGCCTCCAGCAGCGGCCTCGCGGCCTTCTGCTGTGCCGACTGCATCAATTTCTTGAAGCTTCCGCCTTGGTCTAGATACGTGAGGAACGCGTTGCCCGCGACGAGCCACCCCCGGGCCGTGCCCAGCGTCGCAAAGCTGATCGGTTGCTGGACGAACTCGACGACGTGGTCGCCGTTCTGTCCACGGATAGCGGCCAGCAGCCGGCCCGGCTCGTGTGCAGCTGCGGCGAGGTGCTCCCACAGACCGGCGTTCCGGCCGGCCAGCGCGTCGTCCACTGCCTGCTGAATCCAGGAGCCGCTGGTCACCGAGGAGGACGAATAGCCGGCTTCCTCTACGCCTTGCACCAGCTGGTGCAGCAGATCGGCGATGTTCGACAGGTCCTCGGCAGGCAAGGCCGACAGCTGATGCGCGAGCGGATCGTTGACCTGATTCAAGCGCTCACGGGCGTCGCGTTCGGCCCTCGTCAGCTCGGCCAGCGTCGCGGTGGAGACGAGTTCCTCGGGCGTCGGGATGCGCTGTCCTGGTCTCCGTTCGCGTCTCGGCGTACGGTCAGCCAGCAACAGTCGCAACTCGGTGAATGCCGCCGGCGACAGCGGTGGTTGTTCCGGTGCTTGTCTTGGCAGCTCCGGCATCCACTCGTGCTCGGCCGCGGTCCGGTTCACATCCCGGACGATCTCCGCCAGCGAACCGCGGTACATCGACGGATCGAACCACGGCGCGACGGGATCGAAGGTTCGCTGCTCGATCTCCCGCAACTCGGCGATCCGCCGATTCAGGCTGACGCTGCGGTCCTTGAGCGCGTCCCGCTCGGCAGCCAACCTTGCTGCTGCCGACCTGAGGCTCTTCTCGTCGGACGTCGCCAACGTGGTCGACAACGCCTCCAGGCCGCGCTCCAGCTCCGCGGCGGCATCCTTGCTGCCACCGGTGAGCAACACGCACAAGGACTTCAGCTCATCGGGAATCCGGTCACGGAGCACACGGAGGGCCTGGTCCTTCTGACTGGTCACGAGTACGCGCTGACCACGAGCGAGGAGAGCGGAGACCAGGTTGGCGATTGTGTGGGTCTTGCCGGTCCCGGGCGGTCCTTGAACGACCACCGCGGTCTCCTTGCTCAGGATGTGCAGTACCCGTTCCTGCTCCTCGTTCGCATCCAGCGGAAACAGCGGATCCTTGCCGAGTACGTCGCCGCGCGTCGAGCCCTGGCGCTCCAGCCAGGAGCGTCGCTGATCCGGCTCGGTGTCGACGATCGCCTGCGCGAGACCCACCGGGACCTCGACCGACGGCTTCCGCAGTTCGCCGGCGATCTTCCGGTACGCCTCGGCGAGGAGTTCACGGCTGCGAGGCCGCAGTACGAGGGCCGGGGCGGGGGCGAGCAATGGACCAGTGGCGAGGGTCGCGTCGTCGGCACTCCTCCGTGCTCGTTCCTCGAATGCCGTGGTCAGTCCGAGACCCATCCACGCCCGGAGCCGATCCAGCGTGGCTGGGCCAAGAAACGGTTCAGCAGCATCGAGGATGTCTTCCTTGGTCGCGGCGCCGCGGTCCGCACGGTACTCCTCGAGACCTTCGAACAGCTCTCGGTCCTCGAACCGCCTGCGCCCGGACGGCGCCAGAACCTGGACAATCCCGGAGCGTTCGATCACGGGCACCACGGGCACCGTCAGCAGGTGCCGGCGGATCAGGTCGCCGCCCGGAGCCTGCCACGTCACCAGCCCGATCGCCAGCACGAACTCGAGCTCGTCATCGCGCTGCTCCATGGCCTTCGCGGCATGCTCGAGATCCTCGTGGAACTGCCTCAGGACGGCCCGCTCACGTTCGTCGGCAGCCCACTGACGCCAGCCCTGCAGCCACTCGTGGTACGTCGCGCGCCGGCGAGCTACCGCTGGGTCCTCCGGTTGGTCGTCATCGGCGGGATCGCTCCTGTCCTCCGGGTCCAGTAGCCGGGGCGCCGGGCCGTTCGGATCACTTCGGCCGGCGCGGTCCACGAACTCGTCGATGCCGACCGGAACAGCTGGAAACGGCACGATCGGCACCGGCCGGGCCGCCAGCAGAACCTCGGCCGCATCGCCCGCCCAAACCTCGACTCCCGCGGGGCGCTCGTCGAGCCACAACACCCGCTCAGGTGCTCGCGCACCCGACGACATCACGTCGCGTACCGGATCCCGATTGGCCGAGTCCGTGATGTCCGCCAGGAAATCGATCAGACTCGTCGTTCTCCGCACCGCCACCGCGTCAAACCCGTCATTCCGCACCCCCACGTCCCCCTCCAACAACGCCATACCCCCAACGCACTCAGCGTCATCCCGGCAACTGTCCGTGTTCAGAGTGCCGCAAACCCAGCGATATGTCACCAGACCGTCCCACCGACCGACCGTGGATCGGCCAATCCGAGGCGCTCAATTGTCTGCGGGTGCACGTAGTATTCCCGGTCGTGGCGGCGTCGGTTTCCGTACCTGAGAAGACACTTGAGCATTGGGTCAGCCAGTACGTGACCTACCGTTTCAAGTCCCGAGCTGCGTTGTGGTGGCCGGCGGCGGGTGAGGACGTCGACGTCGCCTGGTTGCCGGCAAGACCGGGCAAAGCTGTGCAACTCGAGCTGAAGACGACGAAGCTCGTCGGCGTGCACAAGCAGGATGTGCTGGTGGATCTGGGGCAACTGTGGGACTACTGCCGGCGCCCGCTCGGTTTGCAGCCGTTCTATGTCTTTCCGCGGCCTGACTGGGGTGGGGAGCTCGCCACTGTGGCAAGGCACAACGGTGTCCCTGTGACGGAGCTGGCCTTCCGGCGCAGCGGTGAAGGCTGGTGGTTCGCTGACTGGATGGTCGTCCTGACGACGGCCGAAGTCGCCGACATTCTCTCGACCGAACTCAGGCGTCATGGCTCGCCGAAGCGAGGAGAGAAGAGATGCCTGGTCCGCTATGACACCGCCGGAAAGACCGAGACCTGGGGGTCCGGCGGGCCGCGTCGCCCAGCGGCGATGAGCTGGCTGGACTTCTGGGACACACTTCTGCGTTGCGGCCAAGCCGACTGGCCCCAGCTTGTGCGGCTCCCCGCGCAGTCTCTTGTCACCGGGCGCGCGTGGTACCCGCCTGAGGAGGCGCTCCGCCTGCTCCGTGCGGCAGCTCGACAAGAACAACGGCAGCAGGACCTCGTGACCCTCGTTCCCTCAGACGGTGGGTTTCTGGTCGCCGCGGATGAGGATCACAGTCTCGGTGACGCAGACTGGCCAGCCGCCGCCGATGGGGGCGTGGAAGACCACCGGCAAGTCGTGTTTCTCGATGCTGCGGCGCTGAAGGGCCAGGCCTGATCGCGGCGGTTGACGTCCAGGCGGACGTTCGGTCCAGCGTCGTTGGCCGCGGGGGGAACGCCGTGAAGAACTTGTAGGACGGGTCGTCGGCGTCCATTCGGCCCCGCGGCGAGGGTCGCGGTCATTGATTCGTTCTGTAGCTTGGCTGGGAACGTTTGCCTAGTGGGTTCACTGGGTGACGCATTTGCGGTGGGCGATCTTCCATTGGCCTTCTCATCGGGAGTAGCGATAAGGTAGCGGCCGCCGACGATCAGTACGTAGGCCGAGTCGCTGTTCTCCGCATGTTGATCGGCGATCAGTACGCTTCGCCGTCGGCGGTGTCCAGGCCGGTCAGGCGGATCAGGTAGTTGGTGATGATGTGCTGCACCGCCGTCACTCCGGCCGTCATGGCCTCGATCGAGTCGCCGAACGCTTACGCGGCGCGCAACGCTGAGAACACAGGCGCGCCGCGGTCGAGCCGCTGGAGTGGCGTTGTCAGGGCATGGCCCATTCTCGCAATGCGGTGAAAACAGAGTCGCTGTCCAGCTCATGCCCTCGATCGAGGCTCTTCAGGAGTGCGGTAGATGCTCCCATCCGGTCAGGGTAGAAGAGCTCGGGCGCCAGGCAGGTGGGGCAGTCTCCCAACAGACAGAACGGTGACAGGGCGACGGGTGCGCCGGACGCTGCGACGAGGTACAAGCTGTCGTCGACCACGGGGTGTGTCGTGTCGAACGAGACAACCGCGAAGTCCGGGTGATCGCCCATCAGGCCCAAGCCCGAAACCCGGAACGTCCCGGTAGCCGGCACCCACTGGAGGCGGTCCGCATACACCCAGCGAGTGTCGGCGAGAAAGGTAGATCCTTCGAGGCTGTTGAGCATCAGCGGTTCGATGAGCTCAAGGCTCCTCTCCAACTCGGCTCGTGTCCGTGGTGCGGCGCCGTGCCGAATCTTGTTTCGGACCGTGACCAGGCCATCGAGATCAGAAGACAGACCTTGTCCGCCCTTCTTCCGCCTCATGGCTTCCGCCAGCCCTCCGGCTGACTCACCACGCTGCCGGGCGTCGTCGGCAACTGCTCTGATGACGCCGACCCAGTGTCCCAACGACACGCCTCGCTGGTTGACGGACTCACGCCACTGAGAGATCGCAGGCAAATCGTGGCGACCACGGTCGGTGGCGAGAGCAAGCGCCACAATGCCGAGCGAGAGAATCAGCGACTCGGCACATTGCATCGCAGCCTCGTGCTTCTCCGTCGGCGAGAGCGAATGCCGGAACTTGCGGACTGCCCGGGCGATCCCGTAGGGGTACGACTCCTGGAACAGCTTGTAGGGATCGTTCTGCCGACGCAGACTCTGCCCGGTCAATGAGCTCCTTGCGGCGGCCTCGTCCAGTCGCGCGCGGCGGTCTGATCCTGAACCACTCTCGAAGATCCGGTTCCGTGCCCGGCGCAGCTCTTCCTGGATGTGCGCGGCTTCCTGTTCACCTTCTTCGAGCATGGCGAAGGCGCTGCGGATCTCCGACAAGTCGCCGTCGCACTTGGGAATCCATATGTCGGCCATCTCACGTGCCTTGACGCGCGGGATCGTTCCGTACTTGGGGAGTTGCTGCTCGGCGTATGGACTCGACAGGTAGGCGATCAGGTACTCGGCGGGAAAAGCCTCCTCGGTCAGCCGGATGACGATCAGGCCTTGCCCGGGCTGAACGCCTTCGTACTCGCCGGGGACCGATGTCCAGTGACGGACACCTGCGAGGTCCCGCCCGATCACGTCGCCCTGGCGCAACGGACGAGCTGCCTCGCGGCCATCCATCCGCGTGGGCAACTCAGCAACCTCGGGCAGCGCGGAGGACAACAAGCTCGGTGGGAGAACTCGCTTTCGGACGTCCAGCTCCGCCGCAACAGCTTCCTTGTCCATCTCGGCGCTCCGTACGGATCCCGAGAAGACCTGGGCGAAGTCCCCGAGCCGAATGCCATCCTGTGCGGCCTGCTGCATCTGGTCGAGGTGCCGGAAGTGTTCCGATGTCAAGTTGTAGTCAGCATCGGCGATCTCCGGTCCAGTCACGCAGAAGCTCTGCTCCGACCGGGTACGCCGACGCTCACCTTCGTGACGCAGTCGCCAGCGTCGCATCAGGTCCGGCAGGTTGTTGCGTGCATGGTCAGCTGTGTCGAGCACGCCGTGGGGTGCAAGGCCGAGCTTGTCAGCCGGCAGCAACGGCGCGCGTCGGGAGTCCAAGCTCCATCCGTCAGCCTTCAGATCGTAGAACCACACACTCTCGGCCCGTCCTGCTCCTTTGACGAAAACCAGGATGGCAGTCCGCAGTCCCGCACTCGGTCTGAAGGTGCCGCTCGGCACCGCGATCACTGCCTCGAGTCCGTGCTCGTCCACCAGGGCCCGACGCATGCCGACGTGCGCTGCGCTCGAGTTGAAGAGCAATCCCGCCGGAACCATGACAGCCGCGCGTCCTCCGGGCTTCAACAGCCTCAGGATCGCCGCGATATGCAGTATCTCAGCCGACCTCGGCCGCCCCCACAGCAACAGCTCAGGCGCAACAGATTCCAAGTCCACCCTGCCGCCGAACGGAGGCCTGGACACGACCACCGGGAAACGTCCGCTGTCCGCAGCGGCAGCTTCGGACAGATTGTCCCGGCGCCGTAGATCAGGAGCCTCGATGCGGTTCAAGGTCATCCGCATGCTGGTGAGTCTGAGCATCGTCGAATCGAGGTCAAACCCATGCAGTGCACGTCCTACGTTGGGGACAGAACCGCGCACGAACTGACCTGCCGCGATCAGCAGACCGCCCATGCCACAGGTAGGGTCGCAGACTTCGTCGTCGTCTCCGGGCTCGGCCAGCGCCACCAGAAGTGACGAGAGGTGAGGTGGGGTTTGAAAAGCACCCACGGCGCCAGATTCGTCGATCCTTGCCAAGAGGTGGTCGTACAGTCCAGCCGCCTCAGATTCATTGTCGGCGGATACCTCATCCAAGTAGTGCATGACCCTGGCCAGGAGGCGAGGGGTCGGGATCCGGAACCGAGCGTCCTGCATCTGGTACGAGTACGGCACTCCCGCGAATTCGTGACTGCGAAGCCAGGGAAACACACGCTCTGACATCGTTGTGAACAACAGTTGGGGTTCCAAAGTCATGAGCTGGAACCAGCGAAGGTGCTGCTCGTCCTCCGCGAAGATCGGCTCCCTGTCCGCATCCTCTGGGCTCGCCGACTGGCGGTCCATGCTGTTCTGTAGGCGATCCAGCTCCTGGAGGTAAAGCAAGTGGGAAATCTGCTCCACGATCTCCAGCGGATTGGAGACTCCACCTGACCAGAACGCGTCGAACAGCCGGGCAGTCCTGGCGCGCACCAGATCGTCGCTCATCACGGACGGCAGACTACCCACCTTTTGGCGCGCGAATCGCTACCTGAGGTGTCCGCAATCCCGCAGGATCGCAGCTGTGGCGAAGCCGTCGAGGATCATGAAGCGACGCGGGCGGCGTACGTCGTAAGCGTAGGTCTTCATCATCCGGACGACCTCTGCGCGGACCTGATGGTGGTGCTCGAGTACCAGAAGCGTCGTCCGCGTGGTTGTTCAGAGGCGCTCGACCTACGGAGGTGCGTCGTGGATCCCCCACTGAACCCCTCCTTAGATGGATCGGATCCATCTCGCCGACGAATCGCGGTCAGCCCCAGAAAATGCTCGTGGGGTCGCGGTCGAGCTCCGTCAGGTGGTCGTCGACACTGTGCGACGGGGCGAGTCGGTCATAGGCGTGGAAGCGTTGGTGGTGGTCGGCCCAGTACAACATCCAGGACCTATCGGTGGTGTTGTACCGCAGGCGAGCGATTGCGGAGCTGGTCCAATCCGGTCCGATGTCCTCGCGCCATGGCGGGCGTCGTTCCACGATCGTCAGGTGGCGCGGGGCGAGTTCGCAGTCAATGCGCAGTTGGTCGCGAGCGTGCTCGGGGACCCGTGCGGCGCACCACCGCCGTACGCGTGCGACATCCAGTTCGGGAAGAGTCATTCAGATCACCAGTCGTCGGATGGCCTGGGCAGTCTGGTCTGGTCAGCGGATTGGCCGACTGGTCGACACCTTTGATGGAAGCATGCAGGTCGGCGACCGTCGTACCTCAGACCCTACCGACCCACGGTCGGTAGGGTCTGGCCGATCGCCCGATATGGCGACGTCAGTCTGGCTGCGGTAGCGGGGTGGGCTGCGTTGGCGCCTCAGCAATGCCTGTGCTATCGATCGATCGTTCGACAGCGTCTGGCGAGAAGCCGGTGAGCATCTTGGCGAGCCGGGAGTGCTGATGGTGTCGCTCGTCTGCGTTGGCCGGCGGGGCGTCTCCGAGGATGGAGTGGCCGTGGATCTGGTAGCGCTCCCTGTACGCGGCGATCTCGCGCGCAAACTCGGCGAGTTCCTGGTCTGGGGGGTTGCCGGCTGCGTGACGCAAATCGCGGTACCAGGCGCGCGGATGGGCGAGTAACTCCTCGGCGAGCCAGTTGGCGCGTTCGATGATCTGAGATTCGAGTTCGCGCAGGGGCGCGATCAGCGTTGGATCGCTGACGTGGGCGGCCGGGGTGATGAGGCCGAGGATCTGTGTGGCGTGGCGGCCGGTCTTGTGTAGCGACCGGGCGGTCAGGCGTTGCACTCTGTGGTGGATGACGGCGGCGACGTCGTTGGCGGTTGCGAGTGGTGATTGGTTGACGGCGTGGAGGAGTAGGTCGGTGATGTTGAGGCCGGCATTCTCGGCGCGGCGGAGTTCGGCGATAAGTGGGCCGTAGGCGGGGGAGGCTTGGAGTGCGGCTTGGTCGGCGGGGTCGAGGGCGGAGGCAGCGATGGCGGGTTGGTAGCGCTTCTTGGCGTCGAGTTGGCAGAGGTGTTCGTGGATGGGGATCAGCCGGTCGAGGCGGGTGCCGTTGTCGAGCTCTTGGCGCATGACCTCATGGGCGGATTGCTCTACCCCGGGATCGTTGAGGACCGCTCCGAGGACATCCTGCATAGTCTGGTCGGCGTGGGGTTCGTGGAGGTCTGACGTGGTTTGGTGGGTCGCGACGTACGCGCGATTTGTTTCACGGCCGCGGGTCATGCCGACGTAGATCAGCGCTCGGGTGAGCTGTTCGGTGACGAGTAGGTGGGCGGTGTCGACTGTTGTGCCTTGGGCGCGGTGGGCTGTGGTGGCGTAGGCGAGTTCGACGGATTCCTGGACGTAGGTGCTGGGAAGGGTGACGGTGTTGCCCGTGTGGTTTCGGACGGTGAGGGAGCCGTCGGGCCAGCGGTGGATGACGGTCCAGTGGTCGCCGTTCTTCACGAATTGGCGGTGGCCATAGGAGAGGCGTCGGTTGTTGAGGCGGGTGACGATGTGGTCGCCGAGGCCGACGTAGTTGCCGTTGTGGAGTTCGATGCCGTCGGGTTCGACTTCTCCCATGCTGATGCGGTCGAGGTGGGCCCGGGCGTTGAGCCGGGCCACGGTGGTGTTGTCGGCCGCGATGAGCAGGCTGGTCTTCCCGTGATTGATGTCGACCAGCCAGGCCTTGTAGGCGGCGTCCTCCATCGCCTCCGAGGAGCCTGCGGTGAGCCGGTGGTGGTTGTCGTAGGCGTCGATGGCGGTGAGATCGCCACGGCGCAGGGCGAGGCTGGCATCGCGTTCCCAAGGGTTGGTGAAGCGCCAGACGTCGGTGAGTTCGGCGGCTTGGGTGTCGTGGGCGATGAGGCGGAAGGCGCCGCTGGTGTCGGCGGCGGAGAGTTGGGCGTCGTCGCCGACGAGGAGGAGTTTGGCGCCGGCGGTATTGGCGGCGCGGGCGAGGGTGGCGAGTTCCATGGTGCTGGCCATGGAGGCTTCGTCGACGATGACGAGCTGGTTCTTGTGGAAGCTCCATCGATCGTGCTCGGCTCTCAGGGCGGCGAGCTGCGCCATGAGTCGCTGGTGGCGGAGACGGCGCCCTGAGCGGCGAGCGAGGCCGGCCGCGTGTTCGGTGTGCAGGATCATGTCGCGGCGTTGTTCGGCGCCGAGGCCGGCGGACTCGAAGATCCATTTGGCGATGTTCTCGGTGGGGGCGCCGATAGCGTCGGACAGGACGGTCGAGGCGGCCGACGACGGTGCGAGCGCGATGGTCGACCCGTCGCCGTGGCTGGCTTCCCAGCTGGCCGCGAGCGCCGACAACAGGCTGGTTTTGCCGGTGCCGGCTGGGCCGATGAGGGCCTCGAGCTTCTGGCCGCTGGTCGCGATCCTGCGGAGTGCGGCGGCCTTGTCGGGGCTGAGTCCGGCGGTGTGGATCGTGGCTGGGGCGATGGTGGGTCCGTTGGTGTCGTGGGCCAGGTCTCGCAGGACGGCTTCGGCGCCGAGGATGACGGGTGAGGTGTAGATCTGGCCGTTGTGGATGGTGAACACGTTCTCGCCGCTGGCGCGGGTGACGGGGATGGTCACGAGGTCGGGTGCAGTCAGGCTGATCGAATGCTGTTCGGCGCGTTCGACGATCGCCTGTAGCGCGGCGACCCGGTCGGTGGTGGAGACGAATCGGAGGAGTCGGGTTTGCCGTGCGGCCTCGGCGAGGAGGTTCCAGCGCGTCCAGGTCGCGCGTTTGGTTTGCAGTGTCAGGACGGTCGCGGCGCCGTACGCGTCGACCGTTTCCGGGCTCAGGTCTGCCGCCGCCAGGGGACGTTCGCCGGCGTTGTTGAGGGCGCGTTGGATGGCGGCGACGGCGTCCGGTCCGATGGCTTGGTCGGCGCGTTTGCGCCACTGCGCCATCAGCAAAGTGAGGGGTTGGGCGAGGTGCTTGGCTGGCCGGTTCATGAGGGTCGCGTGCTGCCGTAGGGCGTACATTTCGCGGCGGTCGGGTGGGTGGATCTGGTCAAGACGCTCGTCCAGAAGTGCGGTCAGGTTGGCTTCGATCTGTTCGGTTCTTGCAGAGAACTCGCGGAGCAGTTCGTCCGGAATCGCGTCGATCTCGAACGCCGGATTGCGCCGGGAACCGCGTTCGCGCAGTTCCCATTTCACGCCCAAACGACGCGCGAGATGGTCGGCGAGAAGCACGTTGTGGATCTCCGACATCGCCACCGCGGCCCGGTACAGGACACGCCCATCCAGGGTCCGCCACGCGTGGCCCGGGCCCTGTACGCGGTTCGCTACCACCACGTGAGTGTGCAGTTGCGGGTCGCCACTGCGGCTGTCCCAGTGATCGAACGCCGCCGCGATCAACCCGCGGGTATCCAGTTGTGCGATGCCGCCATCGCCGCTCCTGGTGAACGCCGCATGCTGCTCGATCAGCGACAACACATCGGCGACAGCCTCGTGATGCGCAGCCGCTATCTGCTCCTGGATGCCCACGTCGGCTGTCGCCCACAGCGCCGACACCGACTTCACCGGCGAGAACGTCAGGTCGAACCCAGCGACCGCCTGCCGCGACTTCTTCCGCATCTCCTCTCGGCGAATCCCTGCCACCGCGCGCTCCCGTTCGGCGTCGGACAGGGCAGGGCCGAGGTCGCGGATCCGGTCCCGGATTCGCTCCTCCGGACCCTTGAAAACTCGATACGGCTCGCCAAGTGTCCGGCCGGTCAGCGGATCCTCCGCGCGTCCGAACAGTGCGGCCATCTGCGCCTCGGTAACCTCGCTCCCCGGGACCAATCCGTCTGCGCCGAGGCCACCAAGGCCCTGTCCCATCCAACGGCCGGGCGGGTATCCCGACGCGGTGTAGTACGCCGTCAACGGCGTAGCCATCCGCCGATCGACGTCCCCAGCGGCGACATGCCGAAGGAGATACAGGTAGCCCTCTCCGGCGTTCATCCGGTGGATACTCAGCACGGTTGCCTGCCCGGAACGTGGCAGTAACGCAGATTCTCCAGGTCGCTCATGCAAGTTCAACGGCTGAGCGCTCAGAGGACTGAACGCGACGCCTCTCGCGGGGTCGAGCCGTGCATGCAAGAGGTGTGCTCGAATCCAGGCTGTCGTTTCATGGCGAGCGACGCTCGTCGACATGCGGCGGTGTTTGCTGCGCTTGGAGTCAGCGCCTTCACTCATTCAAAGAGACCTGACGAATCAGCGCGACCCTCGGGCAGCACGAGCGGCGGTCTACGGCTGGCAGGAAGTTGCGCGGTCACCCGCCGGTGAATGGGGAGTGGTCAGCGGTCTCGCCAGGCGAGTGGGGAGGTTTGAAGAGCTGCTTCGGCAAGGCGGCGGCCGAAGTCGGTCTGGATGCGGGCGCGGGAGGATTCGATCCAGCCGGTGACGCGCTTGTAGCCGGCCTCGCCGTACTCGACGGCCTGCATGAGGCATTCGAGGCGATCGGCGTCTTTCGCGCAGCGAGCCTCGATCGTCTCGGCGGCCTCGTACTCGCTGACGGCTTCGCGGATACTCTTGGCGGCTGCGTCTGGAAGGACAGCGACCTGGTCCTCGGTAATGCGTTCGTTGCTCGCGACATCCACATACGGCCTGGCGCTGTGTGGGATATCGCCGATCCGTGTCTCCTGCGAGTCGTGCCACATCCCGAGGTACGCCGCCCGCGCGGGGTCGCCGCCCTCCTCGCTGGCGATCAGTGCGGCGAGCTGGGCAACGCGCAGGCTGTGCTCTGCGACGGACTCGGGGTCGCGGACGCCGACATGCCACCATCCGGCCCGACGGAGCCGTTTGAGTACTCCCATCTCGTAGGCGAAGACGGCGACGCCTGCTGCGTCCCGGTCGGTAGCGTCAACGCTCACGATTACTCCGTTCGATCATCGGTTGGCCAACTGCACAGCGCACCGCAGATTGTTGAACTCTACGGCGTTGCCGCCAGCGGGATTGTCTTTCACTGCTGCTTCGACCCCGATCGCCGGTTCGTTGTCGTAGCTCTCTGTCGTACTCCGAGAGCTTCGGACGTGCGAGCACAAGTTGGCCAGAGGCTGTGGATGCCAGCGGAGCATTCACTGATCTGTCAGAGTTCGAGCATGTGGTTCGTCAGCCACACCGACTGCCCGACTTGCTCTCGAGGAGGCACGTGTGGACCGCGCTCATGGCCGGCAACCGATCCGCCGGCTGTGCCGCCGCGAAGTCGTACTGGTTGGCCATGGGACGTCACCGGCACCGGCTGAGGGGAGCATGCGCGATGAAGCCATGGGCGATTGGGGCTCCTGTGTTGCGTGCGTGTTTGTGGTCGAAGAGGGTGTGCTCGATCGCACCGATTGCGTGGACCGTGAACTCGCGCCACCAGTGGTCGCCTACCACGGTGCTGGGTACAGCGGTCGGCGAGATCACGCCTGTGCCGAAGGAAACGGTTCGGGGCAGGCCTGCGCACAGTTGGTCGCGTAGGCCTTTGACGTGGGTGAGGAATGAGTGCTCGTCCGTCGTCGTCGCGATGAGAACGATCTCGTCGCCTCCGAAGGTGGCCAGGCAGCTGTGTTCGAGACTCGTGCGCCAGAGCCAGTTGCGGGCCAGGGTGCCAAGGCGCCCCATGAAGGCGTTGCCGGCCAGGTGACCGAACGATTGGGCGTCAACGGCCTTCTCACCTTCGACATAGTCCTTGAGATTGTCGACGTCGCCGATCGCAAGCCCCACGCTGGCGCCGTGACCGATGGCATCGGCGATCAGGCCTGGTAGACGGGTGAAGAAGCCGGGCCAGGCGACCAGGCCCGTGATCGGGTCATCGCGCGCGTCTTCGCACCAGCCGCCTGCGGTCGGCGGAGGGAATCGATCGTGCCGAGTGTCAGCGGCTGGTGTGGGCTCGATCGGTTCTGTTGGAAGGCGCGTCGGCGTGCTCATCGGCCACTCCAGCTACCCGGAGCTCGTCCATCGAGCCGACGGCAAGGGCAGCGAGCACCGGCTCTGCCTCCGGTAGCGGGACCGCAGGGAAGCGTCGGCTCCAGAGCCATCGCAGCCTTCCGCCGTTCGGCCCTCGCGACGGCGGTGCCAGAACCGGCGCATCCTCGCAGACCAGCTCGACGTCGGCGAGCCCAGCTGGCTGCTTCGTCGGTGCCGTACAGAAGATCCAGCCCTGGTCCGGTAGCCGCATGATCGGCGGCCAGATCGTCAGCCGTTGCTGCTCGAGTCGACGCAGTGCATACGAGCCGACCGCGAGTGGAACGCGCCAGATAGCGACCTGAGGCCCGGACGCGATCAGTAGGTTCGAAGGAGACGCGACATCGTAGGCGGCCGACACCTGGCTCAGCTGAGTCAGCGGCTCGGTTGTCAGCCGGTGTGCGCCTGGAGTCTCGCAGTACCGGTCGCCGCAACTGCACATCCATGTGGTCCGCCAGCTGGTTCCAGTGGCGTCGGGGACCATGGGCGACGCCGGCATGACCGCGATTCCACGCTCGACGTACGCGCGTGCCGTCACGAGTAGCCTGTCTGTCCTGCGAACCATCAATGACACCTCCAGTGGGAACCATCATGGCCCACCGACCCGCATCGGCAGACATCTGCCTCACGAATTCCTCCTTGATGTGGATCGCCGTCGTTGGTTCTTGGTGGGCGCGACCAGCGCGGGCTCAGGCAGCTGCCAGCACGCCGGCCGCGCTGTCTAGGTGTGACGCCTGGCGGCGTCAATGAACGCGCCGTGGGGTTGGTGGCTTTGGGCGGTTTCGGCGCTGGACTCCTCGTCCCGGTCGGCATCCTCGGGGTCGAGCCAGAGAACCTCCGCCGCGCCGAGGTGACCATGAACCTCGAGAAGATCGTCAACGCTCGGCCAAAATGCGATGCCCGGATGCGCGCCGAGCCACTTGAGGACAACCCAGGCATTGCGCTGCTCGTCGATCGGGAACTCGACGCCAATGGCAACAATCCCCGTTCCGATGCCACCGGATGGGTCGCGTTTGCTCAGGAGCTCGAATCGACGCATTAGCGGACCTCCGCCGGGTCGAGCACCGGCTCATGGCTTAGGCGGAGGCTGGGGAACTGGCTGGAGAGGAGTGCCGCGTAGTCCTCTGCTTTCGAGCTCGGTCCGGTCCACTCGGCGATCAAATAAGCGTCGAGCCATACGCAGACCCGGTAGTCAGGATCGTCGGAGGACTCCACGTCGAGGATGGATGTCCGCCGGCGGTCGCAGGGTGTGGGCGGTGCCGCAACGGCGTGGTGGCTTTGCCTGGGACGATCAGTCACACTACAGAGAGTGCAGGTGTGGCTACCATGATCACGATGCGTATCTGCATGAGTGTGCGG
Source organism: Kribbella sp. NPDC002412 (assembly GCF_053592935.1). Classification (NCBI taxonomy): domain Bacteria; kingdom Bacillati; phylum Actinomycetota; class Actinomycetes; order Propionibacteriales; family Kribbellaceae; genus Kribbella; species Kribbella sp. NPDC002412. The sequence continues at coordinate 61,469 of NZ_JBSFBL010000009.1, forward strand.
CCGCATTATGCAGGCTTGCATAGCGCCAACGGAGAGGGCTCGGGACAATTACTTCCGTGCGACGATGCGAACACTGTGAGGCAGCACTGAGCCAGCATAATCCTGGCTCAGTCTGTCGAGCGTGTGCAGTCGCCCGTCGTGACCTGCCCTCGAGTACGACGTTCAAGGTGCCGGCCGACGTACTGGTTCACGAGGACGTCGTCGCTGCCCTGCGCGATTGGAATTGGTCGGCGGCGTTGCGTGCGATCAGCGCCGCCACGGGTGCCACACAGATGAGGATGAGCGAGGCCACTGGCCTGACTCAGTCCACGATCTCCCGGTTGATGAACGGCAGGATCCCGACCCCAACGATTCAGACCATCCGGTCGCTCTGCGATGGTCTGGGGATTCCACGCGATCTTGCCGGCCTTACGGCCAAAGCTCGTCCGGCCCGGGCACCAAGCAAGGAGGACGCCACGGACAGACGACAATTCCTCAGTGGTGTCGGCGCGTCTGCCGCCGCCTCCGTGTGGAGCGCGTTTGGCGAGCGTCCGGACAGAATGCGCTCGGCCGAGGCCGAGCGAGAACTCGAAACGCTTCGATCGGCCGTTCCGCGGCTCCAGCAGTTGAGTGATGAGTACGGCGGAACCGACGCTCTGTGCACGCTCGCCGTCAAGCTGGCGGGGCGAGCCGACGACGTTGTCCAGTCCCAGCTCGCGTCGTGCGAACTGACCCAGCAGGCGCAGTCCCTGGCGGCCCAGTTCTCGATGATGGCTGGATGGCTCCACCTAGACGGAGGCGATCAGACGGTCGCTCGCCTCCACTGGCAGCACGCGTTGTTCCAAGCGCAGCTGGCGAACGACCTCGAGACAGAGGTCTTTGCGCTCAGCAGCCTCTCGAATCAAGCAACGTTCAGCCTGAGCCGCGCCCCTGAGGGTCTGCTTCTTGCGCAACGAGCGACGGCGGTTGCGAGTGGTTGGGCATCACCGAGGCTCAGATCTCTGCTGCTCATTCGTGAGGCCGCGGCGTGGGCAGCTCGTCACGAGCCGACGCAGTTCGATCGGTTGCAGCGCCAGGCTGCCAATCTGCTGCCGGACGGTTCAGCCGATGACGACCCGACGTGGCTCGACTTCTATGACCGAGCGGAGTACGACGGCCTGCGAGCGCTCTCCTACGGGCTACTCGACGATGCAGCTCGATCCCAGTCGCTCTATCGAGACATGATCGACCGCATCCCGTTGCACCTCCAGCGGAATCGACTCCTCTACACGACTCTGCTGGCTAGATCGATGGTCAGCTCCGGCGACGTCGTCGGCGCGGCCGAGGTCCTTACACCACACCTCGAGTCCGTGGCCGCAACTGGTTCCCGACGCGCTCGCCATCATGTCCGGGCGGTAGCCCGAGCAGCACGCGCATCGCGGACCTCACGAGGCGTCAGTTTCGCCGACCAGACATGTCAAGCCGGACTCGACTCGGAGAGAGCATGACCCTGACCATGACCCGCCATACGGGGACCGAGACGCTCGATCTCATCCCTAGACTCAAGCCGCTCTACGCGAACGCGTACTCCGAACCTCCCTACGAGATGTCGGACGAAGACATCGAGCAATTCGAGATCCGCATCACGAAGCATGCTGGCCTTGACGGCTTCGTCTTGGTCGCCGGGAGGATCGACGGGCGCCTCGTGGGGTTCTCGTACGGATTCACCTTTCCTCCTGGACGATGGTGGACCGGTGTCAAGACTGACCCGCCGCCGGACGACGTTGCTTCAGGCCCTCTGTTCGCGGTGATCGAGCTCGGAGTACACACGGACTTCCGTGGCCGTGGCTTCTCCCGCCAGCTCGTCGCTGCTCTCCTCGCCGACCGACCGGAGCCGTTCGCGAGTCTCATCTCCCGCCCCGGTGCACAGGCTCACGCGATGTATCAACGCTGGGGATGGAAAAAGGTCGGCACGACCCAGACATACCCGCACTGGCCCGTTGAGGACATCGACGTCCTCCCTTTGCACAACAGCAAGTCCGCCTGACCTCTCGAAGAAAGGCTTGATCATGAGCAACCGTCCGTTCGGTATGTCCCACCTCGTGCGTTCAACCGTCGAGCAGTCGGCGTCGGACGAGGCGCAATACGACCCTGAGAAGCAGATGAGCACGACCCCTGACGGTCAGCCCTGGGCAACTCAACCCGGCGTACTTGCGGCCGAACAATGCCGGCCGGGTGATGGCAACGATGACGCGAACAGTCTGCTCGCCTGATCTGCCGCGTTGATGAGCGACGAGTCGGCTGTCCTGGTACTCACCAACCCGAACGACGTGACGGCCGACCTTGTTGTTCAGAAGCTCGACGAGTCCAAGACTCCCGTCCTTCGTTGTGACCTCGCCGATTTCCCAACGGATGTCGCCCTGGAGGCTCACTACGAGGGCCGGTGGACCGGTGTCATCCAGCATGCTGGCCGCATGGTCGACCTGACCGGGATTCGGGGCATCTACTGCCGCAGACCGACGCCGTTTCGGCTGCCGGCCGACATGACAGACGAGGAGCGTGAGTTCACCTCCACGGAGGCACAGGCGGGCTTCACCGGAGTGCTCATGGCATTGCCATGTCGCTGGATCAATCACCCTGCTGCCGAACGCATTGCGTCGTACAAGCCGCATCAGCTCAGGCTCGCCTACGCCTCCGGCCTTGTTTCGCCTCGGTCGATCATTACGAACGACCCGACGGCAGCTCGGACGTTCGCCTCCGAACAGGTCGGACAGGTGATCTACAAGGGCATCGGACGTGACTTTGCCAACGGCTCTGTGAGCACCCCGACGGTCCGCTTCGTGGCGCCGGACGAGATCGACGAGTCTGTGCGGCTGACAGCACACCTCTTCCAGGAGTTCGTGCCCAAGCGCTACGACGTCCGGCTGATTGTGGTCGGATCGCAGATGTTCGGAGTCGAGATCCATGCGCACAGCTCGCAAGCGGCGCTCGACTGGCGTACCGACTATGACGCCTTGTCGTACAGGCCTGCTCAGGTGCCGGACGAGATACGTGTTGGTGTCGCCCGGCTGATGGCTCGCCTCGACTTAGTCTTCGGCGTACTCGACTTTGTAGTCACGCCTGACGGCCGGTGGTACTTCCTGGAGATCAACCCAAACGGCCAGTGGGCATGGCTTCCTGGGATCGCGGACGCTGTCGCTGGCGCCATCGCGAACGAGCTCACGACACCGAGCGATCCAGGTTGACCCCGGTGTGCTTGTCCGCCGAGCGTTCGTCCCTCTCACCCGTCTCGCCCAAGGAGAAAGCTGTTGTCGTACGAACCAGGTCAGATCTTCCGTGAGGCGTGGATTGCAGGCGTGAGGAAGCACTACCCCGGTGAACCAAAGCCCGGGTATATCGCGCCATGGGAAGACACACCCGATTGGGAACGGGCGAGCGCCGCAGCCGTCTACGACCAGGTCCGGGCGTTCGTCGAGGCGTCGGAAGGAACCACAAGCAAGCTCAGTCGAGAGCAGAAGGGCCGCTTCGTGGCGTTGTGCTGGATCGCCCAGATCCACCGCCACATCCCCGATCCCAAGCCCAGCTATGTAGCCGACTGGGACAACCTGCCAGCCTGGCAGCGAGAAACGGACGCGGACATCTTCGAGCGGATTGAAAACACAAGTTGAGACCTAACCCGTCGACGGGTCCCTTTGGTGATGGCGCTCGCCGAACTTCCCCAGTGATGCTCATCGAAATTCCCACCCTGAGCAGTGGTTATTGCAGCGGCCGGCGGGTGCCTGTGGTGGTCTGGCGGAGTGTGTCGTTGCGGGCGTGGTGGTCGCGGGGTCCGTAGGAGTCGCCGTCGAGGTTGAGGACGACGGAGCGGTGGAGGAGCCGATCGAGCATGGCTGCGGCGACGGTGGTGTCGCCGAGGATCTCGCCCCAGGACGCGACGCCGCGGTTGGTGGTGAGCACGATGGAGGTTTTGAGGTAGCGCTGGGAGACGACCTGGAACAGCGCGGAGGCGGCCTCGCCGGGCAGCGGCAGGTAGCCCAGTCATCGATGACGAGGAGAGTCGGTCCGGCGTAGAAGCGCATGGTGGTGGCCCACCGGCCTTCGATGGCGGCGCGGTGGCAGCGGGCGGCCAGGTCGGCGGCGGTGGTGAAGTAGGTGCGGTAGCGCGCCTCGGCGGCGGCGCGGCCGAGACCGACGGCCAGGTGTGTTTTCCCGACGCCGGGTGGCCCGATCAGCAGCACGTTGGTGGCGGTGTCGAGGTAGCGGCAGCTGGCCAGCTCGTCGATGAGGTTGCGGTCGACGCCGGGTGCGGCGTCGAAGTCGAAGTCCGCCAAGCTGGCGGGAGTGGGCAGGGGACGCGAACCGGAGCCGGTCGGCGAGTTTGCGGGCCTCGGCGGCGTAGACTTCCTTGCCCAGCAGGTGTTCCAGTGTCGCGGTCATCGACCAGCCCTCGGCCTCGGCCACCGATACCCCGTAGTGCTTGGCCACCGCGGCGAACGCCGCAGTCACCCTCCCGCTCGCCGGGTGGCAGACGGTGGCCATCCGGTCGAACCGCCAGACCCGGGTGAGACCACCCAGCTTACGGGCGGTCGCGTCGAGTGCTTCGATCAGGTGAGCCTGCTCCTCGCTCGGTGCGAGCGTGGCGCGCCACTTGCCGGAGTGCGCGAGCGCCCCGATCAGCAGGTGCGCGGTCTTGCTCCACCCCTAGGGCTCGGGCGGGTCCGGGAGATCGAGCCAGTCCCACTGGATCTCCTCGCCCGGCGGATGCGAGATCACCGCCGCCACCCGACCCGTCGTGGCCGAGCACGGCTCGCAGTGCGGCCGTAACCCACGGGCCCGGATCTGCCCGTGAACGTGGAGTACGCCTTGTCATAGCCGAGGGCAACGACCTCATCGAACAGGGTCTGCGCCCACAGGTGCGGATCCTCGGTCAGCCGTGCACGGACGTAGTCGACGTACGGCTCGAACAGGTCCGGCCCCGCCGGACGGCGCTCGCCGGCAACCCGCTCGCCGTCCAGATGGCACGGATGGTCTTACGGTCTCGCTTCAGATGCCGGGCGATCGCCGAGATCGTCCAGCCCCGGCGACGCAATGAGTGCGCGTCGATGTCTTCCTCCCGTGAAAGCATGGACAGCAAGGGCTCCTTCGAGCAGGTGGCGCGTGGTCGGAGACCGCCACTCTCGAAGGAGCCCCACCGCGTTCATCGGAGCCACACAGGTGGGGAATTTCACTGAGCGAGTCTTGGGAGACTCAGATGAGCGCTGTCAGTGGTGCCCGCCTGACCCGCAGATTTATCGGTGCCCCCGGCAGTGTGCCCTGATAGGACATCTTTCGAACAGTCAGTTCGTCACAGAGTTGGATCGTCTAATCTCACGTAGCGACGGTTCTGTTGTCGTGGCAGTGCGATTGGCCGATGACGCCAAGCCAAAATGCCGCTGTGGGTGCGGGTCCGTCGTCGCTCGCGGTCGCACGTTCGTCAACCAGCGCCACTACAGTGAGTGGTTGCGGGCGGAGCGGTACGTCGGCAAGAACCGACGATGAGTTGGCTCGCCGCGCCAGACTAGAACGCGTAACAGCCCACGTCCTGACGTCGCAGGCAGTGGGCTGTTTGTTGATCTAGGCAACAAGAGCGTCTGGCATGACGTGCCGAACTACTCCCGCGTGCGGAAGCTGCGCTCGGTTCGGTCAAGACGCTCGCGCAGGCTCTTGCGGAAGCCTTCATCCTGCTTTCGAGCATCAATGTGCTCGGCGATCGCGGCACGAATTACCTCGGCCACGGGCCGATCCTCGACGCTAGCGACTGTCTCTAGCTCCTCCGCCTGCTCTTGAGACAGGCGAATCGTCATCGCTTTCGGGGTCTTCACCGTCGTCCTCTCCTCCCTGTATACAACCCATTATGCATCATGGTTGCAGAACGGACAAGCACCATGATACCGTGGTATCAAGTTAGAAGGAGGAGCCAGGATGGCCCACGACGAGCAGGACAACAAGCACTTCAACATTCAGATCGACCGCGAGCACTTCAAGGTCACGCAGCCCAAGCTGACGGGTGCCCAGCTGCGCGAACTGCCGGATCCGAACATCCCTCCCGAGCGCGACTTGTACGAGGTCCGTCCCGGCGAGGACGACCTGCAGATCCAGGACGACGATGTCGTCGTTATGCGCAATGGCCTCCGCTTCTTCACTGCGCCCGGCCAGATCAACCCCGGCGCCGGACTGTAAGAACCGAGGAGATCGAGACCATGCTGCCCGCTTCCGACACCACCTATCTCGCTGACCGCGGCCTGAACCACACGGTGCAGGAGGACGGCGGGATGATCTGTGTCCAATTTCCGAGCTGGCGAGTACCTGAGGGTTATCGCCAGACCGAAACTGATCTCCTCCTGCGGCTGTCGCCCGGCTACCCGGATGTCCCGCCTGACATGTGGTGGTGCGACCCGGCGCTCATCCTGCTCGACGGCTCGCAGGCGCAGGCGACGGAGGTTCGGGAACAGTACTTCGGACGGAACTGGCAGCGGTGGTCGCGGCACTTTGTCCAGCCCGGCCAGTGGCGCTCTGGTGTGGACGGCCTCGAGAGCTATCTTGCCCGCATCCGCGGAGAGATGACGCGGTCGGCGAGGAGAACGGCATGATCGTCACGCTCACCATCCCCGACCAGATGACACGCGACATCGCGACCCAGGCAGCTTTTCGTGTCGAGACAGCCGGCGTGCTCCTCGCCGGTCTCGCTCGCCAGGAGGGTCAGATCCGACTGCTCGCGCAAGAGCTGCACTGGGTTCCGGAGGATCAGTACATCGTGCGGGAAGCTGACCGCCTCTCGATCCGATCGGGTGGTTACACCGGAGCTCTCGCCCGCGCGGAGGAGATCGGCGCGGTCGCGATCTGGCTGCATACACATCCAGGCGGCTGGCCCATCAACAGTGTTTACGACGACACCGTCGACTTCGAACTGGCCGACGTCTTCCAGATCAGGACGGGACAGGACTTCTTCGCCAGTCTGGTGTTCTCACCCAGCGACGCTGGGGGCTTCGACTTCAGCGGTCGGACGTACGTCGACGACGAAATCGTGCCAATCTCAACGGTTTGGCTCGTCGGTTCGCGGTTCCGTTTGATCAGCGCGGTCGATGCGCCACCCGCCGAGCAGATCCCGCCGCTGTACGACCGCCAGGTTCGGGCCTTCGGTGGCGGCATCCAGGGAGTGCTCCGCGGCCTCAAGGTTGCCGTTGTTGGTGCTGGCGGCACCGGTTCCGCTGTGGCTGAGCAACTCGCTCGCCTCGGCGTTGGGGATCTCCTAATCGTCGATCCCGACGTGATCGAAGACACCAACATCACCAGGGTCTACGGCTCCAGCCCGTCGACCGTCGGCAAACCCAAAGCGCCGTCCCTTGCTGACCACGTGAGGACGATCGCGCCCGATGTCGCCGTCCGCAGTATCGTCGGACGGACCACCTCGCGGGGCGTTGCAGCTGCCCTCACCGACCGCGATGTGATCTTCGGGTGCAGCGATGACAACGCCGGCCGACTCATCCTGGCCCGACTGTCCAGCTACTACCTGGTCCCGGTGATCGACTGCGGCGTTCTTCTCTCCAGCGAAGACGGGGAGTTGCTGGGCATCGACGGCCGGATCACCGTCATGGCTCCCGGCTACGCCTGCCTCGTTTGTCGAAACCGTATCGACCTGGCCCGAGCCGCCGCCGAACAGCTCAATCCCGAAGAACGACGTCAACGCCAAGATGAGGGGTACGCTCCCGAGCTTGGCCGGGTTGATCCAGCTGTGGTCACGTTCACCACTCTCGTTGCCGGATTCGCCGTCGCCGAGCTGCTTGAGCGGCTGACCGGCTATGGACCCGAGGCGGCTCCCTCTGAGTTGATCCTGCGCGCCCATGAGCGGGAGATCAGCACGAACAGCCGCCAGCCGAACGTCGGCCACTTCTGCGACCCGGCCACCGGACACCTCGGCCTTGGTGACCAGGAACCATTCCTGGGAACGGCTTGGAGGACGGACTGACGTGGCCTTCCATTCCACCGACAACTCAATTCGACAACGTCTTCGGCTGTGGTTGCGGCAACTGCCTGGAAGCCGCTTCGTGCCCTGGAGGTACATCATTGTCGGCGTAGTTGATGCCGCCGACGAAATACCGCTAGAACTTGCCGCTCGAACTGCAGTTTTGGTTCAGTCGGCAAACCGACCGACTTGGATCGCCTTCGACTGTCCCCGACATCGAGACCAGCGCATCATGCTGAACCTCTCGACGCGTCGGCGCCCGTACTGGACGATTCACGATCGTGCCACGCTCACCCTCCGTCCAAGTATCGACGCGACCCATAACGGCAGCCGCTGTCATTTCTGGCTCAGACGTGGCCACCTTCGATGGGCAAAGCTGATAAGATTAAACAAGGAAGGACGGGGATATGAGCGACAACGATAAGAGCACTGATAACGATGGGGAATTATTGCCCCAGCCAACTCAGACCCCGTTCTACCGTGCAACTCAGGGTGCACGCTATCGTCGCCAGGAACTAATCCGTGAGATCGAGGCAGCGACCGGCCGTACTCTCATCTGCTATGTCTCCGGTCCAGCCGGCTATGTCGAGCGGGACGATGTACTGCCGCTGACGGACCTGCTCTATCACGTTGAGCCGGACGCCAAGCTCGATCTCATGCTTCATACGCTCGGTGGAGAGGTCGACGCCGCTGAAAAGATCGCCGGGCTTCTGCTCAAAGCGGTTGGCGTAAACGGCGAGCTGCGAGTCATCGTCCCGGACTGTGCCAAGAGTGCGGGTACGCTCATCTCTTTGGCCGCTCAATCGATCATCATGAGCGACACGAGTGAGCTGGGTCCGATTGACCCGCAGATCGTCACGCCGTCGTCGGATGGTTCTCTAAGTAGTCGCCCGGCCCAGTCATACATCGATGCCTATGAGGACATGATCAAGCAAGTTCGCGATGGCAAGGACGGGCCGGCGGTCCGCGAGCTCGTCGCCAAGTTTGATCCTGCCCTGCTCGACATGTGCCGCAAGGCCCTGGCGCGGTCGCGGAAGTTCGCTGAGAAGTTCCTTCGAGAAGGCATGTTCCGCGGCGAGATGGCGAACGTGACAGAGATGGCGGGCAAGCTCAACAGCAACGCTGAATGGCTGTCACATGGCGCGGTCGTAAATGCCGATGACGCGCGCACGCTTGGTCTCAAGATCGACTACCGTGACGAGCACGAGAACGAATGGCAAGCCTATTGGCGTCTGTATTGCGACATGCGTCTGACACTACGAGGCAATACCGAGAAGTTGTTCGAGTCAAACTACGCCTCACTTCACCTCTAGTGTCGTGAGTCAGTAATTCGCGGTTAGTCGGTATGCTGTGGTGATGCCGAGCCCGAAGGTTGATCCGGTGGTGTTGTCCGGCGAGGAGCGGTCTGTGCTGGCTGGGTGGGCTCGGCGGCGGAAACGTCGCAGCCGTTGGCGTTGCGGTCCCGGATTGTGTTGCGGTGTGCGGACGGTGGCACGATCGGTGAGGTCGCTGAGGCTGTCGGGGTGTCGCGGAACATGGTGTCGAGGTGGCGTTCTCGGTTCCTGGCCGAGCGGCTGGACGGGTTGTCGGACGAGCCGCGGCCGGGCCGGCCACGGACGATCACCGACGACGACATCGAGCGGGTGATCACCAAGACGCTGGAGGAGACTCCGGGCGAGGACACGCACTGGTCGACCCGGTCGATGGCGTCGGCGACGGGGATGTCGCAGTCGGCGGTGTCGCGGATCCGGCGGGCGTTCGGGCTGAAGCCGCAGGCGATCGAGACCTGGAAGCTGTCCACGGATCCGTTGTTCCCACAGCTCATTGACAAGGTCCGCGATGTCGTCGGGCTGTATCTGAGTCCGCCGGAGAACGCGCTGGTGCTCGCGGTCGATGAGAAGTCGCAGATGCAGGCCATCGACCGGACGGCACCGATCCTGCCGGTGATGCCGACCACGCCGGCGCGGATGACCAACGACTACGTGCGCCACGGCACCACCAGCCTCTTCGCCGCCCTCGACCTGTCCAGCGGGTCGGTGATCGCCCAGCACTACCGCCGGCACCGTCATCAAGAGTTCCTGCGGTTCCTGAAACTGATCGACGCCGCCGTCCCCAAAGACCTCGACCTGCACCTGGTACTCGACAAACTACGCCACCCACAAAACCCCCAAGGTGAAGGAGTGGCTGATCCGCCACCCAGGTTCCACCTGCTTTTCACCCCCACCAGCAGCTCGTGGCTCAACCTGGTGGAACGCTGGTTCGCCGAACTCACCAACCGCAAACTCCGCCGCTCCGCCCACCGCTCCGTCACCGAACTCGAAGCCGACGTCCGCGCCTGGATCAACACCTGGAACGCCGACCCCAAGCCCTTCGTCTGGACCAAGACCGCCGACCAGATCCTCGACATCCTCGCCGCATACTGCCAACGAATTACCGACTCACGACACTAGCTCGCGACCTCAGTTCGGATTCTCGGACAAACCAAGGTCTCCGCGGAAGGCCTTGGCCAGGACCGCTCGCGAGGTGGCATCTACGTGACGTGCAGCCATGTCGATTCGGTCCCGTATCTCTTTCGTGAGCGCCAATGCCTTATCGAGTTTCGCAATGATCGCCTGCCTAGCGTCGACCGGCGGCATAGGGATCGGAAGGTCAGCAAGTACCTTCTGATTGATCTTCGGCATATTGCCTGCCGATCCAGTAGCTCGATCCCTGAGATAGTTCCTCGCCTGAGGCGCGAGCAGCATATACCAGGCGAACCGAGGATCAATCTCCGGCTGCACCCTCGCCCGAATCATGAGATCAGGGTACAGAAACTCGCCCGGATCGCCTTCATATAAGGCGGGAACACCGACGTATTCGGCGGTGTTTCCACGCTGGATTACTATGTCACCGGGTGTGAGCCAGAAAGGGGACTCCGGCGGGAACTCCTCCTCGGTGTATTTGAAGTGGCGAGGATCGAACCAGCCACTGGTCGTAGCTGTAAGAGTGAGAACTCGGAACCCGGTCTCATGGTTGACGGGTTTGGCCGAGTACCCGTTCTTGAGCGGCTCGCGCAGTACGCTGGTTAGAGGAACCTGGGTATTGGCGTCGCCCCAGGTGCTCGCTTCCCTATACGCGGCCGTAAGGACGGATTGACGAAAACGTTCGATGGCGCGTTGAGCCAGCGCAAGATGGTTTAGTGCCGAAGCCCGGCCATGGGCAATCTCAGCAACTCGAACGGCGATCTGCCGCTGTATTGGAAGTGGAGGAGCGATGAGGTACGACTCATTGAGCTTTCCCTTAGTGATGTGAGCAAGACCGACACCGCCCTGCGCCTCCGAGATATAGTCGTTCAGGTTGAAGTCGAGAGCAAGTTTCAGGAAGTCGCGATCGAAATCATCCGAGGAAAAGTCAACTCGGAAGATATGCTGGTTAATCCAGGCTTCCGGGCCATTCCATACATGGGCACCGAATGAGGTTCCTGGGGTGCCCGACCAGGCAAACAATAGATCGCCAGGCTTCGCTCGAAAGCGGTCAGGTAGGGTGCCGCCATAGTAGTTGTGGGTTGCGGAATCCGACTTGAGGTTCTGAATGCGAATGATAGGTCTTCCGGACTGACTCCACTCGGACGCCTTGAACGCGTACCCGTTTCGTAGCACCAGAACGTCTCCAACACGTCGACGCATCCAACCCTGCGGAAGTCCTTCCGTGCTCTCGGTCATGAGTCGCCGCCATTACCCTCAAGGAGGTGCTGAATGTCCGCGAGGTTGTCTAAGGCGAGCTGAAGCTCCTCTGTGGCCTCGGTGATCAACTCCTCGGGCTCCGGGATCTCGTCGGGATCGTCGAGCTCTTTGTCTCGGATCCACTTGAAAGCGTCGAGCTTGTAGTGGTGCGCCTTGATGTCGTCGAGGCTGAAGCTGCGCCAGCGACCACCAGCGGAATCGTCCTCGTTTCGCGTGCGTCGGCCGTTGGGGTCCTCGCCGAAACATTGCTCGAACTCCGTGAAGTGCCTTGCAGCGAGGGGCCGGCTTGTCTTGGTGATCTTGGGAACGTTGGCTCGGGCGTCGTAGATCCACGTGCGTTCGGTCGGTCGACCCTTGGTGAAGAAGATGACGTTGGTCGCGGTGCCCTCGGTGTACGGGCTGAATGTCCCCCGAGGACAACGCAGGACCGTGTGGACGTCACAGTCCTGCATGAGCAGCTCGAACACCTCGCCCGCCTGGCCCGCGAAGAGGACGTTGTCGGGGACCACAACTGCGGCGCGGCCGCCTGGCTTAAGGGTGGTCAGGACATGCTGGATGAAGTTGAGCTGCTTGTTGCTAGTCGACACGACGAAGTCGTCGCGGACGGGCGCCTGGTTGGCACCTTTGGTACCGAACGGAGGGTTGGTGAGGATGACGTCGAAGCGTTGACGGCTTGGCTCCTCGTAGATGGAGTCGCCGAGCGTGATGTGCGGCTCGACCTGGTGCAAATACATGTTCATGAGTGCGAGCCGCCGTGGCCTGGGCACGAGTTCCTGGCCGAAGTACGTCTGCTTACGTATACGGAGAGCCGTCTCGCGATCGAACGCACCGCCGGTTTCATCCTTCAGCCACTCATAGGCAGCTACTAGGAATCCGCCCGTACCACAGGCAGGATCACTGATGGTGAAGTCCTTGCTGCCCCGTGGGTCAGGCTTTATGCAACGCACCATCGACTGGATGAGTAGGCGTGGCGTGAAGTACTGTCCGGCGCCCTTCTTGCCTTCGGCTGCGGCTTTCTCGAGCAGTCCCTCGAAGGCTGCTGCCTTGATGTCTACGTCGAGCGAGGTCCACTCGGTCTCGTCGATGATGCCGATGAGCTTCTGCAGGTTGACCGGATTGCCAAAACGGCTCTGGGCGCCGCTGAAAATGTCCCCGAGAATGCCGGGCTGCTTACCGAGGAGACGCAGGGCCTCGACATACGCATCGAGGAGGTCCGTCCCGCTCTGCTTGCGGAGGTAGGGCCAATCGGTGTCTTCGGGAAGCTCAATGCCTCGCTCGTCGGCCATCTTGATGAAGAGCAAGTAAGTGAGCTGCTCGATGTAGTCGCCATAGTCCACGCCGTCATGGCGTAGGACGTGGCAGAAGCCCCACAGTTTTCCAACAACATCCGTCACGCTGCTACTAGCTCCTCGTTTAGTTCATCGATTAGCTCGGCGAGCTGGCCCGCGAACACCCGGTTGGCGCGGCCCCATCCGCCATGGTCGGAGAGTACCGGGATTGCCTCGAAGTCGTCGCGCTCGATGGAGAGGTTTGCGACGAGATGTTGCCGGATGTACTCGACCCAGGTGGCCTGTGCATCAGTCAGCGTACGCCCACCTACGACCCGATCGACCGCCTGGTTGACGCGCTCCTCGGCCGTGAGGAGCGGCGACGTGTCGACGGCCGCTCGCTTGACCATCGAGATGATGTCGGCGAGGGCCTTGTGGTGGGCGGCATGGAAGGCCCGCTGAAGATTGGCCTCCGTGAAGTGCTCGGGAGCCTGCGTCAGTGCCTGGCGCAGTTCAGTCAACGGCGCCGCACCCCAGTCCTTGGGGCGTGACAGCAAGATCGATATGGCCTGGACCTGGTCTTGGTGCTCGTGGACGAACGAGGCGAAGGCTTCCAGGTATTCGCTGGGCTTGTACTCCTGCCCTGTGCCGGCGCGGATCAACCACTCGGAGGAAACCTCGTCGGTGACGCCTGGAGCGACCAGGAAAGTGCGCTGAGCACGCGGGTAGTCGATGAGAAGCTTCTGGAAGTTAGGGTCACGCAGGACGCGCATGGTGTCGGTGAATGTCCGGCGCAAGAGACTTGCGAGATCTTCAGCGAACGCGGCGAGGTCACCACCGGGGATGAAGCGCGCGAACAGGTCTCGGGCATCACCGGACATCTCCTTGTCGATACGCTGAAGACGCTTCGACAAGCGGCGAGTGTTGTACGCACGATCCTTGTTCTGCCAGATCTCTTCGATGATCTGAGCGATGCTCTTACCGTCACCCTCGGGCGGCTCGACGGTCATGCCCGTGGTGTTGCGGAAGTACTCGAACAGCGTGCCGTCGAAGCAGTCGAAAACCACGAAGTGCGACTTGTCCGGGTACCTGTCGCCCTTCCGTGTCCCGCGTCCGAGCATCTGTTCGAACAGGATGCGAGACTTCACCGGACGGAGGAAGACGATGTACTCAAGGTCGGGGATGTCGACACCGGTCGAGAGCAGGTCGACGGTCACAACTACCCCAGGGTTGGGGCGGTTGCGAAACTCGCGGATCCGCTGTAGCGGTCTGTCAACGCGTCCGGTGATCTTGGCGACAAATGAGTCGCCCCGCCCAAAGATGTCTCGCGCCAGGTCGACAAGCTGATCGGCATGCGAGGTGTGCGGCAGATCATTGGCGGCGAAGATGAGCGTCTTGGGGAAGCGGCCGTACTGTTGTTCGTGCTCGTCCGCGAAGGCCTTGAGCTCCTCGATGATCTTGCGGTTCGAGTCCGGAGCGGTGATCTTGCGTTCGACGTCGGCGGCGTCGAAGCTGCGCTCATCTTCTAGTAGATCGAGCTGGCGGGTACCGGTCTCAGGATCGACCTCATCGACCTGTTCACCCTCGTTCAGGAAAACGCCGTTCATGCGGACGTTCGAGCGAACACGCACGACGTCGTAGTCGACCAGGTGGCCCTCACGCACGGCGCGGTCATACTCGTAGCGGAAGACCAGGTTCTCGAAGTACGCCACAGTGTGGGCCGCCGGCGTCGCGGTGAGGCCGACCTTGACCGCATCGAAGTGATCGAGCGTGCTTCGCCACACGGACATCTCCTTGGCGGAGTACCCACGATGGCATTCGTCAGCGATGATCAAATCGAAGGCATGAATGGGGATGTTGAGCTGTTCGACATTGGCATCGGCCGCCTCATCGCCGAGGGTCAGCGCGCCCTCGCCGCCTAGTAGGTTCATAGCCATACGCTGGATGGTGCATACATACACGAAGGCGTCGCCGAGCTTGGGATTCGTCAACAACGCGTTGGGCATGACGTTGGGGTCCCAGGTGGCGGCCTCCTCCAAATCGGATTTTTGGAAGCGCTGCGAGTAGACCGGGTAGATCTTGTCAAACTTCAAGCCGGGCTCAGCCTCAAACGAGGCGAACGCCCGAACGGCTTGAGCTGCCAGCGCCTTGCGGTCGACAAGGAACAGCACTCGCCGGGCGGCCCCGGACTTCATGAGGCGGTAGACCTCATTGACCATCGTCAGCGTCTTGCCTGTACCGGTGGCCATGGCGACGAGCATCTTCCGCTTACGGTCACGAATTGCCTGCTCGATGGCGGAGTTGGCCTCGACCTGGTACGGGCGCATGCGCGAGTTCTGGGGAATTCGCTCAAGCGCTTCGATCTCAGAATCGAAGTCGCGGGAGAGTAACTCCTCGAGCGCAGCCGGCGTGTGGAACCCAGACACTCGCCGGGAGCGGCTGAGTGC
Organism: Kribbella sp. NPDC002412; assembly: GCF_053592935.1. Classification (NCBI taxonomy): domain Bacteria; kingdom Bacillati; phylum Actinomycetota; class Actinomycetes; order Propionibacteriales; family Kribbellaceae; genus Kribbella; species Kribbella sp. NPDC002412. Next base: position 76,866 of record NZ_JBSFBL010000009.1, read on the forward strand.
ATGACGGACGTCGTGAAACCATGTCACTTCACCGTTAGTTGAGTAGAGGAAGGGCGCGCCGAACTCATCCTGATACTTAGGCGACTGCCCGATGCCTCTTGAATAGCGCTCAGCTTGGACAAGCACACCCTGAGGACCGAGCGTCACCTTCTTGGCTTCGACGACTCCACGGACCTCGTCGCCGTCGCAGAGCGCGTAGTCCGCTGGACCCGCGCTGGTGGGATACTCCTCAAAGGCCACCCGCTTATACGGATGGGTGTCGGTGCCGCGAAACGGAACGATCGACCAGCCCGCGGTCTTCAGGCGGGGGTCGATTCGTTGCTTCCTTGTGTGTCGCTCAAGCTCTGTAGCCATTCCACCCCTTAGCTAGCCTCCTCATGTTACTGGTCATCCTTGGAGGCGGCAAGGATCCGGGATTAGGCAGCCGGTTCGATCGGTTCTGAAGTCCTCAATCGAGAAATCGATCGATGGGCTGGTCTCGCTCCATGTCCGTTTGTCTCATCAGGGACGCTGCACCGGATCCCCGAACCCCCGATTGTGGCGCGCCCGTTCGATGTCGAGCCGGACATTGCCGGAGGCCGGGTTCACCCACCGCCAAGAGCTCGGGAGGCAATGGTAAGCATCGCGACCGTGAGTGTCACCATTGCGGCGACGTAAACCTGAAAATCGCTTCGCCTCAATGTCTCGACTACCTCAACCGCGCTCTCGGCATAAACAAGGTCAGGTTCGAAATCGTCGCTCGCTATGGAGTCATAGACATCCTGAAATACGGCGAGATCCGCATGGGTGTGCACTTGCATCAGAGCCTCAGTTTGGAACTCCATGTCGGTGCTCGTTCGTTTCCGAGCTGAGAGGACCTGCAATGCCACCTGCTGCGCCTGACCCCCCTGGAACAAGCGACGGAACTTCTGACGGAACTCCAATGAAGTATGGGATCCAATGAGTTGATCCGCGGCACGTCGCACCTCCGAGGCAGCCTCGCCTCGCTCGCTCGCCAGCTGCTTGCAGTAGAACAGATAGGAAAGCTCGTACTGCATCGCCTTTTGTAGTTGCCAGAGAGCATCGATGGGTTCAATCTGATTATCCCTCATCGAGTAAACAAATGAGTCGAGGCGGGCTGGCGTTAGAGATGTCCGCTCCTTCATGAATCGCGCCGACTGATCAGCCCCACGCAGCACGGCATCAAGAGGAAAAGGAACTGCGTCGGGCCCGTAATGAAGTCGAACGCCGGTGCTCCGTGTGACGCCTTCGGTCGTGAACCATTCATGAAGATGATGACCAACTACCCTCACAGAGTTGGCTCCACCCCTCAAGGTGCTACTATTCACGCAGACTGAGAAGGCAGTTGGGATAAGGGGTCCGTACTCAACGGACAGCTCAAAATCTTCCGTGCCAGTATCCGGACGACTGCCATCTAGATACTGCCTCTGCTTCTCCATGCTGATATGAAGGCGCAGTCGTATATTGCCCGATGCGGGAATATTTGCCAACGCGATCTTATGTAGAGAGGGCAGAGAGAGTTTCTCGCGTGCCTTGGCATCAGCCTCAGCGCTTTGGTTGAACCAGCAATTTCTCAACTCAACGCCAGGTAGCTTGAATGCCTTGGCGATGGCAGCTTGGCGCTCGTTTGGCGAATCGGCATCAATGCTGAACAACAGTGGCCCTATGCCGAACGGTAGTCCCCCCATTTTTCCTCCCGTTGATCCAACGTGCCCACCTTGATGTATCGCCTATAGCTGGGCATACGTTACTGGTAGTTCTGCGCGCGACGCGCCGAGCCGACGGATGCGGCTACGCGATGCGCGCGGCATGTCTGGCCGTCGTTAGGCCGGGAAGACCCCGTTGAGCAAGCCGCGCGATGTCCGGCCGTCCCGTCAACGTCAATGACGCCGACGCTGAACGCGATAATCGTGTCTGTCAGCAGGCTGGCATCCCGCCATCGGCAGGAAGTCATCTCGTCCGGCTGTAGCCGGGATCGGAGAAGGAAGCCGTCCAGCATTGCGGTCAGTGCTGGCCCCATGCGCTCTACGGTTCAGCCTGGTCGGAGCTTGACGCCATGGCTTGCGAACAACGTGTAGCTCTGACACCAGTTGGTCAGATAATGCCGGATCTCGCCAACGATAGCCCCTCCAAGCTCCGGATACTGATTGAGGATCGGTCCGATGTGCAGCAAGAGGAAGGACCTGGGATGCGCGAGCAGGGCCGCCAGCATCCCATCGAGCATCTCGATGAGTATGTCGCTAAACCGGCCGCCGGCCTGTCCAACAGCTAGGAGCTCCTGGGCGTAGCCGCATCCCGGGTCGCGGCGGGCGGTGTGGGCCTACTCGACCAAGCGCTCGGTCCGCGACACCAAGACCCTGACCCTGCAGGAGAACCGCGCCAAGGCCGTCGTTGCCGGGGAGAAGACCACACGCATCCCGCGGTTCGTCAAGACAACCAACGGCGCACAGACACTCGATGAGAAGGCGCTCGCGCGGGCGCGGCGGCTGGTCGGATTGAAGGGCTACGTCACCAACATCCCCGTCGGCGTCATGCCCGCACGCGAGGTCATCGCGAGCTATCACGATGTCTGGCAGGTCGAGTAGTCCTTCCGGATGTCAAAGACCGACCTACGCGCCCGGCCGATCTTCGCCCGCACCCGCGACGCGATCGAGGCCCACCTCACCATGGTGTTCACCGCCCTCGCCGTCAGCCGCACCGTGCAGAACCGCACCGGGCTCTCATTCGACGCGTCCTGCGCACCCTCAGGCCACTGCGCTCGGCGACCGTCGAAATCAACGGCATCACGACCACCATCCCACCCGCGCTCAGCCCCGCCGAGACCGCAATCCTCAACGCGATGCAAACCCCGACCGCGAGGCACTAAAGCATTTGGCCCAACTCAGGGGCTCAAGCCAGCTCTGGTGAAGCCGACCGTGCGGAGAACTGAGTCGGCGAGCTGCTCGCGGCAGGTCCGGAACGCCGGGTTGCTGGTCGTCCTTCCCGGATACGGAGCAGGATCCGCGCCTGGCTCCGGGGACGATGAGTGCTGGTCGATGCGTCCTGCTGGAGATCACCCAGAGCCCGAACGTATGAAGACCTTCGCGACTCTGCGCTAGCTCGATCGGCCTGCTAGGGCGAGGTGGCATCCGCCTCTGGCGTCTCCAGCCCGGCTCGGTACAGCCGACTCAGGAGTTCGAGGCCGAACTGGGTAAGGGCCCAATAATCACCCGAGTAGTCCTCCCGCCCCGGGCGCCGGGGCGCATCCCCCTCTCCGGTGGGCACGATGGTCACGGTGGACTGACGTGAGACCAATCCCTCACGATCCAAGATGCCCAATAGCCGAGGAAGGATGTGACGATACGCGGGCACTTGCGCCTGAAGCTCTTCCCAGTTCAGGCTGAGAGGGGCCCACCCGTTCGGCGCGCCAGAGTCCGTTCTCAACGCCCACATCACTGCCAGATGAGGCCGTTCGATCTGAGATAGCGCGTCGACGACCTGCTGCTCATTGTCGAGGACTGCCTCGTCTTCTGCCAGAACCCCTGTGGCAAGTGCTTGCCCGAGCACGTTGAGTTTCGAGGTGGTCCTAGCGTAGCGAGCGGCTTCGCTGGCCGAGTACCCGAGGAACTGTCGATCCGGATCCGACATCGCCCTGTCAACTAGATCTACCAAGTCGAGGTGTGATGAGTCTGCAGCGGCTCGCCAAGTAGTTGCGACTCGTTCGTCGCCTGAGCGAAGCTCCGCAGCGCTGAGCTTGATCAAGCGTGTGACGAATGGCTTCACTGCGCCGACGGCTGCACCTATTGGGCCACCAGTTGCGAACCCGATGCCCGCCTCGGCCAGGGTCTCGGGAACAAGCCCTGCGAATGGTTCGCTACTTCCTACAGCGTCGTCGCTCATGGCGGAACGGTATATGGCGGCTTGCCAGTTGCCACAAATCTGGCCTGTGCAGGACGAGCAGCAACACACCTAGATCCGAGCTTGGCCATGGCGCCGAGTAGCACACTTGACCTTGATGCCGAAGTAGCGAGCTTCACAACCTCGCATCTAGTGGGAGAGCGCCTGGGCTTTGCCCGTTTTGACGGACATTCGAGATCAGGAGCTTGTGCTCCGGGAGGATGTTCATCATGGAGTCCATGGGCAAGAAGAAGCCGCGGCCTCGTCGTTCGTTCACTGCTGAATACGAAACTGAGACTGATCACCGCTTGTCGATGACGGGTGAAAGCTCTTACTGGTAAGGGATTCGAGCGTTGCCTCGTACACATCGGTTCTCATCGCTCACCATCCTCTCGCGCTGATTGAGGTGCGTAAGGAGGTGCGCCTGAAGCGATTCCGGCCACCATGCTTGCGAGGTCGAGTTGGCGGAAGTTACTGCTGCGGGCCTCACGCGGAGCGATGCCGGCGTCGGTGAGGCAGAGAGGGGTCGGCTGGTCACTGGAGGCCGATGTGTATCCAGCGGGAGAGGGGGAAGGGTCTGCCACGGCGCACCGACACTGGCTCATGTGTGACCCTTTACCGTGGTTCGAGACCCAGCATGACCGCGCGGCCTGAGTCGAGACTTTGCTGGACGAGGGACTTGAGGGTTTCGGATGCGGGGCCTCGGCTGCCGATCCAGCCGTCGCGGACGAGGTCGAGGAACATCGTGTTGTTGAAGTACCGATCGACCTGGTCGTAGCCGATCCGGACTCCGTCCAGGGGGCCGCGCTGTGTGGCCAGTAGTTCCTCGAAGTGTTCGAGAGCGAAGTACATGCCCTTGATGAGGGCGGTCGGATCCTCGATCGCGGGATTGGGGTCGCAGAGCTTGAACCAGGATGCGCTCCAGTTGAGGCGGTACTCGCCCTCGGCAGCTCCACACAGTTCGTCGACCCCTCGCATCCGCTCGATCTCGAGCCAGAGTTGTTCGTCTGGCCGGTAGAACAGGGACTCCTTGCCGCCGCGGACCGTTTCGGGGCGCATCTTCTTGTACTGCACGAGGACGAACGAGTTGCGGGGTTCGTTGTAGTAGAGCATGTCGACGCCCAGCGTTCGTTCGACGGGCGACCGGTTCGCGTTCATGACGAAGACCCGGCGTGATCCGTTGGTGAAGGTTTGCCACCCGACCCTCGCCGTCTTGCCGGTCCAGTCCCCGAAGCGGTGCAGGTCGTGGTCGACCATGGCATCCTCGCGCTCGACGTACGACGAGAGTCCGGTGAGGAACGGCACGTCACCGTCCGGCGGTACCCAGCGTTCCAGCTCATCCCGTTCGATGCCGGAGAGGCCGAGGATCAATCCGAGTGCATCCCGCTCCTGATTGAACAACTCGCCCCGCGCGCCGGTCCCGAGCAATGGGCTGCCTGGGCGGTCCAGAGTTTGGATCAGAGGCCCAAGATCGTTGTTGACGGTGAGAAGTGTGTGCACGAGGTCGAGGGCCTCGGAGTCCTCGAGTGTGCCGTCGTTGCCGCCTCTCAGCCGGTTACGAGGGTCGCGCCAGTATTGCCGGATCCTGTCGATCGCGATCGGTTCGATCTCGTGGAGCTCGACGACGTTGACACGCAGGTCACGACTGGTCACCCGTCGGCCGCGCACGGCGCGGCCGAGCCAGTGGACGGCCGCTGAGGAACGGTCGACCATGACCACGAGCTGCGTAGTCCGCCCGTGCCAGTTCTCGACGCGCCACGCCTCGGAGTAGTCCGATCCGGGGCGGCCGGCAGCCTTCTCGGCGAGCCGGGACGCGAATCCCTTCTCGATCGTGATGATCGCAACCATTTGGTGACTCTATTGGTGCCACGCGCCTACGACGAATCGGCACGCGCGCCAGATTCAGCGATCAGCTAGGCCCGCCAGTAGCTGGCGCAGTCCAGACCTGTCTGCATCGCCGTGAACTCAGCTGTACGCGCCGCCAAGGTGGCAGCGGGCGCGGTGGCTTCGACGTACGACTTGAGGCCGAGCTCAAGTGCGCTCCCGCCCAGTCACGGCACATCAACCTTGCAACGTGCGACGTACGGTCAGTTCCAGGATTGCGTAAGGGGACGTGTTCGTCCCGCCGCCCTGGAGGGTGGCGAGGTCTGCTGCGTCAGAGGTGCCTAGCCACATGCCGATCAGCAAGTCGCAGAGGTAGGCAGCTAGAGGAATAGCGGCGTGCCGGATCGCTGAGTAGCGGATGGAGAGGCTGAGCTGCTTTGGATCTGCCTGTGCGTTCGCAATACCCCTGAGCAGCTTCGCGGGGACAACGAACACGTCTCCGGCCGCACTCATCAACCAGTACACAGCGCTGGGACTCCTCCGCAGTAGGTCGTCGAGCTGGTCGAGGGCGATGCGCCAGGCGTCCTCGGCGCGCCGAGGACGCGCGACTCGCTCCGACTTCTTGACCTGCGCGACATCCCCGAAGGCCAGCCTGAGTTCGGACGAGATCTCGACGTCGACCAGCAGGACCAGATCGGCGCCGAGGATTCGTTCCTCCTTCTTTGCGACGATCCGGTGCGACAGGCTGACGGCAGGAGCGGACGTATGACGGCCGGTCGTCATCCGGTGGGCGGCGCCGATCTCGGCGAAGCCATGTTTGAGGAACATCAGCAGCGCGCTTGTCAGGCCTTCCTCCTCGGAGGCTCCTTGTGACAACAGCCAGGGAACAAAGTCTCTGCAGGCGCTCTTCGCAGCTCCCCGAATCAGATCCTCGAGCTCGCGGTCTGTTATCCACGTGGATGAAGGCTCCGCCAATGGCCTCGGAAAGAGGTCGCGGCGCCGGTCCAGGCGCGCTGAGGCGACCTCGACCGCCCAATCAGGGAGTTCGGCGGGACGGAGATGAGCGAGCAGCCCAGCAACCCGGAGACCAACCTTCGGATGCAGGTGATCACGATGCCCCGACATCAGGTGTAGCAGTTGAGGATGTTCGTGAAGGATCTCGATCGACAGCTCGGTCACCAGCGGTTCGGGTTCGCCGAGGCAGATGAGCCAAGGGAGGGCCTGGATCCAGTCCGAGGGCTCCGACAGCGCAAGCTCGCGCAGACTCGACCGTACTGCGGCAAGCTCGATCCCGGGGCGAGCTCGCCAACGGTGCAGGAAGAACACGTCGTGCCAGACCTTCGCTCCCCAGGGGTCCGCTGCCTGCTCGATCAGACGATCGCCGAGGACAGTCCGTTGATCCACAAAGCTGGACGCCGCGTATCGCTGCTTCCGGCCGTCTACGCCGAGCTCAGCCAGCAGCCGATCGGACGACAGCCAGCCAGCGGCGATTGCGATCGCCGCGGGGACACCGCTCTCCAGAGTGTCGTCCTTGTCGGTCAGGGACGCTCGCAATGACGAGAGAAAGTTCGGTTCGGCGAAGGAGCTATAGGACTTGAGGTCCCAGCATCGAAGCAGAACCTCCTCGGCAACTGCAGGACCATCCACGTCGTACCGGCCGCGGCGGACCCTCGCTAGGGCCTCGATTGGGTCGAGGGCGCGAAGCTGATCGCGGTCCAGGCCGTTGATGCCGGTCACTGCCGCAGAGTATCGCCCCGGCGCGCGGAAACGCCTAACAGTTGGTCAGCGGCTCACCGCCTGCGAGAGCGCGGCTCCAGGACACCTGCCGTCGTCTGTTCGAACCACGCGATGCGCGACCAGGGCGCCGTACGACGCTGCGGTCTCGAACCTGGCTGCGTTGCCTGCGATGGCCGGAGACCTCGACGCGCTCGACAGCGACTTCGGAAGCGGCTGCTGGACGTGCGGAATTGTCGGTGTCGCGTGATTTCATCGTCGGATGGCGACGAAGAGCAAGGGGCAGCGGCAGCGGAAGAAGCAGCGGCGCGCGGCCGCGCGGGACGTGCCGGCGCTGGATCGGCACTTGGTGTCTGTGCTCGAGTCCATCCGTGGCGTGGACGCTACGGATGGACAGTTGCGCGGGCAGAAGATCCGCTCGCTGCCGCTGCCCAGAGATTGCAGGATGCCACTGTTGGTCTTGCGGCCGACGTGCGCTCCTACAACAAGTTCCGACTCTGCGAAGGTGTCCGGATGGCCTGTCTGCCCTGGAGCGCGGACGGCCAGTCGCGGCCTGGTACGGAGGGCGGCGCAACGAAGGCGGAACTGCTGGCCTTGATTTCCATGGCTGGACGAGCTGATGAGGTGGCACAGACCGAAGAACCGCTGTCGCCCCGGCTGACATCGTTCGCCGAACGTGCGCATGAGCTGATCAATCTGTCGACCGTGGAGCACATCCTTGCCGCGGCGGCAGCCGAAGAGCCGGACCCGATGGCGGCCATCGTTGCAGCGAGTCGCGGACGCGAGGTGTGGATCCCCAACTCCTCCTATCCGGACATGGTTCAGGAGACGGTCGCCCAGATCTTCGATCCGCCCGTCATCCGGCACGCGCTGCGCGATCTGGTCGGCTTCGATGCCGAGCAGGCGATACTGGCATTGACAACCTGTCACACACTCCAAGTTGACGCGTTCAACGATCGGATGCGTGCGTGCTTCATGGCGATTGATGAGGCAATGGCCGACGGCGCGGAGCCCGATGACGACGAGCGGTCTGTCCTACGGGCGCAATGGGATGCGACGTGGGAGCCCGACGAACTGGGGGCGACTGTCGCCCTGGAAGATGTAGTTGCTGCCGCCGGCCTCGAGCCGGACGTCGTGCGCGCCGTCGCTGAGCAGTTTCGGCTGGAAGTCGATGACTGGACTCCTGTGCGAGCGGTGCGCGAATTCACCTCCGGCAACAATCCGCTGCGGACCAACCCTCTCCTTGTCACGAGGTCCGGTCGCATGATGCTGGTTCATGACGCGCTGACGCTGAATGCCGTACGCGAGAACCTCGAGCAGGTTCTGAAGACCAGCGCTGCGTGGGAGCAGTATCAAGCACACCGAGGGAAGGTCCTCGAACACCGCATCTCCGAGAACCTCGCGCGAGTCGTCCCAGATGCCCGGACGTGGGAAGGATTCGAGTACTTCGCGCCGGCTACGCCGGAGGAAGCTGCTGGCGATCCGGCTACATACTCAAAGCTGGTCGAAGGCGATCTGCTCGTTGTCAAAGGTGACGTGGCCGTGATCGTCGAAGCAAAGGCGGTGACGCTCGCGCCGAGGGCAAGGGCAGGCGACACCAGACGGCTACGCAGCGATCTGACTCGAATCGTGAAGAGTGCCGGTGATCAGGGGCGACGCCTGAAGTCGATCCTGCAGAAGGACCTCGGATTTCGTACGCGCGCCAACGAATGGGTGGACCTCCCGGACATCCGTGAGATCCATACCGTAGCCGTCAGCCTGGATGATCTGTCCGGCGTAGCAACGACAACGCAGGAGTTGGTTCTCGCTGGTCTGCTGGATCCCTTGGATGTCCCATGGACCGTCTCGTTACACGACCTTCAGCTCATCTGCGACCTGGTGGACTTGCCGTCAGAGTTCCTTCTCTATGTGCGACGGCGCAGGGACCCGGAGACGACCCACTACTACCTTGCACCGGACGAACTCGACTACTTCATATACTTTCTCGAGGCCGGCCTCTACGTCGAACCTGATCCGAGGCGTTCGCGACGAGAACTTGGCTTCGTGAAGGTTCGTGCAACTGACGTCAAACGCCGCGAGCGGCAGAAACGCCAGTATCTGACCAGCAGGACCGATGCCCTCGACGCCTGGTACTACGCCAAACGCGACGGGAGAACAGACGTTCCGAAGCCGGCCATGCAGAAGGCCCAGATGAAGGGTCTGGTCCGCCAGCTACAGGAGCTGGACGCCGACGCGTGGCTCAGTATCGGGGCGACCCTACTCTCGGCCTCCGGCGAGGTGCAGGCGGAGCTGCTGCGCGCCAGCGACAAGCTTCTTGCTGCTCCAGATCCTCTTGGCCGCGGCCGGAGCATGACGATCTCGCTCGGCTCGACGAGACAGGAGGCATGGGTTCTCGTCTGGGCAGGTCGACCAACCGCGGTAGATCCTGCAGTCTTCGCCGATCAGCTCCGCTCCTATCTCACAGCGAAGAAGTATCAACTCCGGCTCGATCGAGGTTGCATCTTCGTATTCGACGAGTCCACCAAGATGTTGGTCGACGTCGTCTACGACGGCCTGCCCTTCCGAGTCGATCCGGAGATGGATGCAGTGGTTGCCGCGTCCGGCTTGATCGATCCCGCGCAGTCGCCACGCCGCCTTCCGCAGGGCTTGCGCTGATCCTCCGTCGTCGATGCGATGGCGCAGGCCGTGGGGTAGCCGTCGGCGCGAGGACTCAATGAGACCTAGCAGGCGTGGCTACTTCTGGATCCATCTCTTCATGGGCACGAAGATCCTGGCTCTGGCCAGTTTCTCGGACTGCTCCCTCAATCCGGGGAGGTCGGCCTGTAACCGGTCGCGCATCCGAATCGTCTCTTCGAGAGCGGTCGTCAGGTGCTGAATTCTCCCTACGTCGCCCTCTTGCCGGCACTTCGCGATCGCAGCGTTGAGCTCCTCGACAAGCCGATCGAACGTGGCTTGCAGGTCCCCGAGCCTGTCCAGCTCTGCGGCAGCCTTCGCGAACGAATCAGCTAATCCGATGTAGTCGGGAACGTTCAGTTCGTAGCCCACGACACGAGGACCGGCAGCCTCCCATTGAATGACCGGAGCAGGAGTGCGTCCCTCCATGATTTGTACGTTGTTGGCGTCGAACAGCTTTGAGAGTTCGAATCCGGCCGCGAAGGATGACCTGATCAGGGTCTCGACCTCGGCCTCAACGCCGCGTAACTCGATGTGACGATCGACTCCGTTCAGGTCGTCGCCCTCCAGCGGGGGTCGTCCATGGCCGGCGAGCTCGGTCCGGACTGTCTCGACAAGAGCGTGAGCGGATTCAGCGATGCTCTGATTCGCAGCTTGTTGCTCGCTCGGATCGAATCTCATCGTTCCAACGGGTGTGTCCGCTTCCCGCAGTCGTTGAACGACCTCGCCGAGCCTGGTCCGGAACAGGATCAATCCGAGCATCACAACGGCCGGCCACACCACGACCTCGGCGGACTTGTTGATCTGATTCCAAATCTCTACTCCCTGCACGCACAAAGTCTGTCGCATCGCGCGCCGGCACGTCGTTGCGACGCGGCGCGCTGCTGCCTGGACCGAAGGGCTGACACGCGCCGCGATCAACTTGCGCGTGCACACGCGGCTGGGTGCGGGTGCTACGGCGCGCATGATGCATCTGACACATCAAGTCTGCGTAGAAGTGGCATTGGACGTATCAACGCCAGGTTCCTATGTCGAGGAGTCGAATCGAACCGCCGTGCAGTACGTGCCGTCCTCCGTGATCAAGTCGATCCACGAACAGACCCACTCCGTGACGCCGGACGTCCCGCAGCGGCCGTATGTCCCCGAGCGCCACCGGATCCGCGACGCTGTCCGCGGGTGGCGTGAGCGCGGTAAGCCGGACCGCCCGGCCGTGCAACTGGAACAGGTCGCGGCCGATCCGGCGCGGCCGGACGTCAAGCCGAGGTCACTGATCGAGGTACGACGCCTGCGAATGCTGCGCCTTAGTTGGCTGGGAGGCGATAAACCCTGGCGGCCGAGGTGCTGCATCCGACGCCCTCGGCGGTCTCCAGCAATCCGGCCAGTCAATCCTCGTTCGTGAAGTCGATGAACTCCTGGTGCGGTGTGCGCCGCTCGTCCCAGAACGCGACTGGTGCGGGAGGCCTCTCGCGGAAGTCGACGTGTGTCAGTACCAACTCCTCCTTGGCACGCGAGACGGCTACGAAGAACTCCGACATCGCCGCAGTCTTGTTGCCCCAGAACAGTTGCGTTTCCACGCCTAGTACAACGACCTTCTCGAACTCGAGGCCTTTGCACTTGTGAATCGTGAGGAGCCGGACGGCGTCCGACTCGGACAGCCGTCGCAACGCACTGATCGGGCTGCCATCGACTGCGAGTTCTGTCTCGAATGCCGCGAGTGCGTCGCGCAGTACGTCGTCAAGTCGGCTTCCCTGTTGGTAGGCAGGCGACAGCGCGAGCAAGACTGGTCGCGAGATACAGTCGAGAAGCTCATCTATGAGTGGGGCCCATGCGTCGACCGTGTTCGACGAAAAGCCGGGATCGCGGACCTTCGAGCGTGCGTCGCGCAGCAACCGCTTCAGTTTGCTGTCGAATCGCAGAGCTGACTCTTCGGTGACGGTGGTTCTGCTCGCGATCCGCATCAGTTCGGTATAGGCGTGAGGCTGCCTGTTGTCGGCGACTACCCGGATGAAGTTGAGGACAAGGGCAGCGGCCGGCTCGGCGTTGAGGTCTTGGCGCTCCTGCTCGTTGCGACAGGGGATGTCACGTCTGCGTAGCTCATCGGCCAACGGCCCGGCGACGAGGCTTGCCTGCTGCCGAACCAGAACCGCGATCTCGTCGTGCGGAGCGCCTTCGTCGATCCATCGCTCGATCAGGTCACCTACTCCGGCGGCCTCCTCGGTATCTGTGTCGAAGTGGAGCACGCGGATCACGCCCTCATCGCCGAGGAGCTCCTCGTCAGGGCTCTCAGCGCCGGGATCCATGACGGCGATCATCCGATTCTGCATCCTCCGCAGCCGTGGCGCTGACCTGAAGTTCTGATACAGCGGCAGGGGCGCTGCATCGAAGTCGTCAGCGAAGGCTTGCAGGATGCCGTCGAGCGCTCCTGCCCAGGCCATGATCCGCTGCTTCACGTCGCCGACAGCGGTCAGGACGACGGGTGTTCCTTCGAAGGCTGCCTTGACGAATCCGTACTGGTTCCGGGTCGCGTCCTGGAACTCGTCGAGGAAGACGTGGCTGTAGGTCTGACGAAGGGCTCCGCGTGCGTACGGGTTCGTCTCGAGGATCTTCAAGGCGAGCGGCACCAGATCGTCGAACGTGATCTGCGAACCCTCGATCCGCTCGGCAGTGTCGATGGTGTAGTTCGGCGGCAGCGCGTCCGTCCCGGTCAGCGCCGGCCGGTAGTTGTCGACAAGTCGCTTGGCGAACGCATGGAAGGTGAAGCTGTCGAATCGGGCGGCGAGCTGGCTGCCCGAGCGGAGGCGCACTCGATCCCGGAGGTTCCGGGCGGCGTCGACCTTGAAGGAGATCGCCAGTATGCGTCGTGGGTAAGGGCAGGTTCCGGTGCGGAGCAGGAAGTCGGCGCGCTGGGCGAGGAGCTCGGTCTTCCCTGCGCCGGGTCCGGCCGCGACCACGACGTTCCGATCTGTCGTGGTTACGGCGGTGAGTGCGTTGTGCTCGAGTGACAGCCCGCCGACCGCCTGCCAATCCGCCGGCCTGATCATTCGGGCAGCCGACCAAGCTCGACTCGAACCTTCTCGATGAGTCGATCGAGGACGGCGGGCAGCGCCGAGAGGAGTTGGCTGTCCTCCAGGGTGGCCAGTGCCGCCAAGTGCGTCGCGGGCTTGCTTCTGCGGTCGAACATCGCGTGATAGTCGTCGAGCAGCTCCAACCGGTCAGTTCCGAGGCGGTCGTGGTTCTTGTGCTTCTTGCCGAGAACCGCTGCGATCGTCTTGTCATCGGGACCGGCCGGATGCACGTCGTACGCGACCGGGTAAGCCTCGACCATCATCAGGTCGAGGTCGAGCGGTGACGAGAAGAAGACGTTCGCATGCTCCAACGCCTCGACCGGTCCGCCCACGGGATCGAACGTCGGATACGAGCCGACCTCGGGGAAGTCCTCGTTCGCGTCCCACTTCGGCAGGCCGTCGATCGCGTTGGCGGCGAACCTGCCAGGACTGATCGTGTTGATCTGCTTGAGCGCGTTGCGGATCCGTCCCCAGCCGCCCTGGTGCCGGGCAGCGTCTAGATCGAGCAGCGTGACGTACGGGATCTCCAGCTCGTTCAACAGCCGCCAGAAGTGATTGACGTGACGGCCGCCGAGCGGGACGACCGAGACTGACGCGTCGTCCTCTGCGATCCCGGAAGCTGCCAGAACACGGGGGAGGACAACCTGCTCGCTGGCGCCTTCGCCCAGGACGACGAGGCGTGAGAAGTACAGCTCTGGGTAGGCCTGGACAGCCTCGCGGACGTACTTCGCGGCTACCTCATCGTCCTCCGGCAGGACGATCCTGTGAACGGTGGTCTCTCGGGCGCCGTTCAGTCGCAGGAATCGGATGGCCTCCGGATCGACTCTCCGGAGAAGCGTCGGCGCATGAGTGGCAATCAGGGCTTGGACATCGTGATGACCGCAGGCTGCGCGCAGCTGGCGAACGATGCGGCCGAGGTATTGAGGCGCCAAGCTGTTTTCGGGTTCTTCCAATGCGATGACGGTGTGGACGGGCGGCCGGAGCCGATCCGGATCGAGCGATGAGTCCGACCCGTCCAGCACACTCCGGGTCAGCGACTGCCACGCCAGCACCAGCGAGATGTACAGCAGAGACTTCTGGCCATCACTCAACCGCTCGAACGGCAGCGGGTCGCTTCCGTGCGACGGCGAGAAGGTCACGGTGAGCTGGCGCAGTACGCTGTCGATGTCGCCATGCCCGAAGGCGATCGACGGAGTCTTGAAGAACTCGCCGGTGTGAAGGCCCGACCATTCCGCGGTGAGTAACGTGCCAACGCCGGCGACCGCCGCGTTGCCGATCAAGGCGGCAGTGATCTGAATCGCCAGCTCATTCATAGCCGTCTGCTGCTCGGACCAATCGGCTGCACGAAGTATCCGGCCCAGCAGAGATGCAGTCGTGTAGGAGATGTGATCGGCGGGATCTCGACGGGCCGGCAGATAATGCACCTCGATGTGGCCGCGGTCGTAGCGTGACATCGCGGCGCGCTCGATCGGCTCACCTGTCTCGTCGGTTCGCAGTACGTACTCGATCGTCTCGTCGATCACCCCGTCGGCTGCCAGCAAGGCGGTGAGCCGGATGCGTACGCGCGGAACGTCGTCCGCGGACGCGATGGTCATGTGCGCGAAGCTCGGTGGAATGCTGGCGTGTTGTCCGTCTTCCGCCGCTTCGGGGAACTCGGCGTCAACCTCGATCCACAGGACAGGACGGTCGGCGTCAAGGTCCGTGGTACTTCGGTTGAGCGGAACGTGGAAGTCGTCGACACGCACTCGTCGCTGGGTCTGGACGGGGCTGAAGAGCCGGGACAAGGCCTCCAGCACCGTGGTCTTCCCAGCTCCATTCGGTCCGAGAACGTAGGTCAGTCGGTCCAGCTCGATCGTGACCGGTTCTGGTCCGAACGACTGGAAGTTGCACAGCCGGAGCCTGACAAGTTTCACGTGCATCCCTTGCATGTCGTCAGTTGCGGAAGAGCGTGTTCCGAGTGAGCTGGGCCGGCTGGTCAGTCCATGATTTCGCCATACTGTGCGAGGAGTTCTCGGAGTTGGCGTGCCCGAGCGTCCTGCCTACCGCGCAGCCGGTTCTTGTTGTTGCGTTTCCAGCGGGCCAGGGCTTGTTCGTCCTCGTCGTCAGCGTCGAGTGACGGACGGAGGTGGCCGTGCGCGATTCCGAACTGTTGCAGTTGGATCAAGCGGGACTCCCAGATGTCGTTGCGAGGCTTCCAGGTCCACCCGCGCAAGCCCTCCAGTGCCGAGCGCTGCTCTAGGGAGAGCCGGTCGGGATTCGTCCGCCAGGTGTTGATCCATGAGCCGATCGGCTCACCTCGCCAGATATCGCGTTGCTTGATCTGCCCCGCTCCGATGCCCGTCTCCCTGATGTACGACTCGAGCACCTCGACCTTGTGGTCGATTCCAGCGGCGCGCGGATCCCAATCCCATCCAGGAATGACGGCCATGTCCTCGAGACGGTCCTGGCTGAAGTCACGGCCTCCGGCCTGAAGCATTCGTCGTCGGGTGCGCATGTTGTTCGCCCAGGTACGGTCCAGTTCATCCAGTCCGGCAGCCGACAGGTAGTGCTTCACGTAGCGGTCACGCTGCTGGTTGAAGTTTTCTTCGGTCGGCGCGAAAGTCCAGGTCGGAATGCTCCTCAGGAGTTCCTGACGGTCCGGCGGGAGCTGCCCTCTGCGGTGCCGCCCCCGTTGCTTCGTGATCCATCGAGCCAGGTCGACGCCGTCAACCCGGACTCCACCAGCCGGCACGCAGCAATGCCCGTGTTCGGCTTCAAAGACTGTCAGTGACTCCAATATCCTGATCCAGGCAGCTTCCTGACTTCTGCGTTCGTCGGGAAGTGCTGACTCACCGAGCTCGCGTCGGATCCACACGTCAGCTGTTGCAGTGGCACGTGGCAAGTCGTCGTTCGTGTAGGCATCAGCCTCTGCGGGCTCGACGATGCGCAAAGCAACGAGGTGTTGGAGAACCTGAACCGCGGCTTCTTCCGGCGCCATTTGCGGATCGACGACGAGGTCGAACTCCGGGTCAAGACGTTCGAGTTCGGCTTCCCTGACGCGGACGACCGTCCATCCCGCCCTTCGGAGCCGATCCGCCTTATCGGCGTCCCGGGCAGCGCTCCTCGGCTTGCTGTGCCACCAGACCCCGTCGAACTCCAGGATCAGGCGCAGGCCTCGTCGGTCGTCCTCGGCAACCATGTCAACCTTGACGACCCGGCCTGCGGCATCCTTGACTGATCGCCTCGTCTCATCGATCGGCAGAACGGTCGCAAGCTCGGCTTTCAACCGGAGCTCCTGTACGGAAACCTGGGCCAGACGGCAGCTCGGACATCCTGCACCTTTGCGAACCCATCCGCCGGTTCGCCGGCTAACCGGTGCGGGCCAGGGCGGGTGATTCTCGTTGATCCCGCAGTTCCACACCCCCACGCGGACACTCGCGACGCTCACCTCTTCTGCGGTGAATCCGGACCGTGTCGTGTCGAGCTGCGCGGCGATGTCGGGTCGATGGACGGAGAGGCGGTTGGTGGATGAGACCCGTTTACCAGAGCAGAAGGGACAGTTGCGGCCGTTCACGCGCTTGTCGATGCTTGCCGACCACCGGTGATCCTCGGCTGCAGGGCAGGTCCACCAAACCCGTTTATGTGAGCCGACCGAGAAGTCGTCCGGAGTCAGGTCGTTGCGCTCGTAGTCCCATTGCTCCAGCAACGTCTTGTCGGGGCATTGCAGCGAGAGGCGGTTCCCGTCGTTCACGCGGTAACCGCCGCAGTCCGGGCAGCCCGAGCCCTTACCGACGCGGTTGTTCGGACTGGCGCGCCACCGATGGCCGAATTCGCAGACCCAGTGCACCTTGGTGTTGCTCTGCTGCGCCACCTGCTGAGGAGTCAGCGGATGGTTTACGGCGCTGTCGAACTCTGCCGCGAGAGGATGACCTGACAGCCACCCCAATCGCCGCGGCCGACCCTGCGCGCCAGATCGCTTCGGCACGAGTTCCCCCCACATGGCATGATCCCGGCGCCAAGCAGCGCGGGACCCTACTCCCTAATCGCGATCCTTCACGAAGCGTTACACGCGCCTCGTCCCAGGTTGGTGGGTACGGATCAGCTCATTCGAGATTCCGTAACGCATGTTCGAGAATCTCGCGGCGTGTCCAGGTCCAAACGGCTGCCGGCCGCTGCGCTGGTTCGCGGTCGCGGGGCAGCGTCTCGACCTTCTCGGCGATGGACAGTTGCAATTCGAGCAGCTGAGGCGCGAGCCCGGTTTCCGTGCATTCGCGACAGTGCACGAGATTCGAGGTGTAGGCCGCTCCGCCCAGGCAGGCCGGGCATAGGACCAAGTCGCCCAGAGCGTCGGTCGTGAGCACCTCAGCCAGGGTTGTCGGCCCGCCGCCGCCGTACCCCCACTCGAACTCGGCACGGGCACGGGACTCGCTGTCACGGAGGAGACGTGTGCTGCCGTCGTACTCCTCGACCAGCACCAGGGTCTCGCCATCCCTCAGGCCGCTGTAGCTGCGATCGCGGAAGCGAGGATCGGCGAGGGCGTTGTGCAGGCGCGCGGCAAATGGAGGGACACGGCGGGGAAACACCGGTGTCCGGTGCGGATCCTCTGTCCAGTGGAGCGCTGCGCCGATCAGCCTGGTCAGCGGTTTGCCCAATCGGCGCCGACCTGGCACGCGCTCTTCGGGTGAGCCCTCGTCCTCGATGGCTTCCTTGAATTCGTCGCGCCATCTTGAGAGCAGATCGTGGAGTTGCTCGGCAGCGTCGGGGCCGTCGCCGGACCGCATACATGCGACGGCGTGAGCCCACAGACAGCTGATGAGCGCCGCTGCATAGGAGGGATACCGATGCGCATGGGCGCAGGAACTCCTCAGTTCGTCGTGTGCCTGCACGAGCAGCCGAGCTGGAAGTGGAGCGACGACAACCGATCCCAGCAGGTGGCGACGCGGAGGCGCCTCGACCAACCACCCGGCAGTCCTGAGGCGTGCCTTCCAGAGCGCGGTAGCCAGTGGAGCAGGGCTGCTATTTGTTGCCCAGACGAGTACGCCTGTGATCTCCCGCGCCAGGTCTTCGAGCCGACCATCGGCTGAGCATGCGGCGAGGAGTGGATCAATCTCTGCAATCAAGCCTTCCATGAACATTGCTTCGCGGACGCGGTGTGCGGGGCCGTTGTCTGGCTGGTACCGGGTGAGCTGACGGATCGCCCGCTGGAACGAACGACCGAGGCTAGTAGAGACCGGTATGTCGACCGATGCCGCAGCCATGGTCGTTGCGGCCAGCAAGCGGCGAGCCGTCAGGAGCGCTCGTCTGTCGAACCCGCTTTCGAATGCTGCGACCACGAGCGCAGCGAACACCTCGCCGAGAGTCGTCGACGGGTCTGCGTCGTCAGGACTGTGTGCGTCACGCCAACCGGTCCTGTCGGGTGGTCTCGGAGCTCGCGGACCTGAGTCCATGATCAACGCGACCCCAACGTCTTCGAGTGCCTGTTCGACAGTGTCCGTTGCGGTGTACTGCCGCTGCTCGTACAGAACCCGTGCCAGCCTGCCGATCCTGCGGATGTCATCCGCAAGGGCGCCGGGTCCTTGCCAGCGTCCGGGCCACCCGCCGGCATCGGGCCGGGGCGAAGCGAGCAGGCCAACGAGATCTTCTGTGGTGGCTTCCAGGAGCCGATTGGCCATGTGTTCGTTCGGCGGCGTGTGCTGCTGGCCATCTGTGGCAGCTGCAGCGGCGGACACGAAGCCCCCGACCTTCAAAGACTCCAGCCGCTCACCAGCCGCCGCCTGGGCGATGTCACCGATGATCGCGGTAGACGAACGCCGACCGGACGGATTAGGGACCGCTTGTGGCACGTCGTCGGAGCTGGGGGTCTGCGACGACCGGCGACACGGCACCGTCGGTACCAACAGCGTGAGTCGTGCGATCGCTACCTCGACGACACCGTCCAGAGCCTCGCTGCCGGTCGCATGATGTCCGTTTGCTCTGGCTTGCTGGGCTATCCCGGTGAGCGCGGTCCGAATGGCATGGTGTGCAGATGGCTGGTTGGCTAGCGCGACACCGAGGACCGTGAGCACGACCACGGTGTCTTCCGTGACCGATGGTTCCGCGCTGCCGTCGATCGAGCTGCTGGCGATCCGGCTGATCGCCGCATCGATCTTGGCCTGGCCTGCGGCCTGAGTTTGCGACGCCAGCAAGTAGGCGGCTGCTGCGAGCGCTCGACGGCGCTCGCTCGCCCCGAGTGCAGCGTGCCCGGCGAGTTCGACGACAACGTCAGTCCGCTCGGTCAGCCGACGACCATTGCCCCTGGACCTGCCGCACGCCGCTCGTACAGCGCGCCTGATCGCCCGATCGACGAGCCACTCTGGCGCTGTGCGCTCGACTCCGATCCACACCATGGCTGCTGCGAGCAGAAGTGACCAGCCGAATGCCACGAACGCCCACCGGCTCCATCGAGCGGACGGAGACAGCGCGACCCAGAGTGGAAGCGCAACTCCGATCGCGACGATGACGAGCAGGCCGACTCTCGCGGGGATGTCGAAGATTCCCCGCATGGCCCGCCAGGAGAGCGATGCGCGCAGCTGAACAGCAGCGAGCCCGACTGTGAGCAGCAGAGCAATCAGACCTGCGACGATGGAGGCGAGCCCGATCGCGACCTGCGACTGCCACCCGCGCGCAGTGGCGTCATCCTGCAGCGGCAGTTGCGGCCACCACACGACCACGGCTGTCCAAGCCACACCGATCAGAACCATGGATGTACTCAGAGGGCCACGCAGACGTAGTCGATACAGCATGCCCTGAGTATGAAGCCGCTCGCGCAACTTCACGGCCGGGGAAGGGTCCTCGGAGGTGCACGCGACCCTTGACCGACTGCCTCGTTGACTTGGCGCCTGAACTCCTCAGTGTGCGGGGTCAGTCAGGAGCGATCCGGCACAGATGGTGTCCCGCTTGTTCTGCGGGAACGCGCGGGACACCACCGATCTGCCAGTGTCGGTCGTGTCAGAGCCTCGGATAGAGCGGGAACTTCGCTGCCAGATCCATGACTCGGCCGCGCAGTTCGGACGTGCGGCGCTCGGTGGCATGGTGAACGAGTGCGGTCGCGATGATGTCGGCAACCTCGGCGAACTCGGCAGGACCGAGCCGCGGGTTGCGAGTGCTGGGGTTCGATGCGCCGTCCGGAAGAGATCATCGGTGGTCGCGGATCGAACGCACCCGCCCGAACCACCGATCTGACGCTCGAGCCGTCATTTGGGAGCGGTCGGAGAGCGGTGACGCCACGGCGTGGTCCAGCAGCTCGTGCAAGGCCGAAGCCTGATGGCCGGCATGTTGCACCATCGGGATCCCCCGGGGCCCTGCGGGTCTGAAGCGCACGTACTGTGGTCGAGCACCTGCTGCACGGGGCCGCCGATGCCCCGCGCGGATCTGGTGCGGCAGTCGCTCCACCATGCTTGTCGACACTGCCAGCATCGGGTCGAACTGGGCTGCGTCCTTGATGCGGCTAGCCTCCGCTGCCAACCGGAACAGCTCCCCGTCGTCGGCGTCGACGCCGACGTCATCCTGAGCTAGGGCCAGGTTTGCTGCATCGTCAGGAACCAGAACTTGCGCGACGCTTCCGTCAATCGCTTGGAACGTGACCGTGCAAGCGGAGACGCCAGAGTGATCGGCGCTCACGACGGTGACCGGCCCATCGGCGCGCACGCCGGTTACGCGAGCACCTTTGACCAGATCCCCAGGTCCATTAGGCGATGTTCCACCCTCCGAGTGTTCAGGCAAGTGCAGCATTGATGTGTCGAGGCCAGCTAGCGAACCACCCTACTCGCGCGCACCGACAGCAGCCGTCGTGCTGCGCGAGGACGCGCACGAGCCAGCAGCGCAACGCCGAAGCCTCGGTCCGAGCGCGAATTCGCGCCCAACGTGCGCACTGGCCGGAACCTCGCCGACAGCCTTGGGTGGCACGCATCGCCATCTGGATTAGCCACCAAGCGTCGAAGGCGCACGCGGCACCACGGCGTGACATGTCAGGCGTCTCGGCATGGGTGCGTGGATCAGCGCATGAGATTGCGCATCCCTGTGCAGACCGACTACCTGACCGGACGGCACCGGTCCAACAGTCGACATCATCCGCCCCCTGGCCCGTTGTACGATCCATCGTTCAGAAGCCGGTTGTTGTTACATGTGTCGGGTCGAAATGTGGGCCGGGCTCGGGCGTCCGCCCGCCTGGCGCAACTCGGCCCCTTACTCAGCACAATCAACAGGAAGCGATGGCTGTGCACAGTCACGGATGCGATGTGCGGTGGCATGAATCCGCAGGTCACGGGTAGATTTAGCAATTGATGACAAACGATGAGCTCATACTTGTCAGAGTCCGCGGGTTGTGGGTTCGAGTCCCACGGGGCCTACCGAGTACCGATCCGCTTAGAAAAATAAGGCGATCCCGGCAGGGCCATACGGCTGATCGAACCCCCCACGATTCGGTTCGTGGGATCAAACGTGGTGCGAATCGGTACGATTGATCCCACGGCAAGCCCCCGAAGCGGCGTCAGCGCGCCCGCGGCTCCGTCGAGGAACTGCCCAGTGGTGCGCTCCGAGTGTCCGTGTACGCCGGCATTGACCCGGTCACGAAACGCCGCCACTACCTCCGCGAGACCATCCCGGCCAACGCGCCGAAGGCAGCCGAGGCGGCCGAGAGAGCCGTCCGGCGACTTCAGACCCAGGTCGACGAGCGGCGCCAACCTCGGACCAACGCGAACCTAAGCCAGCTCATCAAGCGACACCTGGAGCTCGCGGAGCTGGACGAGACCACCCGCCGCACCTACCTGGGTTACGTCCGCAACCACATCGAACCGCTGATCGGGCAAGTCAAGGTCGGCGCAGTCGACGCCCACGTTCTCGACTCGTACTACGCCGAGCTCCGTCGCTGTCGTCGCCACTGCGACCGGCGACCCTTCACAGAACACCGCACCAAGACCATTCACGAATGCGACACCCGGTGCCGTCCGCACGAGTGCCGACCGCTCGGCGCGTCCACGATCCGCCAAATTCACTTCATCCTAAGCGGCGCCTTCCGCCAAGCCCTTCGGTGGAAGTGGGTATCGGTCAACCCGATGCCTACCGGCAAGCCTCCGGCCGCTCCGAGGCCCAATCCCCGCCCACCGACCGCCGCCGAGGCCGCCCAAATCCTTGGCGAGGCCTTCAACGACCAGGCGTGGGGCACCTTCGTATGGCTTGCGATGGTCACCGGCGCCCGTCGCGGCGAACTGTGCGGCCTCCGCTGGTCCAAAGTCGACCTCGACCAAGGCACCGTCATCATCGATACGAGCGTGGCCCAGAACAGCCGGAAGAAGTGGCTCAAGGACACCAAGACCCACCAGCACCGGCGCCTAACGCTGGACACCGAGACCGTGACTCTCCTGCGCAAACACCGGGAGATCTGCGACGAGAGCGCGGCGAAGCTGGAGACCAAGCTCGGGCCGGATGCGTTCGTGTTTTCCCTTGCCCCAGACAACAGCGAGCATCTGATTCCCGACAGCGTCTCGCAGCGCTACAGCAAGCTGGCGACCCGTCTCGGTATCGATACCCACCTGCACAACCTCCGCCACTACTCTGCCACTGAACTCATCGCCGCAGGAGTCGACATCCGAACCGTCGCCGGCCGCCTCGGCCACGGAGGCGGCGGCACCACAACGCTCCGCGTCTATACCGCCTTTGTGTCCGAGGCCGACCAACGCGCAGCGACTGCCCTCTTCGACCGCCTCCCGATCCGCCCAGAACAGCTCAGCGAGCGCGAGCGGATCCTGCGCAACCCGCAGGCCCCCTATGAGGCAATCGCGGCCAAGCTGGGCGCCGCAATCGAGTCTGGTCTGCTGGCAGAAGGCACCTGCCTGCCGCCGACGACGCAGCTCGCCAGCCAACATGGCGTCTTGGACGGAACCATCTGCCGCGCGCTCGATCTACTGAAGACCTGGGATCCTCTCGACGACTCCCGCCAGATTAGGACCACGGGATAGCCCCTCCTGCTCAGCGCAGCACTCGCCTTGGTGCGGATCGACCAATTGGTACGGCGACAGATGCGGCCGCCGCGCGACCAGGACGTCCGGCGACGGTCAATCGCGTGACGACCACCGACCACGGTCCGAAGCGGGTATCGCAACCGCCTGGGAGCCGCTCCCGTAGACGAGTTGGGAGAGGCTCATGAGTGCCACAGCTCCGCACGACGACAGGTGTGCCGCTTCGAGCACCGGGCAGATGCTGTCGCCGCGCGGGATGCCGCCGACGCCGCTGTGTACGCGGCCTGGTACGGAGGGTTGGGGCTGAGAGTGCGGTACTTCCACGCTCGCCTGTACGCCGGTAGAGCACGCGCGCGAGCACTTGTGCACTGTCCGGCGAGACATCCGGCGCCTCGAACGACGATAGGCCATCCCGCCCGCGTATCAGTACCGCGTCGACAAGCCGGACTATCTGGTCACGAGGCTGACGGTTCTCGGCCACCGTTCTTGAGCTGCGGTGCGTAGAGCCGCCAAATGGACTAGAGAGTGGTCATAGATCGGTGGCTGTCGCTTCGGGATCTCGACTGCTTCGGCCGTCGGATGGAAGATTGAGTAAGCCGCCCCTGCCTCGGGCACCGAGACGAGGAGGGCAGTGTGACGAGTACCCATATCCGCACGCCCGATCAGAGACTTCGGGTGTTTGTCAGCTCCACGCTGGGCGAGTTGGCCGACGAGCGCATCGCGGTGCGCGAGACGATCGAGCGGCTGCACCTGGCGCCGGTGATGTTCGAGCTCGGCGCGCGCCCGCACCCGCCACGTGAGCTTTACCGGGCCTACCTCGAGCAGAGCCAAATCTTCATCGGAATCTACTGGCAGAGTTATGGCTGGGTGGCGCCCAGTGAGACAGTCTCGGGGCTGGAGGACGAGTACAGGCTGTCGCATGGCATGCCGCGGTTGCTCTACGTCAAGACGCCGGCGTCGCAGCGGGAGCCACGGCTGGAACAACTGATGCAGCGGGTCAGGGACGACGACACCGCGTCCTACAAGCCGTTCCGGACCCCCGATGAACTTGCTCGGCTCGTCGCGGATGACTTGGCGCTGCTCCTCAGCGAGCGGTTCGCTGCGCCGAGCAGACCTACCGGCGTCGTGACATTCCTGGTCACCGACTTGGATCGAGGCCTACAACCATCGGCCAGCGGCGCTAAGGACGCAGCACCGCTGGACAGACCGGATGAGTTCGCGCAGCGGGCCGTCATCTCGAACGGGGGGTACGTGTTCGACAATGCGGCTCGCGCATTTCGCGCGGCGTTCGAGGACCCGTTGGACGCTGTCACGGCGGCATTCAACCTCGAGACGGGACTGGCGGGCCCGGAGTCGAGAGAACTGAGAACACCGGCTGTTCCTGTTGCGCTGCACAGCGGGTTGGCGGAGCTGCGCGGCGAGGGCTACGTTGGTGCGCCATTGGAGCGCGCGGATCGGCTGCTGGCCGCCTGCAACGACGGTCAGGTGGTGTTGTCTGCGGCGGTCGTCGACCTGCTGGGCGACGTCTTGCCGGCTCCGCTCATGCTTCGGTCGCTCGGCGTGCACCGGCTCTCGGATCTTGCGCGAGCAGAGGAGATTTATCAACTCGTCATGCCGGGAGTGCAGTCGGACTTCCCACCCCTTCGGACGCTCGATCGGCGCCGCCATAACCTGCCGGTCCAGCTCAGCAGCTTCGTTGGCAGGGATCACGAACTTGCCGCGCTGCTGCGAGCGGTGGAGAAGCGGCGACTGGTGACACTGACTGGTATCGGTGGGTCTGGAAAATCACGTCTTGCGCTTCAGGCGGCGGCTGACCTCCTGGTGCGTTTCTCCGACGGTGTCTGGCTGGTCGAGCTGGCTAAGCTGACCGAGCCCGAACTAGTCCCGTCGTCCGTCGCCGACGTCCTCGCGATCACCGAGGACCCGCATCGCGGCGTCGCCGAGACACTCGCTGCCGAACTCGAGTCGAAACGCCTGGTGCTGTTGCTCGACAACTGCGAGCACGTCCTGGCAGCCACCGCCGAGCTGGCAACGAGCCTGCTGCAGGCCGCTCCCGGCCTCCGGGTACTGGCCACCAGCCGAGAGGCTCTGGCGGTGCCGGGTGAAGTCATCGTTCCGGTGCCGTCACTGGTCGGCCCGGCGAAGGGAGCCGACGTCGCGACGCTGTCGGGTACCCCGGCTGTCCGCCTGTTCGCAGAGCGAGCGAGGGCCGTGTGGCCGGAGTTCGAAGTCACGGCTGCGAACGCCGCGGCCGTCGCTCAGATCGTGACACAGCTCGACGGGATTCCGCTCGCACTCGAGCTCGCCGCGGCCCGGGTGAAAGCATTGTCGGTCGAGCAGATCGCTGCCCGGCTGACCAACCGGTTCCGGCTGCTCAGCACCGGGGCCAGAACTGCCGTGCCACGGCATCAGACCCTGCGGGCGACGATGGACTGGAGCCACGACCTGCTGTCGCCGGCCGAGCGGACGCTCTTGCGACGGCTGTCGGTCTTCATGGGCAGCTGGACGGTCGAGGCGGCCGAAACGGTCTGCGGCGGCGCCGGCCTCGACGCCATGGACGTGCTGGACCTGCTCGGCAGACTCGTCGACAAGTCCTTGGTGGGCGTCGTGGACGGCGGTGACGAAAACAGGTATCGACTGTTGGAGACGGTGCGCGAGTACGCGCGCGAGCGACTCGCCGACGCCGATGAGACCACCGCGACCCGCACGACCCATCGAGACTGGTGCTGCTCGATCATCGAGGCTGCCACCGAACAAGTTCGTGGCGGCGAGAAACAGACGCGGTGGCTCGAACGACTAGGCACCGAACACGACAACATCCAGGCCGCCCTGGAATGGTCGCTGAGCCTTCGCGACGCCCAGGCCAGCCTGCGCATCGCCGTCGGCGCGGCATGGTTCTGGTATCTGCGTGGTCACTGGGACCAAGGACGCAGGGCGCTCGAGCAGAGCATCGCGCTGGACGATGCCGAGCCGGCCCTGCGGGCGACCGGCAGCGCCTGGGCCGCAATCTTCACCTGGAAGCAAGAGGACCTCAGCAAAGCAGCGGAGCTCGCGGCAGCGAGCTTGGACGAGCTCGCGGGCAGCGGGAACGAGGGTGAGGGACTCGCCCTGCTGGCGCTCGGACTGGTTGCCATCTCGCGTGCGGAGCTCGACGAGGCCGACGGGTACGCCCGGCGTGCTCTCAGCGTCTTCCGCACACTGCAGCTCACGTGGGGTGTGACGACGTCCCTGCTGGTGGTCGCACACATCGCGAGAAACAGGCAATCGGACCACGTCGCCGAGCTGCTGGAGGAACCGGCGGCCCTGCTCGGAGTCGGTGCCGACAAGTGGGGCCAAGAGCAAATCCTCACCCTGCGAGGATTCGAAGCGCTGCGCGCACTCGACCTCGATCTGGCGACCGACCTGTACACGGCAAGCAACGCACTCGCCGTGGAGCTGGGAGATCGCGGTGCCCAAGCCGACAACCTCCTCGCACTCGGGCACGTCCACTTGCTGCAGGGCGAGGACGAGCTGGCTGCCCCAGAGCTGGAGCGGGCCAGCTCGCTGCTCGACGAGCTCGGGGACGACCATCAATCGGCCCATGCCAACCAAGCGCTCGCAGTGCTCGCCTACTCGCGCGGCAGGGCAGCAGATGCCGAGGCCCGCTTCACAGACGCCGCGGCCAGGTTCGTGGAGATGGGCAGAGCGCCCATGGGAAGCACCTACGCCGTCGGCTTGGCCGACCTCTACCGTCGAGCCGGCCGCCCAGCGCTGGCGATCGCGCTGCTACAGCACGCTGTGTCCCTACTGGACGACAAAGAGGCGTCGGCCGAGTACGCCGAAGCACGTCGACAACTAACGGCCCTCGAGGCAGCGGCCGCCGAACCGGAACGGGGACAAGCTCGCTCCTAGGAGAAGACCATGACCGACGAGACTCGCAAGCCTGCAGCCGAAGCAGACCTCTTTCCGCAAGACGTCGACGGCCTCCCCGACGTCGCCCCGCCAACGGTGACAACGCTGGCGGACGGCGCGAAGTACGACCTGGGCATCGCCCCGGTGCGCAAACGCATCTCCGGCCACCTGGTACGCATGCTCGCCTACAACGGGTCAATCCCCGGGCCAACCCTGCGGGTCCGGCAGGGAGCGACCGTGACAGTCGAGATCACCAACAACGCCGATCTCGAGCAGACGGTGCACTGGCACGGCCTCCGGCTGGAGAACCGCTACGACGGAGTCCCGCACGAAACCCAAGAACCCATCCCCATCGCTGGGCGGTTCACCGCCCAGCTCAGATTCCCCGACCCCGGCCTCTACTGGTACCACCCACACCTCCGCGAGGACTACGGCCAGGAAATGGGTCTCTACGGCCAAATCATCGTCGATCCGATCGACCCCGGCTACTGGCCTTCGGTCAACCGTGAGATCCCGCTCACTCTCGACGACATCCTGCTCGAGGACGGGCGGATGCCCGCGTTCCACCGGTCCGGGCCGACGTACACCATGATGGGCCGCTTCGGCACGGTCCTCCTTGTCGGAGGCGAGACAGAGCCGGCTTTCGACGCGAACACCGGCGACGTGGTTCGCCTCTACCTCACCAACACCGCGAACACTCGGATCTTCGATGCGGCGATCACCGAGGCGACACTCAAGCTGATCGGCGGCGACAGCGGACGCTACGAACACGAGGAGATCGTTGACTCGGTCATGATCGCACCGTCAGAGCGCGCCGTCGTCGATGTGTTGTTCGACCGGCCCGGCACAGCGGTGCTCCAGCACAGAACCCCCGACAGCTCGTCGACACTCGCCACCTTCGCCGTCTCCGACATCCCGGCCGAGCCCAGCCACGCCAACACCTACCCGGTACTC
Organism: Kribbella sp. NPDC002412; assembly: GCF_053592935.1. NCBI lineage: Bacteria > Bacillati > Actinomycetota > Actinomycetes > Propionibacteriales > Kribbellaceae > Kribbella > Kribbella sp. NPDC002412. Next base: position 104,857 of record NZ_JBSFBL010000009.1, read on the forward strand.
CGCTCCGACCCCAGCCTCACCGCCGAGCGGGACAGACTCGCCGCACATCGCGATCGTGCCCCCGACCAGACCCTGCAGTTCGTCGGTGAGATGAACATGAGCGGCATGGATATGGGTGACATGGACATGGGCGACATGGAGCACCACGACATGGGCAGCTCCGAAACGGAGTCGCACGCCGAGAGCAGCGACGACGGTGTCGAGTGGGAGGACACCATGCCGGACATGAACGTGATGTCGACCAGCTCGAACATGACATGGAAACTTGTCGACCCCGCCACCGGTGCCGCCAACCGCGAGATCGCCTGGAGTTTCCGCGTCGGTGACCGGGTCAAGATCCGGCTCGACAACTCACGCGGCTCCGACCACCAGATGCATCACCCGTTCCACGTCCACGGTGCGGGCCGCTTCCTGGTGCTCAGCCGCAACGGAGTACCGGATCCGAACCTGGTCTGGAAGGACACCGTGCTCGTCCGCGCCGGCGAGATCGTCGACATCCTGCTCGACGTCACCAACCCCGGCCGATGGATGGTTCACTGCCACATCGCCGAACACATCGAGACCGGCATGATGTTCAGCTTCGATGCCGCGGAGGAGGTCGTGCCGTGAACGACAAGACCGTCGCCTTCGTCCTCTATCCGGGACTGACTCCACTGGACCTGATCGGCCCGCTCCAGGTCATGAGCGGCCTGGAGGCCGTCGAGACCGTTCTCGGCGTCCAGCCCCGCCACCACGTCATGGTGGTCGCCGAAAGCCTTGACGCTGTGCCCACCGACACGCCCGTACGCATCGCCGCCACATCGACCATCGACGAGGCACCCGAACCTGACGTCGTCCTCGTCCCCGGCGGCGGTGTCGGCACCCTTCGCCAGCTCGCGAATCCCACACTCCTGGACTACCTTCGCAAGGCCGACAGCAGCGCCGAGGTGGTCGCCTCCGTCTGCACCGGTTCCCTTCTTCTCGCCGGCGCCGGTCTGCTGGATGGTCGCCGCGCCACCACGCATTGGGCGTACCACAGATTCCTGGACCGCCTCGGTGCGACCTACGTACCGCAGCGCTGGGTCGAAGACGATCAGTACCTGACCGGTGCGGGAGTCTCGGCAGGTATCGACACTGCACTGCGGCTCGCAGCCCGATTGACCAATGACGACCTCGCCCGCACAGTACAACTGGCGATCGAATATGACCCACAGCCACCTCACGGCGGAATCGACTGGCCAGGTGTCGATCGAGACAGCTTCCGCCCACGAGTCGAAGGCTTCGCCAGAGAAGCTCTCGCCGACCACCCCACGATGCTCGCCCGGCTACTCGAGTGAACCCGGCCCGCGCCACAGTTTCGCCTGGTCGGAGGAGGCGCGGGAACCATCGCACGTCGGCCCCCTGTGGGTTGGTAGTCCTTGGTGGGGTCGAGGGTGAGTTCGCGGAGGAGTTTGCCGGTGGCGGCGTGGACGATCCTGATCTGAAGGTCGTGGATGAGGAGGAGGTCGTGGGTTCGGGCGTGGGTTCGGCCGATGCCGATGTGGTGGAGTCGGCCGTTGGCTCGGAGGGTGACCACGCCGGTGTGATCGACGCGGTCGGTGCGGACGCGGTGGTGGACCTCGCCGGTCCGATCCGCGGTCGGGGTGGCCTTGGGGCGGGCGGTGTAGGTGGTGGCCGGGGTGGCGTGGTGCGGCAGGGACCGGTGCGGGCGGCGGCGATTGTATTCGTCGACGAACTGGTCGAGCAGGACCTGGAGCGCGGCCGCGATAGTCGGTCGACCGGTTAGGCGCGCAGCCACTTCTTCATCGTCTGCTGGAACCGCTCCACCTTCCCGCAGGTGGTCGGGTGGTTCGGGCGGGAGTACTTCTGGACGACGTTCAGGTGCCACAGCTCGGTCTCGAGCCCGTTGCGGCCATCCCGCCCGAAAACCTGGTCGTGTAGACCATGCCGTTGTCAGTCAGCGTGGAGGCCGGGATCCCGTACTCCGCAACGGTTTCCCCGAAGGTGGCCAGCACGATTGGTCCGGTGATCCGGGGACGGGCGGTGACGCTCAACGCGTAGCGGGAGTGGTCGTCCAGCCAGGTGATGATCTCCACCCCCGGCCACTCGCGAGCCGGTAATACGTGAAGTCGGACTGCCAGCACTCGTTCGGCAACTCGGCGGCGAACCGCAGGTACGACGACCGCGGCCGCTTGGCCGGATCCGGCACAACGGCCCCGGCCCGGGTCAGGATCCGGTGGATCGTCGCCCGCGACAGCACCGTGCCGTGGTGGTGTTCCAGATGCCAGCCGATCGTGTCCGCGCCCGCGTCCAGCTCGGCTTCGCCCAGCTGCTTGCGCAACCGCAGCACCAGCTCCACCGTCGTCGGCGGCGTGGCCCGCGGCGAGGTTTTCGCCCGCCGCGACCGCGGCTCGAACGCCGCCTGCCCCTCGGCCAGATACCGCCCTCGCAACTTATAGACCCACGCCCGGTGCACCCCGTAGCGCCGGGCCACCTCCGACACCGTCTGCCCCTCAACAAACAACGCGGGCAGCACCAACCGAGCCCTCGACATCCCCGAGCATCCGACCCACCACACCAGTCGCCGACCACCCGAGACACGTGTCGCCTATGTCGTGAGACATCTGTCGCCTATGTCCTGAACCACAACACCACGGGGCCTGCCGCGTCTGACCTGTTGGGAGCCGGTTCCAAGCCGGCCCGTCCCGGGCCGCCTGTCGATGAGTAGACTTCGGCACGGTGCCGGCAAGCAGGATCGGCGAAGGTGCTGGAGACCTTCTACGCGCAGGACCGGCAAGCACCCCGCAGCCGGGCCGGCCGCCGAAGGATGGCGGATCCACGCCAGCGTCAGCGGCGCGCTGGACCTGGCTGTTCGTTGGGATTGGATCGACACGAACCCGCGGACGCTGCCAAGAAACGAAGCAGGACAAGCCGAGCTTCCTCCTTGTACATCGGAAGCTGCCAGATTGGTCGACGCCGCGTTCGCGGAGGACTTCGCCTAGGGAACGTTCGTCTGGCTGACGATGATCACTGGGTACGCGCCGAGGCGAGATCCTGGCGCGCCGCTTCGAAGACATCGACTTCCACGAGCAGACGGCGGACCCGGAGCAGCGAGAAGGCGTGCTGTTGCTGGATGACATCTACGTCGTTCGCAACGGCAAGAAGACCGTCAAGGAGGGGCCCGGACCGGGGACCAGACACCGACATCCTCCATTCCGGGTGATGTGTCCGGCCGAGGCTGCTGGGAAGCTCTTGGCGATCCGGCTTGTCGATTTGCTAGGGACTGCGACGATCATGACGGTTGAGAACGCCTCGAAGTCGGCCTCGTACTGCGTGGACTCCGAGGTCGGGCGGTTGCGGAAGGTTCTGGTGTGCCGGCCGGGGCTGGCGCACCGTCGGCTGACCCCGGCCAACCGTGAGGATCTGCTGTTCGACGATGTGCTGTGGGTAGAGAACGCCCAGCGCGACCATGCCGACTTCGTCAACAAGATGCGCAACCGTGGAGTCGAGGTCGTCGAGCTGTACGAACTGCTCGCCCAGACCATTGCCATCGCGGACGCGAAGGCATGGCTGCTGGACCGCAAGATCGAGCCGAACCAGGTGGGGCTGGGCTCGGGCATACCTGGAGTCGTTGTCCGGCGGCGAGCTGGCCGAGTACCTCATCGGCGGCCTCTCGACGTCCGACCTGCCGGAGGACTTCCGGTCGGATTATCTCGCCTTGGCGCGGGAGTCGACCGGGGCGCGCGAGTACCTGATGCCGCCGCTGCCGAACAGGCTGTACACCCGGGATACCACCTGCTGGCTGTACGGCGGCCTCACGATGAACACGCTGTACCGGCCGGCCCGGCACGACGAGACGCTGATCTACAAGGCGATCTACCAGTTCCACCCGGACTTCGTCGGCTCCACTGTCTGGTGGGACGACCCGGAGAAGGACTGGGGCCGGGCCACCTTCGAGGGTGGCGACATCATGCCGGTGGGCAACGGCGTCGTCCTGATGGGCATGAGCGAGCGGGCGTCGCGCCAAGCCATCACGCAGGCGGCGGCCGCCCTGCTCGCGAACGGCACCGCCGACTGTTGCGTTGTCGCCGGCATGCCCAAGCTGCGGGCCGCGATGCACCTGGACACCGTGTTCACCTTCGCCGACCGCGACATCGTCACGGTCTACCCGACGATCATGGACGCGGTGCACCCGTTCACGTTGCGCCCCGGCGGCAGCGTGCACGTCACGGACGAGAGCCGACCCTTCGTCGACGTGGTCGCGGCCGCCCTCGGTTTGCCCGGCCTGCAGACGATCGGGACCGGCGGCGACGCCTACCAGTCCGAGCGGCAGCAGTGGGACAGCGGCAACAACGTAGTCGCGGTCGAGCCGGGTGTGGTGTTCACCTACGACCGGAACACCCTGACGAACTCCTTGCTGCGCAAGGCCGGCGTCGAGGTCATCACGATCGTTGGCGCCGAACTGGGCCGCGGTCGTGGCGGCGGGCACTGCATGACCTGCCCTGTCATCCGCGAGCCGATCTCGTTCTGACAAAGGGGTAACCGTTTCTCACGAGAGGCAGTCCGATGGGCATTGCAGAGGAGGATGCAGCCACCAAGGTCGGCGCCACCGCCAGGATGTCACTGCCGACGTTGACCGGCATGGTCGTCGGCTCGATGGTGGGGGCAGGCGTCTTCTCGCTCCCCGCGCGGTTCGGCGTTGCGACCGGGATTCTCGGATCGCTGATCGCCTGGGCCGTCGCCGGTGCGGGCATGCTCATGCTGGCCTTCGTATTCCAAAACCTGGCGATCCGCAGACCCGACCTCGACTCCGGTGTGTTCATCTACGCCAAGGCCGGCTTCGGAGACTACGCCGGCTTCAACTCCGCGATCGGTTTCTGGGCCAGCGCGGTGGCCGGCAACACCTTCTACTGGGTCTTCATCACAGCCACCCTCGGCACCTTCGCCGACGCCTTCGGCGACGGTGACACCGTGCTCGCCGCCGCTCTCGGCTCGGTCGGCGTGTGGTTCTTCCACTACCTGATCGCCCGCGGGGTCCGTGACGCCGCGGTCATCAACCGGATCGTGACGGTCTTGAAGGTCATCCCGATCTTGGTCTTCATCGTCGTGCTGTTCGTCAACCTCGACGCCGGCGTGTTCGCCGACAACTGGACCGCCTACGGCTACGGCGACCTGGGGAACCTCAACGAGCAGATCAGGAACACGATGCTGGTCACCACCTTCGTGTTCCTCGGCATCGAGGGCGCCAGTGTGTACTCCCGCTACGCCAAGAAGCGCGAGGACGTCGGCAAGGCCACCGTGCTCGGCTTTCTGGGCGTGCTGTCGATCTTCTCCCTGGTGACCCTGTCCAGCTACTCGGTGCTGCCGCAGCCCGAACTCGCCCAGACTCGCCAGCCGTCGATGATCGGCGTGTTCGAGTCAGTGGTCGGCGACTGGGGCGAGGTCTTCATCAGCGTCGGCGTGATCGTCTCGGTGCTTGGCGCCTACCTCGCCTGGACCTTGATGGCGGCCGAGGTGATGTACATGCCCGCCCGCAATGAGGACTTCCCGGTCTTCCTCGGCCGGGAGAGCGACAACGGCACCCCGATCACCGCCTTGGTGGTCAGCTCGCTCGCGGTCCAAAGCCTGCTGGCCCTGACCCTGGTCCTCACCGACGCGTTGAACTTCATGCTCGACCTGTGCACCAGCCTGGCCCTGATCCCGTACTTCCTCGCGGCCGCCTATGCCCTCAAGCTCGGGCTCACCGGTGAGACCTACGAAGACGTCAGCGCCGGCACCCGCCGCAAGCAGACCGTCTTCGCGGGAATCGCGACCGCATACACGCTGTTCCTGTTCGACGCCGCCGGGCTGAAGTTCCTGCTCCTCTGCACGATCATCCTTGCCCCGGCGACGCTGCTGTACATCAAGGCCCGCGCCGAACACGGCCGGCGCATCTTCACACCCACAGAGATGGCTCTGTTCGCGCTCATCGTCATCGCCGCCGTCGTCGGCGTTGTCGGACTGTGGACCGGACGAATCACCATCTGATGGACGGCACCCGCGATGAGTGACCAGATCGGCACCGAGCCGAGCCGCGCGGCCCGGCCGCCGTCGCTGGCGGACGCGATCATCCCGCTGGTCGTTCTGGCCGTCTTCATCGCCTCGGCCCTGGCTCTGTTCGGCCTGGACGCGCTGGACGGTCCGATCCAGGTCGGGTTGGTGCTGTCCGCGATGGTGGCGGCCCTGATCGCGGTCAAGAACGGCAACCCGTGGTCGCGCGTCCAGACGGCTGCGCAGGGAGCCATGGCCTCGGTGACGAGTGCGACGTTCATCTTGCTGGCCGTCGGCGCCCTGATCGGCGTGTGGAACCTGTCCGGCACCATCCCGACGCTGGTGTACTACGGCATCCAGATCCTGTCGCCCAGCTGGTACTACGCGGCCTCGGCGATCATCTGCGGCGTCATCGCATTGAGTATCGGCAGCTCGTGGACGACGGCCGGAACCATCGGGGTCGGACTCGTCGGGATCGCGGCCATGCTCGGGGTGTCCCCGGCGATCACGGCCGGGGCGGTCATCTCCGGTGCCTACCTGGGCGACAAGGCGTCTCCGTTGTCAGAGACCACGATCCTCACCGCGCAGATGGTCAAGGTCGACGTCTACCAGCACATCAAGCGCCAGATCTGGACGTCGGTCCCGGCCTTCGTGATCGCCCTGGCCGCGTTCTTCGTGATCGGCTTCGTGCGCGGTCCCGACGTGCACGCGCCGCTGTCCGAGGCCGTCGAACTGGCGTCCCTCAACCAGGTCTACAACATCACCATCTGGAACCTCCTGCCGTTGGCGCTGCTCGCGGCCCTGTCGATCCGCAAGGTGCCGGCCTCGCTCGCGCTGACCTTCTCCACGCTGTTCGCCGGGGTGCTGGGCGCGTTCCTACAGCCGGACGTGTACCGGGACTTCGTAAAACACATGGACCCCGAAAGCGCCTACCGCGCGGTGCTCGGCCCGATCAAGGCCGTCTGGTTGGCGATGGCCAACGGCTTCAGCATCGACACCGGCATCGGGGACATCGACCGGCTGCTGTCCCGCGGCGGCATGGACAGCATGCTGCTCACGCTCTGGCTGATCTTCGGAGCCGTCACATTTGGCGCGGTGCTCGAGGAATTCGGGCTGATCAACCGCCTGGTCAACCCGATGATCAGCGCCGCCAAGGGCACCGGGCGGCTGTTCCTGACCGTGTTCGCCTGCGGCTTCGGGCTCAACATCGTGGCCGGCGACCAGTACATCGCGCTGGTGCTGCCGTCGCGCATCTTCCGGGCCGAGTTCGCCAAACGCGGGCTGGCCCCGACAAACCTGTCGCGGCTCGCCGCCGACAGCGGGACGGTCACCTCGCCGCTGGTTCCCTGGAACTCCTGCGGCGCCTTCATGAGCGCCGTCCTCGGCGTATCGACCCTGCTCTACGCGCCCTACGCCATCTTCTGCTGGGCCAGCCCCCTGCTATCGGTGCTCTACGGGTTCACCGGATTCAAGATCGAGCACATCCCACCCTCCCCCGCCGAGGATCCGCCGGCCCCCGACAAACACGCCTCCTGAGGCTGAACCGACCAACAGGCCTTACAGCAGAGACCCAGAGCATGTGTTCGACCAGGCCGCAGTCGTGTGAACGCGGACTTCACGCTTTCGTGACTGGTGTTCTCAGGACTCTCCGGTGTGTGATCCGCCAACACCTGTGCGCCCCATGCCGCGACGGCTAGAAGCCCGGGCGACGGGGTGGAACGCCGGCCCAACGCACGCACCTGCCGATGAGAGGGCGCGTCGGGGCGGTAGTGCGACGGCCAGATTGCCAGCAGCGGACGGAGCGTTCTCGGTGCGGGGTCGTTCAGCAGTACGACGTACGCGCGGCGGGGCGGGTTCGCGGCGTTGGTGAAATTGTGGAACGCCAGCCAGGTCGCCATGAGTCGGCGCAGGACCCCAACCAACGCGCGAAGCCAGTGATCGTGGTCGCGGGCGGCAGCTCTACCGGCGCTCGCCACGGCGATCACGGACGCGATCAGCCAGGCGATCGCGCGCCGTCGTTCGAGAAGCAGGTTGTTGCGGAGGATGGGGGTCAACGGTTTGACCCGCGTCGCACTGGGCGTGGGCTTGGTTCGAACCGCCGACGTCTCAAGGGCGGACAACGCCTGGTCGACGGCTCCGCGGTTCGCGCGGGCGATGCGGATTCCCCAGAGGTTGGCAGTCAGCACCCACCCCAGGCCGGTGTCCACCAGACCCAGGATCACGAAGCCGACCGCCACCGCGCCCCACTCGAGCAGCTGGATCCGCCCAGGAACCGAATGCCCGGCGATCCACTGCCGCATTCCTTCACAGCGACGACAACCCCGAAGCCGAACGCGACGACGAACCCACCGCCGACAACCGCCATGCCCATCACACTGCGCCCCGGCGGCACCGACCCCAACCCCACGCCGGCGGCCACCGCCACTATGATCAGCACCACCGGCACAGGCACCGAGCTCCGCGGCCAAGCCCGATCGTCCCGCGGAACGACATCCCCCGCCGTTCTCTGAGGCTCCCATCCCACAAGCACCCCGACCCCGCGTCGGCAGTTCGTGATCATCACGTGCGCTGGAGTTGAGCTCGCGGTTGAGTTCCAAATACCAGGTCTTCGGCGCGGCGGCAAGGCCGGACCGGTCGGTAGGTTGTTGCTTTTGGCAACATTTCGAAGGCGTTGAGGAGATTCGAGACGAATTGGTCCGATTTGGCGGTTTCAGGGGGTTGGGGGGCGGGTAGGTCGGGAGGCAGACGGAGGACTGGATAAGACTCGGGGTCGGATCTGGGAGGGGAAACCCTTGTCAACGCAGGACCCGTCGGCGTGCGCCGCCGACAACCGTCAGTACCTCATGCCCCCTGATGGGCTGGTCGTTTCGTTCGAGGAGCTGCCGCTCCGGGACGGATAGCCAGATGGATGCATACGCCCTGCAGCGCAGCTGGGATCGGGTGTCGGAGCACGGCGAACAGGTGGCGCTGTACTTCTACTCGCATCTCTTCGTGTCCCACCCCGACGTGCGCTCGATGTTCCCGCTCTCCATGTCCGGCCAGCGGGACAAGTTCTTCAGCGCCCTCGGACGGATCGTCAGCCACGCCGACCAGCTCGAGAACGACGCGGCCTTCCTGCAGCACCTCGGCCGCGACCACCGCAAGTACGCCGTCGTGGCGGAGCACTACAACGCGGTCGGCGCCTCGCTGTGCGCAACCCTGAAGCACTTCCTCGGACCCGAGTGGGACGAGGACCTCGCCGCGGACTGGACGGCGGCGTACCAGGTGGTCGCGCGGATCATGGTCGAGGCGGCGGAGACGTCCTCCGAGTCCACGCCCGACTGGTGGGACGCCGACGTGGTCTCAGCCGAGCGACGCACCATGGACCTCACCCTGCTGACGGTCCGGCCCCGGCGCGCGTACCAGTTCCTCCCCGGTCAGTCGGTGTCCATGGAGATCCCGCAACGCCCCCGGCTGTGGCGGTACTTCAGCCCGGCCAACGCCCCGCGCCCGGACGGCTCGATCGACCTGCACGTGCAGCAGATCGACGGCGGCCAGGTGAGCCCGGCCGTGGTGCGGTCGCTCAAGGTCGGCGACACCGTGAAGCTGGGGGCGCCGGTCGGCGACCGGCTGACCCGGTGGGAAGGCGACACGAGGGACCTGCTGATGGTCGCCGGCGGGACCGGTCTCGCCCCGCTCCTCGCGGTCCTCGAGCAGATCGAGCTCGAGTGGCAGCGGTCGGGCACCGGTCCCCTGGTCCACTTGCTTCACGGCGTCCGGATGGCCTGGCACCTCTACGACCGCCCGCGGCTGCGTGAACTCGCCCAGCAGCGGCCCTGGTTCGACTACACCGAGGTCGTTTCGGGCGATCCGTCGTACCCGGGGACGCGCGGGAAGGTCGGCACGGTCGCGGCCCGGCAGGCGCTCTACGGGCGTACGGCGATGGTGTGCGGCGGCCCGCAGATGGTCGCGCACACGCTGGAGCAGCTGGCCGGCGCCGGCATGCGACCAGACCAGATCAAGTACGAGCACTTCTACTACGCAGCCGCCGACAAGCACCTCGACATGCCGGCGCTACCAGGTCAGGAGACGACTAGTGACGCACAGCAGCCACCGCCAGGGCTCACCGCGCTACCAGGCACCCGAGTCGATCCGGGACGAGACATTCCCCCGCCGGATGATGGGGCTCGACGCGGGCAAGGTCTACGAATTCCTCGATCGGCTGGCTGACCAGCTCCAGGCTGCGGAGCGAGACCGCAGCGAGAGCCGGGCCGAGAACGAACGTCTCCGGATGGAACTGCAGCGCACCCGCGCGGAGCTGCAACGCGTGCAGGCGGAGCTGGACGAGTACGAGCAGGTCGGTGAGCGCGTGAACGAGCAGGTCGTCCAACTGTTCAGTCAGGCGCAGCTCGTGGCCGAGGAGATGGTCAAGGACGTCAGCCGGGACGCCCGCGAGCGCATCGGCCAGGCGCGCGCGCACGAGCGCAGGATCGTCGCGGAGGCCATGGACACGGCTGGGCAGCAGGTTCGCTCGTACGCGCAGTCGACCCATGCTCAGATGCAGTCGTTGATGGACTCGTTCGCCAGCGAGGTCGACCGGCTCGGCAGCACGCAGCTGTCCGGCGAGCCGACCTCCCACCAGCACGACCCGTTGTTCGACGACTTGGACGACCGGCAGCTCCGCCCCCGCTACGGGAGCGCTCCGGAGTCTCCGGGCCCGGCGGACTAGTGGTCGCCGATCGACCGTGGGGCAGGCCTCGCCGTACCGGCCACCGGGCGTCACCTGGCCCCGGGAGGATCCGGTCGACATCCCTGCGCGCGGTGAGCCAGCCTGATCCAAGCCCCGAGAGCGCCGACGTCGAGGCGGTTCGGGCCGCGGCCAAGGACTTCCTCGAGCTCTTTCACGCCGAGAACCCCAAGGCCGGACCGCTGGGGCCGCGGCTCGCTGCGGTAATGCGTGAGATCGACCTGACCGGGACCTACTGGCACACCACCGAGGAGCTGACGTTCGGCGCCCGCGTCGCCTGGCGCAACAACGCGCGCTGCATCGGCAGGCTGTACTGGCGCAGCCTGCGGGTGCGCGACCTAAGAACCGTCTCCGACGCCGGCGGCGTCGCGGGGCACTGCTTCGAGCACCTGCGCGCGGCCCACAACGGCGGGAAGATCCGGGCGATGATCAGCGTGTTCGCCCCCGAGACGCCGTACCGGCCTGCGCCCAGGATCTGGAACGAGCAACTCATCAGGTACGCCGGGTACGAGCAGCCGTACGGGCGTGTCCTCGGGGACCCTCGCTACCGGGCTTTCACCAGCGAACTGATCCAGCGCGGATGGCGACCGCCCGAACGTCCCGGGGCCTTCGACGTACTCCCGCTCATCGTCGAGACCGTCGAGGAGGGACCGCAGATGTTCCAGCTCCCCGGGCAGGCGGTCCACGAGGTCCCGCTCGAGCACCCCGAGCTGGCGTGGTTCGCCGACCTGGGCATGCGGTGGCATGCGGTCCCGGTCATCAGCAACAACCGGCTGGACATCGGCGGTGTCTCCTACCCGGCCGCGCCCTTCAACGGCTGGTACATGGGCACCGAGATCGGAGCCCGCAACCTGGGTGACAGTGACCGCTACGCCATGGTCCCGGAGGTCGCGGAACGGATGGGGCTGGACACCTCGGACGAGGCGACCCTCTGGCGGGACCGCGCCCTGGTCGAGATCAACCGCGCGGTCCTGCACTCGTTCCGCGCGAACGGCGTGACCATCACCGACCACCACACCGAGACCCGGCGCTTCCTCATCCACCTGGAACGCGAGGAACGCGCAGGTCGCGGCTGCCCCGCCGACTGGAGCTGGATCGTCCCGCCCATGTCCGGCTCCCAAACCCCCGTCTTCCACCGCTACTACGACACCGAAACCCGAGTCCCCAACTTCACCGCCGACGAAGCCGCCACCCACCGAGCCCTCCACGGCACCCCACCCGCCTTCTGAAACCCCGGACTGGTTATCCCCAGAGGACTCATTGTTGGAAGGGTCGGGAGTCGACCAGGGGGAGGCCGGGTTTGGGGCCTAGGTATCTGAGGGTTGGGTGCTGGCGGCTGTTGTGGTGGGTTACGCGTTTGGCGGCGGCGGTGAACCAGGTGCGGTAGGTGAGGTCGGGGGCTGGGGTCCAGGTTTGTTCGAGGGCCCAGCTGAGCAGGCCTTGGCGTTGGTCGGCGGGGCCGATTTCCTGGGCGGTCTCCGCGCTGAGGCAGGCGGAGATCGACAACCGGGACGGGCCGGCGGCTGTGAGGACCTCGTAGTACGAGGGCTCGGGGCGGGCCAGGCCGAGGACGAGGGTATCCGATCCGCAGGTGTCCACGATCGAGACGACCCGCGTACCGGTCGGACATTTCGCCCACAGGTCCTGGAAGAAGTCGTCGCGCAGCGGGCCGTCCGAGCAGGCGAACACCTCGTCCTTGAAATCCTGCTCGGGAAACATGTCGTTGTCGTGGACCTGGAAGCCATGGCCGCAGAGCACGAGAATCATCAGGTCGTCGGGGTGCAACGTGGTGACGACATCACGGAGGCGTTTGCCGATGACCTCGACCTTGGTGTCGTACGGCGTCACCCACTCGCGGACAACCGGATCACCCGGTACGGCGCTGCGCAGGAGTTTCTGGTGCTGACGTACGTCGTTCAGCACGCCCGGCAGTGACGCGAATCGGTACACCGCACCGTCGTACTTGAAGGGACGTGGAGCCGGTACGCCGACGAGGACCACGACCGCCTTCGCCATCACGCTCAGCCCGTGGGCGAGACCGACGGCGCCACCGGAGTCGACGGACTGACCTGTGGATCCGTGCCCGACGCAACTCCGGCGAGACGGATGCCGATGATCGCCGCGACGACAAGGATGGCGACGCCCGCGCAGAGCACCGCGATCGTGCCTCGCAGCATGCGGGCCTTGTCGAGGACCTCGGGCACGCCGTCGAGTGGGCCACGTACTTTGACGGCGACCTGGGCACGCAGTCGTCCACGGGCCTCCATGGCAGCGAGCCAGAGACCGCCGAAGACGAGGATCGCGCCGATCACCGCCAGGACAAGGGCGAGGATGCCGGCGAAGCGCTCCGACCACGTGCCGGTGACCTGTTGGTTCTCCGCGACGGTCGACACTGGCGCAGGCAGGTCGATACCGAAGAGCACGACAGCCAGCAGGATCAGCGTCAGCAGCGCAGCCCCGGCAGCCGAAACACCGCTGATCCAAGCGAACCGAGCGTCGTACTCGCCGGCCTCGGTCTCGGTCACCTTGTCATCGACAGGCTCTGCGGGTTTCTCTTCCGGACGCTCGGCCACGCTGACCGCGACTGGTCCTAGCTTGGTGCCATTGAGGGTGGCAGCCACTTCGTATTTGCCCCAGGTGTCCGCACCCGCCTTGAAGGTATGAGGATTCCTCGTCTCGGCGGGCAGAGCGGTGCCCTTGTGACTCCACGCGAAGCTCGGAGACTGGCCGGCCTCGGCGGGTTCGACAACGGCGGTCAGCGTCACTTCGGTGTCCGGCGCGACCTTCAAGACCGGATGATCCGACTCGCCATCTTCCACCGCGGTCGAGCCGTCACCTTCAGCCGACAACTTCACCTGAGCAGTCATCCCGGCCCCCCGCCCTGACTCAACCCACCCCAACGTTCCCGCGATAGTGACACAGAGTAGCGACGAAGTCCACGAGCCGGCGAGGCGTTGGGGACACCAAACCCCTGCCGGGGCGCCTGCCCGGGGTGCTGCCGGCAGGGGTTTGGTGGGATCAGGCGCCGAGGGCTTCGAGGATGGTCTCGGTGACGGCGGCGGGTTGGGAGACGCTGAGGGCGTGGGAGGCGCCGGGGATCTCCTTGTGGCCCTTGGCGCCGGCGCGTTCGGCCAGGTAGCGGTGCAGCTCGACGGGGATGTTGAGGTCGGCGTCGCTGAAGACGAACCAGGACGGGAGCGACTTCCACGCCGGAGTCTCGGCCGGGAGGCCCTCGGTCAGGGCGGCCTCGGTGACCGGGCGCTGGGTCGCGGCCATCACGGCGGCCTGCGCGTCCGGGACGTCCGCGCAGAACTGCTGCTGGAACACGTCCTGCCGGATGGCGAACTCGTTGCCACCGGCGACCGGGTACGCGGTGAGCGCGTCGCCGAGCGTGCTGCCGGGGAACTTCACCGAGAGCTGGAACGCGTTCTCGCCGTGGTCGGGGGCGAACGCGTCGACGTAGACCAGGCCGACGACGTTGTCGTTCTGCGCCGCCGCCTCGGTGATGACCATGCCGCCGTACGAGTGGCCGACGAGCAGCACCGGCCGGCCGATGCCGGCGATGACGTCGCGGACATAGGCCGCGTCGGTGGTCAGGCTGCGCAGCGGGTTGGCGACGGCGACGACCTCGAGACCGCGCTCGAGTAGTCGTTCGACCACGCCGTTCCAGCTGCTGGCGTCGGCGAACGCGCCGTGCACGAGCACGACGGCAGGACGTTGGTCGTTCATGGAGAACTCCTTCGGGATCGGGTGTCGCCAGCTCAGACATCGCAGCTTGCGCATTTGTGACCGGGAGCGTGGTGTCACGGCTGTCACACGCCGCCGGGCTGGCCTGTCTTAGCTGCCGACGGACAGCAACTGGGGTGCTCTTGGAGAGGTTCGGATGACCGCTGCGGCGATGGTTGCCGAGTTCGACGACGTGGCCGGGTGGACGGCGGACGCCGTACGACAGCTCGGGGATCGGTACGCCATCCCGGCCGCATGCCGCGGCAGCGCCAGCCCGACGGCGCTGGCCTGGCTGGCCGAGGCGTGCGAGTTGTCCGCCGGCATGCGCCTGCTCGACGTCGGCGCCGGCGTCGGCGGACCCGCTGCCTGGGCGGCCGAACGGTTCGGCGTCAGCCCGATCCTGCTCGAGCCGATGCCTGCCGCGTGCCGGGCCGCGTCCACGTTGTTCAGCTTGCCCGTCGTGCTGGCGGACGGCCGCCGGATTCCCTTGCGTACGGCGTCAGTCGACGTCGCGTGGTGTCTCGGAGTGCTGTGCACCGTCGAGGACAAGGCGACTCTGCTCAGTGAGATCCACCGCGTACTCGCCCCGGGCGGGTCACTCGGCCTGCTCGTAGTGATTGCCCAGGGCAAGCAATTGCGAAGGCTCCCGGACGGCAACCACTTCCCCGGCCAACACGAGCTGGACGACCTCCTGGCGGACGCTGGGTTCGACGTCCTGGAGCAGATCGAGCGACCGGCCGACGTGCCGCGGTCGTGGTCGCTGCGGGCCGCGGAGGTCGCGGCGATGGTCGAGGCCCGGCACAGCTCGCACACCGCCTACGCACTTGCCGCTCGACAGGGTCGGCGGCTCGCCGATCTCTTCGACGGCGGACACCTGTCGATGCAACTGATTCACGGGAGGAAAGCATGACGTGGACCCTGGAAAGCCTTCGGGAGCACCTGCAGTGGGCGGTCGAGCTCGAGCACGCGACACTTCCGCCGTACCTGTGCGCGCTGTACTCGCTGGATCCGCAGCGGAACCCGGAGGCCGTCCAGGTCGTGGGCAGTGTCTTCTCCGAGGAGATGCTGCACCTCGCGCTCGCGGCCAACATCCTGAACGCCGTCGGCGGCCGGCCGCAGCTGGACAAGCCCGAGATGCTGCCACCGCATCCGCGCCGGATGCCGCACGGCGACCGTTCATTGCAACTCTCGCTGGGGCCCTTCGGGCCGGAAGCGCTGGAAATGTTCCTCCGGATCGAGCGGCCGGCGCCGCCCGGCGGCCCGGCCGAGGGTGACGACTACGAGACGATCGGCCAGTTCTACGACGCGATCGAACGCGGGCTGATCGAGTTGTGCGACGAGCTCGGCGAGGACGCGGTCTTCTGCGGCGACCCGGCCCGGCAGGTCGGCAACGCGCACTTCCGGCACAGCGGCGGCCGGTTGATCGTGGTCGACAGCCTGAAGTCCGCGCTCGAGGCGCTGGCGGAGATCGTCGAGCAGGGCGAGGGTACGGCGCGCGGCGAAGTCTGGGACGGGGACGCTGACATGTTCCACCCGGACCGCGACGAGGTCGCCCACTACTACCGTTTCCAGGAGCTGCAGCTCGGCCGGCGGTACCAGCGTGGCGACACCCCGGCATCCGGCCCGACCGGCGAGCCGATCGGCTTCGACATGGACGGCGTACGCCCGATGCGGCCCAACCCGAGGCTGACCGACCACCCGGAAGGACACCCGATCCGGGTCGCTCAAGAGGAGTTCAACCACACGTACTGCGCGGTCCTGCACCTGCTCGAGCAGACGTTCAACGGCAGCCCGCGGATGCTGTCCGTTGCCACCGGCACCATGTATGCGCTCAAGGCCCAGGCCGAGGCGCTGATGCAGATGCGCGACGGCGACGGCTTCGTGGCCGGCCCGACCTTCGACTACGTCACGCCGGCGGCCCGTCAGTGGTCGGTCGGCGAGTCGCAGCGGGTCGCCGTACTGCCGAATGGGCCGTACGTCGTCTACGGCCGGGTGCCGCTGCGGCGCAAGCTCAAGATCGTGTCGGAGAACAACGCCTCGCTCACCTGGCAGACGTCGGCGGCCATCGAGACCGAGGACACGTACGCGCTCTGCCGGTGCGGCCGGTCCGGCTCCAAGCCGTTCTGCGACGGGACCCACGCGGTGGTCGGCTTCGACGGCACCGAGGCCGAGCTGATGGCGCCGTACGGCGAGTTGCAGCACGTCCACGACGGCGTCGGCATCTCCGCGCAGCGGGTCGGCGAGCTGTGCATCCACGCCGCGTTCTGCATCGGGCGGACACGACCGATCGCCAAGATGCTCGCCGACACCGGGGACAGCGACGTACGCTCCGATGTCATGGGACGGATCGACCACTGCCCGTCGGGGTCGTACAGCTACGCGCTGGAGCGCGGCGGCGAGTCGATCGAGCCCGACCTGCCGCGGGCGATCTCGGTCCTCGAGGAGGAGGACGGACAGGCCAGCGCGTTGTGGGTCACCGGCGGCCTGCCGGTTCACCGGGCCGACGGGCAGCTGCAGGAGACCCGCAACCGGGTGACGTTGTGCCGGTGCGGCCACTCGTCCAACAAGCCGTTGTGCGACGGCACCCATCGCGAGATCAAGTTCCACGAATGACGTCGGCGGACTTGGAGCAGGCCGCGGCGGTGTTCGCCGAGGTCCGCGGACGGCTGTTCGGCATCGCCTACCGGATGCTCGGCAGCGCCGCCGAGGCCGAGGACCTCGTCCAGGACGTGTGGTTGCGCTGGCAGACCACCGACCGCAGCAAGGTGACGAACCCGGCGGCGTACCTGGCGACCGCGATCACCCGGCTGGCGATCAACGCGACCCAGTCGGCCCGGGTACGGCGGGAGACGTACATCGGCCCGTGGTTGCCGGAGCCGGTCGACACCAGCGCGGATCCGTATCTCGGCGCCGAACGGAGCGAGGCGCTGGAGTTCGCCGTACTGCTGATCCTGGAGCGGCTCACGCCGACCGAGCGCGCGGCGTACATCCTGCGGGAGGCGTTCGACTACCCGTACAGCCAGATCGCCGAGATCATCGGGTCCACCGAGACGGCCTCGCGGCAACTCGTCAGCCGGGCGCGCAAACGCATCCTCGCGGAGCGCCACAACCCGGTGACCGGGTCGGAACAGCGCGAGCTGCTGACTGCCTTCGTCACCGCCGCGCAGTCCGGCGACCTCGAAGCACTCGAACGCCTGCTCGCCGCTGACGTCATCAGCTACTCCGACAGCGGCGGCGCCGCGCGAGCCACCCGCTACCCGCTGGTTGGCGCGGAACGAGTCGCGAAGGTCCACCAGGCCTACGCGTCGACGTTCTGGCAAGGCGCCGACGTCGAGTTCGGCACCGTCAACGGCCAGGCGGCCGCGATCCTGCGCCGCGACGGGACCACCTTCGCCGTGCTGACCATCACCGCCTCGACGGACGGCATCGAACAGGTCCTCTGGGCGCTGAACCCGTCGAAGCTCGCCACCTTCAACGCCGCGTAGCGGCGCCTGATGCTTGTCGCGCTCGTCACACACCTCCCGCTCGCTCCTGACGACGTGACGAGCTGACGAGACGCGGGTTGTCTCGGCGGGGTGCGGTGGTTATCGTCGAGGAAGCCGCGGGAGCTCACGCCAGAGTGGGCTGAGAGGGCGACTGACACACGGTGTCGCCGACCGCTGAACCTGTATCGGGTAATGCCGGCGTAGGGAGGACGCGATGGCGTACGACGTGTGGGTGAACGGCGAGGCGACGACAGTCCCGCCGGATCGATCCGTTGCCGAGCTGGTCCGGGAGTACTCCGACCGCGAGACCGGGATCGCGGTCGCGGTGAACCAGACCGTGCTGACCCGCGACGAGTGGGCCGGTACGACGCTCACGGACGGCGACCGGGTCGAGATCGTCAGTGCGGTCCAGGGTGGTTGAGGACGTGATCGAGGACATGGACGACCCACTGGAGCTCGGCGGCCGGATCTACACCTCCCGGCTGATCATGGGGACCGGCGGCGCCGCGAACCTCGAGGTGATGGAGGAGGCGTTGCTTGCCTCGGGCACCCAACTCACCACGGTCGCGATGCGCCGGCTCGGCACCGGCCACGAGGGCTCGATCCTCGATGTGCTCAAGCAGCACGGGATCGACGTACTGCCGAACACGGCCGGTTGCCACACCGCGGCGGAGGCTGTGCTGACCGCGAAGCTCGCCCGGGAGGCGCTGCAGACCGACCTGATCAAGGTGGAGGTGGTCGCCGACGACCATCTGCTGATGCCGGATCCGATCGAGTTGCTGGACGCGGTCGACGCGCTGGTCGCGGACGGCTTCACTGTGCTGCCATACACCAATGACGACCCGATCCTGGCGCGCCGCTTGGAGCAGGCTGGGTGCGCGGCGGTGATGCCGCTGGCGGCGCCGATCGGTTCCGCGCTCGGCATCCGGAACCCGCACAACATCGCGCTGATCGCCGAGGCCGCGAACGTCCCGGTGATCGTCGACGCAGGCATCGGTACGGCGAGTGACGCAGCGCTGGCCATGGAGCTCGGCTGCGCCGCCGTCATGCTCGCCACCCCGGTCACCCGAGCCGAAAAGCCGGCCCTGATGGCCGCCGCGATGCGTGACGCAGTCAACGCAGGCCGAGCCGCCCGCCTGGCCGGCCGAGTCCCCCGCCGCTGGCACTCAGCCCAAGCGTCCTCACCGGTGACCGGTCTCCCGACGTTCTAAGTCCGCAGGCGCGCGGCCAGCTCTGGGGCCTCGGTGAGGTCGATTGAACGGTCCAGGAGGAGGGCTGACAGGCTGAGCTCGAGCTCCTGGTCGGGTTGTAGGGCCAGGGCGCTTTGCCAGGCGAGCGCTGGGCCGGCGCCGACGTAGTCGGTGGAGCGGAGGAACCAGGGGCGGACGTCCGCGGGTTGCGCCAGCAGCAGAGTGGTGACGCTGTCGCCGCGTTGCTGGACGAAAGCGAGCCAAGGGCTGACCGAGCCGTAAGCGGCGTCGGCGCCTTCACCGGCCTCGCTCAGTACGACGGTGTTCTCGGCGGACGGCAGTCGCCAGAAGATGCCGCCGTACCCGGCGCCGGGGCGTCCCGCGGTCGCCGGGCTGTCGATGCGGATGGGGCCGTAGCGGGCGGTGAGGACGCTGTGCCAGTCGAGACGCCAGCCGCCCTCGGCCAGCAAGCCGCTGAGCTGTCGGCGCTCCACCAGTTGCGGCCGGCCCTGTTCGTCGTACCAAGTGATCTCGTCGGTCAACGCGTTGCCGGGACCGTCGTCCACGGTGACTCCGCGGCTGCGCTGCTGGCCGTGGTTCGTGAGCAAGGTCGGCCCGCGCCCAGGGAGGAAGGTTCGACCGCCCCAGTGGGACGTCCCGTTGACGCCGGCGACCGCGAGCGACACACCGTAGTGGTGCCGGTGGTCGACCGGGCTCACCTCGGTCAGCGGGTGGCCACCGAGCGTCCGCACCGGATGCAGGTACGGCCGCGGCGAATGCACCTGCGGCATCCGCCGGCCGAACTCATAGTGCGCGAGCAGGCCGGACTCGGACCCCAGCACGAAGATGTCCCCCTGCTGCTGCCAACGCACAGGCCCGAACCGCCCGCGAGGCGCGTCCGACTGCAACCGCGTCGCCTGCGGAACCGGCCCGGTGCTGGCCCGCAACGCCAACCGCAGGTCCGGCACCCCGTCCAGCTCCACCTCCGTCCCGGCGATCTCGGCGTACAACCTCCGCCACGCCAACTCCCCCATCCCCTGCTGCGGGACCCGGACGGTTGTCAGCGACGGTACGGCGAACCGCGACAACCCGATGTCGTCCATGCCGGCCACCGACAGGTCCGCAGGTACGGCGACCCCGACCTCGTTGAGCCGCGCCAGCAGACCGAAAGCGACCAGATCGTTGAACGCGACCACCGCGGTGACATGTGAATCCAGCACCTCTTCGACCGCGCCGTACCCGTCCTCGATCGACGAGCCGCACTCGAGCCGGACGATCTCCAGCCCGGGGATCTCGCGCTCGGCGATCTCGAGCGAGCGCAGGCGATCCGTGTTCGACGCGCTGCCGACCGGCCCGGCCAGGTAGGCGAGCCGGCGGTGCCCGAGACCGACGAGATGGTCGACCACGATCCGCACCGCGCGGCCGAAGTCGACGCCGACCGAGGCGACGTCGGACGGCCCTTCGCGGTTGACCAGGATGACCGGCTTCACCTCGGGCAGCAGCTCGAGCAGGCTCTCCTCGGCCAGCCGCGGCGACACCAGGATGAGTGCGTCGCAGCGGCGGCGGGCCTCGATCGCGATGTCCGCCTCGGCCAGCGGGTCCTCGTCCGTCTCGGCGACCAGCACGCGGTACCCGGCCGCGGCCGCGGCGTTCGTGATTCCGCGCATGATCTGCTGGAACAGCGGGTTGCCGAGGTCCGGCACGACCAGCGCGACCATGTTCGTCCGGCCGAGCGACAGGTTCCGGGCGAGGTCGCTGGGCCGGTAGTTCAGCCGGTCGGCGGCGGCCCGGACGCGTTCGGCGATCTCCGGGGCCACGGTGAGGCGCCCGTTCATCACCCGCGAGACGGTCGCCCGGGACACCTCCGCCGCGCGCGCGACGTCGGCGATCGTGATCGAGTCCTTCGGCGTCCTGCCCATCAAGCCGTCTCTCGCTCGGTGACCCGGACGGGACCGAACACAGCCCCGCCACCGTCCATCGTGCCTTGCGAGGCCGCCGCGAACAGCCGGTAGTCGTCGCCGACCCGGAGCGCGTCCGGGTCCGGCCAGTCCGCATCGAGCACCGGGTTCACGTGCACAGGTCTCGCCCTCCGATCGGGAAACCGCCTTCCGAATCCTACGAGGCGTCCTGGGTGGACGGGTGCGGGCGGCTGCGCGGGTTCCTCAAGGTCGTGCTGCCGTGGCTCGGCGAGTACGGCGTCGACTGCGGCGCGCTGGCGGCCGGGCGGGGCGTGGTGGACGTCGTACCCGTTGTGCTTGTCTTCGCCTATGTGCAACGAAGTTCGCCCGTCGGCGGGAGCGGTGAAGGGTTGAGACCGAGTGCGCTGGGTGGTTACGAGAACTGGCCGGGCTTCGTCCGGGACGCGTCCCCGCTGACCGGGGACGAGCTCACCACGAGGGTCGCCGGGTTGCTCGGCGTACCGGAACCGGGTGAGCGGCCGGACGTGCGGATTGTCGACGATTGGCAATCGGACAATGTCCGCGGGAGTGTGCTCGAGTGGAACAACCCGTTCGGGCCGCCGACTCGGGCTTGGCTGCTGCGCCCGATTGAGGCCTCGTCTGCACCCGGCGTGCTCGGGTTGCACTGCCATGCGGGTGTGAAGGCGATCGGGGCCGAGCGGCTCGTCGAGACGCCTGAGCCGAGCGCCGCCGCGATCCGGCTTCGTGAGGAGCTGTATGAGGGCCGGGCGGTCGCGAACGCGTTGGCCCGCGCGGGTTTCGTCGTACTGTGTCACGACACGTTCGCCTGGGGCTCGCGGCGCTTCGGGCTCGATCCGCTGCCGTGGCGGCTGCGCGACGTGATGGCGACGTACGAGGCGGCATGGCTGGCCGCAGACCGCTCCCCTGGTGACGACGAGTGGTACGACGTCGCCGCGAGCCACCACGAGCACACGATCGCGAAGGCGGCCGGCCTGCTCGGTACGTCGTTCGCCGGGATGGTCGCGTACGACGACCTCGTCGCGCTGAGCGTGTTGCGTGGGCTCGACGAGGTGGACGCGGACCGGATCGGCGTCTTCGGCTTCTCCGGCGGCGGCGGCCGCTCGGCGACCCTCACCGCGCTCGACCCGGACATCAAGGCGTCCGCGATCGTCTGCATGATGACCACGTTCGAGGCACTGCTTCCGGCGTACTTCGACGCCCACTCCTGGCTGTTCACCACCCCCGGCCTGGCCCGCCACCTCGACCACCCGTCCCTCACCGCCGGCCGGGCCCGCCACCACCAGCTCGTCGTCTACGCCGAGGACGACGACCTCTTCCCACCCCAAGGCATGCTCGCCGCCGACCGCGCACTCACCGAACGCTTCCACTCCGGCCCCGGCACCTACCAGTCCCACTTCCACCCCGGCCCCCACCGCTTCGACCACGAGATGCAGGACGAGGTACAAAACTTCCTGTTGTCGTCGCTCCGAGGCAGTCCTACCGTCGAAAGATGAAGAAGCCTTGGAAGTGCATGCTCCGGCTGCACGACTGGCGCAACAAGTGGAGCGAAGGCGGCCAGCGCTACGAGATCTGCGACCGCTGCGGCGCCTACCGCGACCGCCCCAGCCTGCTCGATCACCCCGGCCAGTAGCCACCCCCACCACCCACCGACCGGGACCAACCTGCTCGGGGTGATGACGCATCTCGGCTCATCGACAGCCGAACCGAGCACGACAGCCTCGGTGCGGCGGCGCGCCGACAGGTGTACGTCGACAAGCTTCGGGCGGTGGCCGAGCAATTCCGGTAGACCCGCCGGGGTGCGGGGGTGAAGATGGGGCGGTCGAAGTCTAGGAGGACGTCTTGAGCAGGTTTTCTTTTCCTGTGCCGGTGGGGGTTGCGGCGGGGAATGGGTACAGCCATGTGGTGACGGGGGCGGGGCAGTGGGTGGCGGTGGCGGGGCAGGTGGCGTTGGATGCTGAGGGCAACTTTGTGGGGGTGGGGGACGCGGGGGCGCAGGCGCGGCAGGTGTTTGCGAATCTGGATGCCTGTTTGAAGGCAGCCGGGGCCACGTTCGGCGATGTGGTGAAGCTGAACTTCTACGTGACCGACATCGGGTACCTGCCGGCGATCCGGGCCGCGCGGGACGAGTACGTCGACACCGCCAACCCACCTGCCAGCACGGCGGTCCAGGTTGTCGCGTTGTTCAAGCCGGAGGCGCTGCTCGAGGTGGAGGCGTACGCGGTCATCTGACCAGAGGCTTTACCCGGCGCCGCGGCCGTGCTCACACTGGGCTCACACTGGCTGCGGAGGGGCTGGCCATGGAGGTCGACAGCGGGCGGGCGGCGTACGAGCATCGCGCCTGGGCGGACGCGTACCGGCTGCTCGCGGGCTCCGCGGCCCCGGAGGATCTCGAGCGGCTGGCGGTCACGGCGCATCTGATCGGGCGGGACGCGGACAGCGCCCGCGCCTGGGAGGCGGCCGCGACCGCGTGGTGGGCCGCGGGCGACGTGCACCGCGGTGCCGGCTGCGCGTTCTGGCTGGCGATCGATCTGCTCCTGCACGGGCAGCACGCCAGGTCGACGGGCTGGATGTCGAAGACTCGGCGCGCCCTGGACGAGTCGCCCACGGAGGGACCCGGACCGGGCCTCCTCGCCGCGCACGCCGGCCTGTACGACTACATCACCGGCGACCACCCCGCGGCGCTGATCGCGTTCACCCGCGCCATCGAGATCGGCCGCCGCTTCGACGACCGCAATCTGCTCGCCTTCGCCCAGGTGGGCCTGGGCGAGACCCTCGTCCGTTTGGGCGACGTTGCCGAGGGCATCGGCGTACTCGACGAGGCGATCCTCACCGTCAGCGCGGAGGACGTGTCGCCGATGAACATCGGGCTGACGTACTGCGCCGGGCTGAGCGTCTGCCAGGAGACGCTCGATCTCGGCCGGGCCCGCGAGTGGACGCGGGCGCTCAGCGAGTGGTGCGAGACCCAGCCGGATCTCGTCCCGTACGGCGGCCAGTGCCTCGTGCACCGCTCGCAGGTCCTGCAGGTCGACGGCTCCTGGGACGCGGCGATCGAGGCCGCGCGCTCCGCCGAGGCCCGGCTGGCCGGGCACCCCGCCGAGGGCGAGGCCTACTACCAGGAAGGCGAACTGCTCAGACTCCAGGGTGAGCCGGCCGAGGCCGAGCGCGCCTACCTGCAGGCGAGCCGGAAGGGACGCGATCCACAGCCAGGGCTGGCCCTGCTCAGAATGGCGGGCGGGCAGACCAAGGCAGCCCAGGTCGCGCTGGAGCGCGCGCTGGACGAGACATCCGGCGATTGTCTGCGCGCCACCCTGCTGGCCGCCTCCATCGAGGTCCTCCTGCGACTGCCCGACCTCCCACGCGCGCTCACCCAGGCACGCGAGCTCCAGGCCATCGCAACCAAGCACCAATCCGCCGTACTGCGGGCCCGGGCAGCCCAGTCACTCGGATCGGTCCTGCTGGCGGATGGCGACGCCTCGGCCGCGTTGGTCCTCCTGCGTCAGGCCTTCTTACGCTGGCGCGAGCTCGAAGCGCCGTACGACGTGGCGCGTACCCGCGAACTGATCGCGGTAGCCTGCGCCGCGCTGGGCGACGAAGAGACGGCCCAGCTCGAACGGGAGGCCGCGGTCGCCGCTTTCACCGGCCTCGGCGCCCGGCCCGATCTCGAGCGCCTCTCCGTGCGCCCAAACACGGTCGCGGGCCTGACCGCCCGCGAGGTCGAGATCCTCGCGCTGGTCGCAGCCGGCCACACGAATCGCCAGATCGCGGGGCAACTGGTCCTCAGCGAGCACACCGTCCGCCGGCACGTGCAGAACATCTTCGCCAAGACCGGCGTCTCCACCCGCTCCGCCGCCACCGCCTACGCCTTCGAGCACCGGCTCGCCTGAGTGGTACGTCCGCACCACGAAGCGTCGGTAAGAGTTGGCTGATTCGTGCGACGCGGCCACAGCGCGCCACCTCCTAGCGTCAGCAACCAGGAGGTGAACGTCATGCGCTATCGACTGTTCGGCCCGAGCGGAATCCGGGTCTCGGAGATCTGTCTCGGCACCATGAGTTTCGGCGACGTCTGGGGGTTCGGCGCCGACGAGAAGGAGAGCCACCGGATCCTCGACACGTTCGCGGAGGAGGGCGGCAACTTCGTCGACACCGCGAACAAGTACCACGAGGGCCAGACCGAGGAGATCCTCGGCCGCTACCTGGCCACCGGCCGCGACCACTGGGTGGTCGGCTCGAAGTACAGCCTCGCGATGCGGTCGGGTGACCCCAACGCGGCCGGCAACTCCCGCAAGAACCTGCGCCAGTCGGTCGAGGCCAGCCTGCGCCGGCTCGGCACCGACTACCTCGACGTCCTCTGGGTGCACGCGTGGGACCACACCTGCGCCGTCGACGAGGTGCTGCGTGCCCTCGACGACCTCGTGCACGCCGGGACTGTCCTTGCCCTCGGCTTCTCCGACGGCCCCTCGTGGGTGGTCGCCCAGGCCAACGCGATCGCGTCGGTGCGCGGCTGGACCGGGTTCGCCGGACTGCAGTTCCCCTGCAGCCTGATCGACCGTACGACGGAACCCGAAGTGCTGACGTACGCCGCCGGCGAGGGCCTCCCGTTCCTGGCCTGGGCCCCGACCGGCGCCGGCGTCCTCACCGGCAAGTACACCCGGCCCGGCGGCGGCGAGTCGCTCCGCCGTACGGCGAACGAGCAGCAACTCACCGAGCACAACCTCGCCATCGCCCGCGCGGTCGACGAGGTCGCCGACGAGCTCGGTATCGCCTCCTCCCAGGTCGCGCTCGCCTGGTTGCGCCAGCGCCACCCCGGCCTCATCCCGATCGTCGGCGCCCGCACGGTCGAGCAGGTCGAGGAGACCCTCGGCTGCACCGAGGTCACGCTTCCGGCCGAGCACCAACGCCGCCTGACGGAGGCGAGCGCCATCGCCGATCCGTCGCCGTACACACTGCTGCGTTCGCCGAGCGGCCAAGCCCTCTACGGCAATCTCGAGCCACTCATCGACCTGCCGCCCACGGCGCCGCTGCGTTGGAGCTAGCGCAACAAGTCCACCGCAAGGCGGGCGGCCTCACCGATGGCGGCGTCGACACGAGGTTGGCGGAAGTCGCCGCGCGCGGCCAGCGTGTAGATGGCGATCGCGAAGGCAGCGCCGCCGGGCAGGGTGACCACGCCGACCTCGTGGCGCAGCGCACCGAACGTTCCGGTCTTCCCGGCGACGCGTACGCCGTCGTGCGGGAAGCCGGACGCCATCCGGTGCTGGAAGATTTGCCGCTGCATCGTCGCCTGCACGAACTCCGTCTGCGCACCCGACAGCAACTCCCCCGCCCACAGCCGCCGCAGCAGCAACGTCATGTCGCGCGGACTGCTCGCGGATGCGGTCGCCGCCTCGTAGACCCCGTCCGGATCGGTCCGGTCGTTGTCCGCCAGTACGGCGAGTGCCGCATCCGGATCGTTCAGCCCGGTACGCCGCTGCAGATCACGCAGACTCCCTTCGGTCCCCCGCCGTACCCAGGTCCGTTGCAGGCCGAAGGACTCCAGCAGGCCGGCCAACCGCCGCAGCCCGACCAATCCCAGCAGCGCATCGGCAGCGGCGTTGTCCGACACCGTCATCATCGAGAAGGCCAGATCGCGCAACGACATCGTCACCGGATCCGCCAGCGCCGACAGCCCGGTCGGTCCGGGAGTCCGATCCGCCGGATCCAGCGTCAACCTCGCCAGCGGGTCGAGCTCACCGAGATCCACCAACCGGCAGAACCCGGCCAGCAACGGCAGCTTGTACACCGACGCCATCGGTACGACGCCGTCCGCGTCCACCTCGACCGTCGACTCCGGCGCGTCCAGCGCGACCGCATGCAGCCAGCCGCGCACCCCGGCGTCCTCGAACACCGCCCGGATCCGCGCGTTCACGACAGCACCAGCGCATCCGTCAACTGAGCCATCACGTCGGCCGGCCGCATGAACGGCGTACGCGTCCTCGCCCACACCAACCGCAGACGCAGCGGAAGTGGATTGTCGACAATCAGGTGCCGACCGACTCCCGGCGCAGTGAGCGACGGATCCGCGGTCACGACGATCGCCTGGCCCGCCGCAGCCATCGCGAGCCCGGCACGCTCGTCTGTCACGACGACGGTCCCACCATCGGGCCGATGCAACTCCAGCGTGTCCACGAACAGATCACGAGCCGCCGGCGCCTCCGCCCGCGGCCGAACAGCCACCGGCAACCCGCCCAACTGCCGCAGCTTGACCTCTGCACCGTCATCCGGCACCACCGACACCGGCGCCAGCGCCCAGGTCGGCACCAACGTCACCGGACCGGCCTCGAGCCCATCCAGTACGGCGGGATGCAGTACGACGGCCAGCGTCAGCCGACCTGCGGACACCTGGCCAACCAACGAGCTCGTCGGCGCGGAAACCACCGTCACCCGGCTCCCCGGAATCGCCGCCCCGCAAGCCGCAGCCACCGCGGCACCAGCAGCCGGCGGAACCTCCGGGGCCAACCCGAGCCGGATCTCCGGCCCTTCCGGATCCCGGGCGACCGCAGCCTGGTGCAGCTCCTCGATCGACGTCAGCGCCCGCCGCGCGTACGGCAGCAACGCCGCACCCGCGGGCGTGAGCTCGACCCGGCCCTGCCCGCGCTCGAACAGCTTCGCCCCGACCAGCGCCTCGAGCCGCCGGAGCCCCTGGGACAGCGGCGGCTGGGTGATGCCGACGACGCGCGCGGCATCGCCGAAGTGCTGCTCCTCGGCCAGCGCGATGAAGATCTGCAGATGCCGTTCAGTCAGCATGACCCAGCTGACCTGCGGCGATATCACCAGGCAATCGGAGCATGCGTAAGAGCATATTCGACACTCGCCGACCGCCTCGCCTTGACTGAGGAGTCGGTTCCGGCGAGAGGAGACAGCGTGAAGGTGAGTCGACGAGGGATCATCACCGGGGCGGCCGCGGCCGGCGCCGCCGGCGTCGTGGGAGTGGCCACCCTCGGCGAAGCCGCGACGGCCGAGGTCGCGGCAGGTGGGGCGACGACCGGGGACGAGGCCGGGGAGCGGGTGGAGCTCACCTGGCTCGGCACCCACGCCTGGCAGATCCGCTGGGGCAAGCACATCGTGCTGACCGATCCGTGGATCACGCGCTTCAAGACCGGCACGTTCACCCCCGAGGGCGCGGACCCCAAGACCAAGCTCGTCATCAAGCCGGACGTGATCGACCGCTACATCTCCACGGCCGACGCGATCCTGGTGCACCACGGGCACTACGACCACATGGCCGACGTGCCGTACGTCGCCAAGAAGACCCAGGCGACCGTTCTCGGCACCCAGTCGCACGTCAACATGCTCAAGGCCATGCGGACGCCGGCCGACCTGCTGTCACCCGTGCGCGGCGGCGAGTACCTCCCGTTCGAAGGCTTCACCATCGAGGTCTTCCCGTCCCTGCACTCGTGCAGCGGACGGCACCACACCTACGCCTACCCGGGCTACCGCCTCGACGGCGTACCACCGCGGCCACGCGTGATCGAGGACCTGCTCGAAGGCGGCACGCTCGCGTACGTGATCACGATCGGCGGTGTCCGCATCCTCAGCCTGAGTACGGCGAACTTCGACCCGAGCGCCCTCCGCGACCTACAGGTGGACGTCGTCTTCGCGGCCCCCGGCGGCGAGCCCGGGATCACCGACCGCCTGCTCCGTACCATCAAGCCGGTCCGGAAGGTCGTCGCCACCCACTGGGACGACTT
The DNA here is from genome assembly GCF_053592935.1 of Kribbella sp. NPDC002412. NCBI lineage: Bacteria > Bacillati > Actinomycetota > Actinomycetes > Propionibacteriales > Kribbellaceae > Kribbella > Kribbella sp. NPDC002412. The sequence goes on from NZ_JBSFBL010000009.1 coordinate 133,657, forward strand.
CGACCAACCGCTGGACAAGCCGTCCGTGCCCTGGGCCGACCTGACGAAACTCCGCACCTCGGTCGAGACCGCCGGCGCGGAGTTCGTCGTCCTGGATCACCTGGAGAAACTCACGCTCTGACCCGGTAGTGGTACTGCGAGACGGTCCGGAAGCCCAACCGGTCGTACAGGGCCCGGGCCGGCTCGTTGTCCGCGACCACCTGCAGGAAGACGTACCGGACCCCGAGGGTCGTTGCCTCCTGCAACAACGCGCGGATGACCGCGAGCGCGAGCCCCTGCCGCCGGAAGCGCTCGTCGACGGCGAGGCAGTACAGCCCGGCCCAGTCGTCGACCAGCGCGAGCCGGCCGATCGCCGTGATCGGGCCAGTCGACGGGACCACGGCGTACAACGCCCGGCCGCGGTTGAGGATGCCCCGCGCCGTCGCCTGCTTCCCGGCATCGCCGCCGCGCCCGTCGATCGACCACCAGAAGTCCATCCAGTCGTCGTCCGGCGCGGCAGAAATATTCACGTCGGTCGGCACGTCCGGCAGCCGGTCGAGCACGTCGGCCACTTCGGCACACTGCACCAGCGTCGGGTTCCGCACCGTGTAGCCGCGGGCTGCCAACTGGGCGTCCAGGTCCACCGGCTGCGCCGCCGGGCTGACGTGGAAGGACGGCGTGATGCCGTGCGCCTCGTACAGGGTTTCCACGTAGTCCAAGGCCTTGCCGAGGTCGAACGGCGTACTTTTGGGCAGCACGGAGTTCGCTCGCAGGGTCACGCCGCCGTTGCGCCGGATCACCCAGCCGTCCAGTTCGGTCTTGGCCTCGGCGGGCCAGCCCTGGTTCATCAGACTGTCGATGCGAGCTGCGCTGATCACTCCACCCAGCGTAGAAGCAGCCGAATCAACTTGCAAGCAATTGGATAGTTATTCACCCAGCCCGGAGACCGCGTCCGCGAGCACGTCGATGCCCTCGGCAACCGCCTTCGCGGTCAGGCCGCCGTACCCGAAGACCAGCCCGGCCGGTCCGTCTCCCGCCATCCAGTACGGCGCGAGCCCGTAGACGCCGACGCCTCGCTCCAGCGCGGCCGCCATCACAGCCTTCTCGGACAACCCATCCGGCAACCACGTCATCACGTGCAGGCCGGCCGATACCCCGACCGGGACGAGCTCCGGCAACCGCTCCGCCAGCCGGTCGACCAGCGTGTCCCGGAGCAGCCGGTACCGCGGCCGCATCCGGCGCAGGTGGCGGTCGAACTCACCCCGCGCGACGAAGTCCGCGAACGCGAGCTGCTCCAGCACCGGCGACCCGCGGTCGTCGACCAGCTTCGCGGTGGACATGTCCTCGACCAGGCGGTCCGGCAGGACCAGCCAGCCGAGCCGGAGCCCCGGCGCCAGCGTCTTGCTGGCGGTCCCGGCGTACGCCACCCGGTCCGGCGCCAGGCCCTGGATCGCGCCGATCGGCTCCCGGTCGTACCGGTACTCCGCGTCGTAGTCGTCCTCGATGATCAACGCGTCCCGGCGCGCCGCCCACGCGACCAGCGCGGCCCGCGTCTCCGCCGACGCCACCGCCCCGGTCGGGAACTGATGCGCCGCCGTCACCAGTACGGCGTCCGCCCCGGACTGATCGAGTGCGTCGACAGAGATCCCCGACTCCAGCACAGGTACGCCGACCACCTCGAGCCCGGCCGCCTCCGCGACCTCCCGCAGCTCGTTGTCCGACGGGTCCTCGAGCGCCAGCCGCCGATGCCCCTGTTTCGCGAGGACGTGCAGCAGCAACCGCGAGCCCTGGGCGAAGCCGTTGCAGATCAGCATGTTCCCCGGCCTGGCCGCCGTACCCCGGACCCGGTTGAGGTAGTCGGCGAGCGCGTGCCGGAGCTCGAGCGCGCCGCGGCCGTCGAGGTAGGCGAAGCTGAGGTGCGGCGCCTCGTTCAGCACCTTCCGGATCGAGCGCAACCAGGCGGCCCGCGGGAACTGGGAGACGTCGGGCCGGCTGTACTTGAAGTCGATCCGCGGCGGACCGCTTGCCGGCGTCTGGATCGTCGAGGCCTCGACCACCGCGATGTCGGCGACCTGGGTGTAGCCGCCGCCCCGGCTGACCAGGTACCCCTCGGCGACCAGTTGCTGGTACGCCTCGACCACGACGCCGCGGGACAGCCCGAGGTCCTGGGCGAGCGCCCGGGTCGACGGCATCACCGTGTCCGCGTGCATCAGGCCCTGCCGGATCCGGTCCCGGATCGCCTTCTCCAGCTGCTGGTGCAGCGGCGTGCCGCCGTCCCGGCGGAGCTCGACCAGCAGCTCGCCGGCGCCGGAACTGGTCCTGTTTCGGCTCACGCAACTGGACCTTATCGGAGTACCGCTGCGCTGTCAGGGTGGTGGCAACACCGAGAATCCTGGAGGGAACGATGACCACGCTGCTGCAGGCCGGCGACGCCGGCTACGACGAGGCCCGGAGCGTCTGGAACGCGATGATCGACCGCTACCCGGCCGCGATCGCGCGCTGCCACGACACCGCCGACGTCGTCGCCGCGGTCCGGTTCGCCCGGGAGGCCGGGCTGGAAATCGGGGTCCGCTGCGGCGGCCACAGCATCGCCGGCCACGCCGTACCCGAGGGTGGGCTGATGATCGATCTGACCCCGATGAACGCCGTCCGGGTCGATCCGGAGCGGCAGCTGGCCTGGGTCCAGGGCGGGGCGTTGCTGGGTGAGCTGGACAAGGCGGCGCAGCAGTACGGTCTGGCGACGACCGCGGGCAACGTCTCGCACACCGGTGTCGGCGGGCTGACGCTCGGCGGCGGGATGGGCTGGCTGGCCCGGCAGTTCGGCCTGGCCTGCGACAACGTGGCGTCGTACGAACTGGTCACCGCGGACGGCTCGGTGGTTCGGGCGAGTGCGGACGAGAACGCCGAGCTGTTCTGGGGGTTGCGCGGTGGCGGCGGGAACTTCGGCATCGTCACGTCGTTCGAGTTCCGGCTGCACCAGGCCGGCACCCGGGCGTTGGTGGCCGAGTTCACGTATCCGATGGCCGCGGGGTTCGACGTACTGCGGGGATGGCGGGAGCTCAACGCGACCGCGCCGCGGCAGGCGACGTTCACCGCGAACGTCACTCCCGACGGCGTGACGGTCGGCTACGTGTGGATCGGTGAGGGTGGAGACGAGCTCCTGCTGGCCTTCCGCGCGCTCGGTCCCGTGGCCGACGAGCACGTCGAGGAGATGTCGTACCTGACGCTGCAGAGCCGCGATGACACCGTACAGGGGCACCGCTACCGGCGCTACTGGAAGGGCCACTACTTCAAGTCGCTGCCCGACGACGCGATCCGCGCGCTGCTGAACACCCCGGGTGTGTCCGCGAGCCTGCAGGCGTACGGCGGTGCGATTGCCGACGTACCGGACGAGGACGCGGCCTTCAGCCACCGGGACACGCTGTTCGAGTTCGTCACCGCGACCCGCTGGGAGGACCCGGCCGAGGACGCGACCCGGATCGCCCAACTCCGCGAGTACGCCGCGGGCCTGGCGCCGTACGCCAGTGGCGCCTACCTGAACACCCTGAACGGCGACCCGATCAACCGCGCCTTCCCGCCGGCCAAGCTGGCCCGGCTGACCGCGCTCAAGACGGCGTACGACCCGGCCAACGTCTTCCACCTGAACCAGAACATCCGCCCCGGCGAGCCAGCCGGCGAGACCGCGGCCTGACTGGTACTCCTGGGGAGTGGACTTCGAGGCGCTGTTCGCCGACGTGGCCCGGGTGATCGAGGGCGCCGGCGTGGTCATCATGGCCATCGGCGTCGCCGTCGTCCTGGTCCGCTACGCGTACGACGTCGTCCGCAGAGGCACCGGCAGCTACCAGCAACTCCGGGTCAACCTCGGCCGGGTGATCCTGCTCGGCCTGGAGATCCTGATCGTCGGCGACATCATCCGCACGATCATCGTCGAAACCTCCGTCGAAAGCGTCCTCGTCCTCGGCCTGATCGTCGTCATCCGCACAGTCCTGAGCTTCGCCCTCGAAGTCGAGATCTCCGGCGCCTGGCCATGGCAACAACGCCGTACCGAGTGAGTTGGCATGATGGAAGGGTGACGACCGATCTGACGCCTGAATTGGCGGCGACGATCGAGGAGGCGTTCAGCCGGCGGGACCGGGGGAACATGCAGCCTACGATCGACTTCTTCCTGAACCTGCTCGAGGAGCACCCGGACAACCCGTACGTGCTGTACGAGGTGGGCGGGTCGTACGACACCGACGGGCAGGAGGAGCAGGCGGTCGTCTACTACGAGCGCGCGCTGCCGGGGCTCACCGGGGAGGCGCGGCGCAAGTGCCTGTTGCAGTACGGCAGCACGTTGCGGAACCTCGGCCGCTTCGACGAGTCCCTGGACATCTTCAAGACGGCGTGCGCCGAGTTCCCCGAGTCCGACTCGCTGCGGGTGTTCAAGTCGCTCACCCTGCACGCGGCCGGCCACAAGGACAAGGCGCTCGCCACCCTCCTCCTGGTCATCGCCGACCGCCTCGGCACGCCGGAGATCAAGCGCTACGAGGCGGCCATCCGCGGCAACGCCGAATACCTCGCCAACCTCTGACGCTCAGCAGGCGCAGGCGATCCCCAGTGGCGCGGTGAGCGGGTCGGCCGCCCGGCGTTCGATCCCCGAGGCGGTCTCCACCGGCAGGCCTTCGCGGGCCCAGTACTCGAAGCCGCCGATCATCTCCTTGACCGGGTAGCCGAGCTTGGCGAACTCCAGCGCCGCCTTCGTCGCACCGTTGCACCCCGGCCCCCAGCAATACGTCACCACAGTGACACCCTCGGGTACGACGGACGCCGCACGGCCGGCGATCTCGCGGGTCGGCAGGTGGATCGCGCCCGGCACGTGACCCTGGTCCCAGCTCTCCTGGCTCCGGCTGTCCACCAGCACCCAACCGGTCACGCCGGCCCCGATGTCCGCGGCCACGTCCGAGACGTCCGCCTCGAACGCGAGCCGCCCGGCGAAGTGCGCTACCGCCGCTTCCCGATCGGCGGCGGGCGTCTGCAGAACAGCCGATGTGTGCAGGTCAACGGACATTCGGGGCTCCTTCTCGATCAGCGGAGCCACCAGCGTCGGGCACCGGGACCCACCTCAACAAGTGGCAGAAATGCCCTAGTACCACAAAATACTGTCAGCGTTGGAGCTTGGCCCGCGCCCTGGCCACCTTGATCGCGGCCTTCAGCGTCTCGACGTCGTAGGCGCCGTAGTGCCGCTGCCCGTTGACGAAGAACGTCGGCGTCCCGGACACCCCGCTCAGGTCGGCCGACTCCACGTCCTGCGCGACCCGGGCCGCGGCCACGTGCCGCTTCACGTCGTCGTGCAACTTCTGCTGATCCAGCCCGAGCGCCTCGGCGTACCCGAGCAGGTCCTTCGGCTGCAGGTTCTCCTGGTTCGCGAGCAGCAGGTCGTGCATCTCCCAGAACGCGCCCTGCGCGGCCGCCGCCTCCGACACCTCCGCCGCGATCTGCGCCCGCGGATGGACGTCGCTCAACGGCAGGTGCCGCCACACGTACCGCAGGTCGTCGTCCTGCAGCAGGTCGCGGACGACGGGCTCCGCCATCCCGCAGTACGGGCACTCGAAGTCGCCGTACTCCACCAGGGTCACCGACGCCGTCTCCGGACCGCGGATGTGGTCGCGCTCGGGATCGACCGGATCGGCAAGGTCCACCAACTGCTCCGCGTCACCCAGCAGCGCCAGCGCCTTCCTCGGTGGCGAGAGCAACCTGGCCGCGCGGAACACCAGCCAGGTCAGCCCCGACGCCACCACGACCGCCGACAACAGCCCGAGCTTCGCCTCCGCGAGCGCCGGCCCCTCGAACGCGATCGTTGCTATCAGCAACGAGACGGTGAACCCGATGCCGGCGATGGCGCCGCTGCCGACCACCGCCGCCCAGCCGACCTGCGGCCGGTAGCGCCCACCGGAGAAGCGGGTGAGCAGCCAGGACGCCACCGACACCGCGACCGGCTTGCCGACCACGTACCCGACCAGGATGCCGAGCGTGATCGGCGAGGTGTACGCCCGCCCGAGAAAGTCCAGGTCGATGGTGATCCCGGCGTTCGCGAGGCCGAACAGCGGGACGATCAGGTAACTGGTCCACGGATGGTAGAGGTACTGCAGCCGCTCGTTCGGCGAGATCGTCGTGGTCAGCCCGACCGTCGCCGAGCGGGCCAGCTCCGGGGTCGGCTGCTCGCGGAACAGCCGGAACAACCCGGTCGCCTGCTCGAGCTCCTCCCGCCCAGGTGAGTACGCCGACGCCGTCAGACCGATCGCGAGTCCGGCCACCACGGGGTCGACGCCGCTGGTCAGCAGCGCCGCCCACGTGACGACGCCGAGGACGACGTACGCCCACGCCTTCCGCACGCGCAGTACCGCCAGAACCACCACGGCGGCGAAGGCGAGGATCGCCATGGCCAGCGGCATCAGCTGGATGTTCTCGCTGTACACGACGGCGATGACGAGCAACGCGATCACGTCGTCGACGACGAACACTGTGAGCAGGAACACCCGGACCCGGTCGGGTACGCCGCGACCGACCAGCGCGAGCAGGCCGAGCGCCAGCGCGGTGTCGGTCGACATCGCGACACCCCACCCGTGCGCACCCTCGCCACCGGCGTTGAACGCGAGGTAGATGAGGATCGGCAGGACCATGCCGGCGATGCCGGCGACCAGCGGGAGCACGAGCCGGCTGCGGTCGCGCAGGTCACCGAGGTCGAACTCGCGCCGCGCCTCCAGGCCGACCACCAGGAAGAACAGCGTCATCAGACCGCTGTTGACCCACTCCCGCAGGTCCATCGCGAGCACCTCGTGACCGAGCGCTATCGACAGCTCGGTCCGCCAGAAGTCCTCGTACGTCCCGGGTGCCAGATTCGCCCACAGCAGCGCGACCAGGATCGCCGCGGTGAGGACGCCGGAACTGCCCGCCTCGGTCCGCAGGAAGGCGCGCACCGGAGCCGCGAACTCGCGCCGCCAGCTCGTCCGGCCACTCAGCAGGCCGGCGAAGTCCGTCATGCGTTCACTGTATCGTTCTGGGTTCAACGACCCAGAAAAAATCGGCGGGCGATCCGGCTAACAGTTTGGGGGGTGCGGGCTGCATGATGTCTCCTGAGGATCACTCCAGCCACGGGGTGCCCGTTGGTTCGAGCATGCCTGGAGTTTCGTTGACCGACCAAGATGTCGCTGTGGCATCGGCAGACGCGTTCGCGCGGCTGGCGATCGAGTTGCACGACGCTCCCGGGGTGGAGGAGACGGTCGACGCCGTCGTCCAGTTCGCCCTCCAGGCGCTGAGCTGCACCTACGCCGGTATCGCCTTGTACGCCCGCGGCTCCCGTCCCGAGATCGCGGCGGTGACCGACCCCGTGGTCGCCGACGTGTACGACCTCCAGCTCAGCACCGAGACCGGCCCGCTCGTCACCGCGCTCCGCGACCGGTCCACGATCCTGATCCGCGACACCCTCACCGACAACCGCTGGCCGGAGTGGGCGGCCAAGGTCGGCGCGCTCGGAGTCCGCAGCGTCCTCGACGTCCCGCTGACCACTGGCGACAGCACCCGCTCGACCGTCGGCGTCCTCGGCCTCTACAGCCCGATCCCCGACGCCTTCAGCCAGGACGACGAGGCGATCGCCCACATCCTCGCCCGGCACGCCTCCGTCGCGGTCGCCTCGGCCCGGCACGAGGAGACCATGGCGCAGGCGGTCGACGCCCGCAAGCTGGTCGGCCAGGCGATGGGCATCCTGATGGAACGCTTCGACGTCGACGGCGACCGGGCCTTCGCCATCCTCAAGCGCTACTCCCAGGACACCAACACCAAGCTCCGCGACGTCGCCCAGCAGCTCATCGACACCCGCAAGCTCCCGCACTGACGGTTGCGGGCGGCAACAAACGTCAGCGGACGCCGGTGGCGCGCTTGATGGTGAAGTCGAACGCGCGGTCGGGCAGGATCCGGCGGAGCGTGACGAGCGGCTTGGCGCCGAAGCCGACCAGGTAGCGGGTGCGGGGCCGGCGGGCCGTGACGGCCTTGGCGATGGCGTCGGCGATCACCGAGGGCGGGGAGGTACGGCGGTCGGCCAGCTCCGAGTCCATCGACCTGGCCATCGGCTCGGCCTGGCCGGCGTACGGCCCCTCGGCCGAGACCTTGCGGAGGTTGTCGGCGGCGATGCCACCCCACTCGGTGCGGATGCCGCCGGGCTCGATCACCACGACGTCGACGCCGAACGGCCTGACCTCCAGGCGCAGGCAGTCGCTGAGCGCCTCGAGGGCGAACTTGGTGCCGTGGTACCAGCCACCCAGCGGGGTGTAGATCTTGCCGCCCATCGAGCTGATGTTCACGATCGTCCCGCTGCGCTGCGCCCGCATCCCCGGCAGCACGAGCTGGATCAGCCGCGCCGCGCCGAACACGTTCACCTCGAACTGGTACCGCGCCTCCGACAACGGCACGTCCTCGAGAGCGCCGTACGAGCCGTAGCCGGCGTTGTTCACCAGTACGTCGATCCGCCCGGACTCGGCCAGGATGCGGTCGATCCCGGCGCGCATCGAGTCCTCGTCGGTGACGTCCATGGCGATCGGGTGGATGCCGTCGGCGGCGAGCTTCGCCATCCGGTCGACCCGGCGGGCAGCGCCGTACACGGTGAAGCCGAGGGCCTGCAGCTTGCGGGCGGTGGCCTCGCCGATCCCGGACGAGGCGCCGGTGACGAGGGCGATTTTCGTGGTCATGACCGTCCCTGAGGGTAAGATGAACTCTGGTTCACGATTATCATGAACCATGGTTCACGCTATTGCAAGGGAGACCGCATGAGTCCGCGCGCCGATGCCGTCCGGAACCGGCAGAAGATCCTCGACGCCGCCCGCGAGCAGATCACCCGGCACGGGCCGGACGCCGGGATGGACGAGATCGCCGCCGCGGCCGGCGTCGCCGTCGGCACGCTGTACCGGCACTTCCCGAACAAGACCGACCTGGTCACCGCGGTGATCGCGGAGCACCTCGGCCACGTCGCCGACGACGCCGAGGCCGCGCAGGCGCGGGTCGCGGCCGGCGCCAACCCGATGGCCGAGATCACCGCGTTCGTCGAACGGGTCCTGGAGGCCGCCGCCACCGACGCCGCGGTCAAGGCGGCCGCCCGCACGCTGGGCGCCGCGACTGTCGACGAGCCCGCCGAGACCCGCGCCCGAGCCGCGGCCGACGCCTTGATCGAGGCCGCTCAGGCGGACGGCGACCTGCACCCCGATGTCACCGTGGACGACTTCTACCTGCTGATCTCGTCCGCCCCGATCGACCAACCGCGGGCGGTCCGGGCGCGCTGGCTCACCCTGGTCCTTCCCGGACTCACCACCCGCGGCCGCTGACGACGGATGGGACAGCCGTCGTAGAAGCGTTTGAAACGTTCCGAAAATATAGGAAAAGTAACGGCGCCGGGCTCCTCGATCGGGTGCATACTTCAAGAAGAATTGGGTACTCCGCCCGCAATCGGTCCGCACCCAGACACCTGCGGACCTTGGGGTTGAGCTTGACGCCGGGGCTTGTGCGGCCAGAACCGCGGACCGGGTCACGTCCCGGCGTCCAACCCCTTCGCCGCTCCGCCGCTACGCTGGTCGCGTGGGTGAGTGGCGACCATTGACGGGTCCGTCTCGGCAGGTGGCGCTGGAGATCCTGCTCGACGGCCCGCTGTCGCGCGCCGAACTCTCCCGCCGCGTGGGCCTGTCGCCCGGCAGCCTCACCCGGTTGACCAAGCCGATGGTGGAGTCCGGGCTGCTCGTCGAGGTGTCCGCCGGACCGACCGACGCCCGGGTCGGCCGCCCGTCACAACCCTTGGACCTCGATCCGGCCGCGCACCACTTCGTCGGCATCAAACTCACCGGTGACACCGCGATCGGCGTCCTGACGACGCTGCGGGCCGAGGTGATCACGCGGATCGAGCGTCCGCTCACCGACCACACGCCGTCCGCGGTGTGCCGGCTCGTCCTCGAGCTCGCCGACGACCTCGCCGTCCAGGTGCCCGGGCAGCGGCCGATCACCGGCATCGGCGTGACTGTCGGCGGCCGGGTCGGGGGCAACTCCGAGGTCCGGTGGGGCCCGTACCTGAACTGGGTCGACGTACCGCTCGGCGAGCTGCTCGCAGCCGCGACCGACACCCCGGTCGTGGTCGCGAACGACCTGAACGCGCTGACCGAGGCGACGCACTGGTTCGGCGCCGGCCGCGGCTCGGACCGCTTCGTGCTGCTGACGATCGGGGTCGGGATCGGGTACGGCCTGGTCGTCCACAACCGGGTCGTCGACAGCCCCGACACGAGTATCGGCCTGATCGGCCATCACCCGCTGGTTCCGGACGGACCACGCTGCGACCGCGGGCACCGCGGCTGCGCGCTGAGCCTGCTGACGGTCGGCGCGATCACCGACCAGGTCGGCAGCGCACTCGGCCGGACCGTCGAGTACGAGGAATGTCTCGACCTCGCCGCCAAAGGCGACGCGGCGGCCGTTCAGGTGGTCAGCAGGGCGGGCCGCGCGCTGGGCCGCCTGATCGCCGCGGCGGCGAACTTCACCATGCCCGAGCTCGTCGTCCTCGGCGGTGAAGGTGTTCGGCTGGCCGAGGTGGCCCAGGACGAGCTGCTCGCCGGGCTGCACGGCGACCGCCACCCGTCCGGCGCGGAGCTCCCGATGGTCCTGCAGCCCGCCGACTTCTCCGAGTGGGCCGTCGGCGCAGCGGTCGTCGCCATCCAGACCTTCGTCCTCGGGCGCTAGACCTCGGCAGGCCCGTAGATGGCGTTCGGGCGATCCTCGACGTACGCCCAGTAGCGGTCGCCGAACGACCAGTGCCACCACTCGGTCGGGTAGTTCACCAACCCGGCCGCGGTCAGTACGTCGGCCAGCAGCAAGCGGTTCGTCCGCGCCTCCCGGCTGATGTTGGCCGCGTCGAAGAAGCACGCGCCGCTGCTCTGCTCGGGTGTCGCGTCGATCGGCGTCCCGAGGTCGAGCGGACCGTGCGCACCGATCAGCGTCAGATCGACCGCGGCACCGGCGACGTGCGGCGCGACCTCGACCGGCGAGACGAACCGGCTGGCCAGCACCTGGACGTCGTGATCGGAGATGCCCGGGTGCAGCCGCTCGAGCTCGGCGCGATAGGCGTCGTAGATCTGCAGCTGGTTCTCGATCGGCCGCAGGCCTTCCACGACCTGCAGCCGTACGCCGGTGGGCAGGAACGCGTCGGCCATCGCGAGCCGGTCCGCGACACTCTCCCGGGCGAACTGGCGATCCGTCGTCGCGAGGTTCCGGGTGAACAGGTCGACCAGCGGTTCACCGCTCTCGATCGCGGGGAGCTGTGTGATCCGGTCGTCGCTCAGCAGGACGGTCATCCGCGCGCCACCGCCGTACGCAGCAAGGTGTCGACGACCTCGGCGTAGCTCATCCCGGCGGCCGCCCACATCCGCGGGAACTGCGACGCCGGGGTGAAGCCGGGGAACGTGTTGATCTCGTTGACCACCGGCTCGCCCTCGGCCGGCACGAAGAAGTCCACCCGCGCGAGCCCTTCGCAACCGAGCACGTCGAAGACCTCGATCGCCGTACGCCGGAGCCGATCGGCCAGCGCGGGATCCAAGGGAGCCGGTACGACGAACCGCGTGGCACTGCTGTCGTACTTCGCCGTGGCGTTGAAGAACGGCTGGCCCGGATCACTGTGGATCTCCAACGCCGGCGCGGTCTCGACCCGTCCGTCCGGAGACTCCAGCACGGCGAGGTCGATCTCCCGCCCGACCATCTCCTTCTCCACCAGCACGTGCGGATCGAGTACGGCGGCCTCCGCGATCGCGTGCGACAACGTCGGCAGGTCGGTCGCCCGGGTCACGCCGAAACTGGAGCCACCGTTTCCGGGCTTCACGAACAGCGGGAAGTCGAGCCCGGCCTCCTTGAGCCTCTGCATCGCGGCCTCGGTGTCGGTCAGGTCCGCGCCTCGCAGGGTGACTCCGGGCGTGACCGCGATACCGTGCGCCCTCAGCACCGACTTGGTCAGGTGCTTGTCGAGCCCGACCGCGCTGGCCGCCACGCCACTGCCGACGTACGGAACCTTCAGCTGGGACAGGAATCCCTGCAGCGTGCCGTCCTCGCCGCCTTCGCCGTGCAGGGCCGGGACGGTGACGTCACAGGCCTGGAGGATCTCGATCGCCTCGTGCTGACCGTCCACCCAGTTGCCTTCGGCATCGATCACCAGCGGGATCGGCGTGTGGCCGAGGATGCTGATCGCCCTGGCGATCCCGCGGCCGCTGGCCAGCGACACCTGGTGCTCGGGGCTCGCGCCGCCCATCACGACTGCCACCTTCATCGGGCCGCCTCCTCGTAGCGCCGTGGGACCCGAGACCCGATCCCGCAGTAGAGCTCGTGCGGGATGGTGCCGGCCCAGCCGGCCCAGTCCGCCGCGGTCGGCTCGCCCCGCGACCCGTCGCCGAAGATCGTCACCGGCTCCCCGGGTTCGACCGGGAGATCGCCCGCGTCCACGACGAACTGGTCCATCGCGATCCGGCCGATGATCGGCATCCGGACACCTCGGCACAGCACGCTCGCCTGTCCGCCGGCGACGCGCGGGATGCCGTCCGCGTACCCGAGCGGGACGAGCGCCACCGTCGTGTCCCGGTCGGCGACGAAGTCGTGCCCGTACGAAACTCCTTCACCTGCGCGGATCCGCCGTACCTGGGCGAGCTTGCTCATCAGCCGCATCGCCGGCCGCAACCCGAGCCCGGTCTCGTCGATCCCGTACAGCCCGGCGCCGATCCGGACCAGGTCGCAGTCGGGCGCGTCGAGTGTGATCGCCCCGGCGGAGTTGGCCAGGTGTACGACGGTCGGCCGCAAACCAGCGCGCCTCGCGAGAACCAGGCCGGTGCGGAGGAGCTGGAGTTGATGGCGACTCTGGACCGCATCCGCACTGGCGCCGTGCGAGAGATGCGACCAGATGCCGCGGACCGTGAGAGCGCCGAGCGCCTCGTAATGCGCGGCCGCTCGGGTCAGCTCGATCCATTGATCGGGTGCGCTGCCGGAGCGATGCAGTCCGGTGTCGAGTTTGAGGTGCACGTGGTGGACCGCCGGGTTGGACACCACTCGCTGCAGCTCCGCGATCGTGGAGATGCTGACATCCACGTCGACGTCACCGAGCAGCATCAGCTCGGCGGCGTCGTACAGCCAAGTCAGGATCGGAACGGTCAGCCCGGCGGCGCGCAGTTGCAGTGCCTCCTCGGCGCGGGCGACGCCGAGCCAGGCCGCGCCGGCCTCGACGGCTGCCCGGGCGACCGGTACGGCGCCGTGGCCGAAGGCGTCGGCCTTGACCACGGCCATGACGCCCTGCGGGATCACACTGCGGAAGGCGCGGACGTTGTCGCGAACCGCCGAGAGGTCGACGACCGCCTCGGACAGGCCGGCGATCCCACGAACTGCCGGGCGGTGGCGGGACAGGCTCTGGACCAGGTTCATGGTCGTCATTGTTGTTTCCGGCAACGGCCGGATTCGTCGGTTCGCGGAACGAATTGTGCGACCCCTGGCTACGACCGTGGTATGACCCGGCTCCTCCAGATGAATGAAATCTGCCCGCCCGGCGAACTTTCCCGGGGATACTGGAGGTGTGGAGGCCACGGATCACCTGAAAGCGTCGCTGCTGGCGGCGATCGCGCTGGCCAACACCTTCGGATCCGCCTGGCGCCAAGGCCGCCCGGCTGCCGAACCCGACGAGGCTGCGGTGGACGCCGTACTGCGCCTGACCACCAATCAACCGGTCGACATCCAGGTCTCCCACTGGTCGCTGGGTGGGCGGCGGCTGTACGACGCGCTCGGATACCTACCCGAGGGTCGGATCGACGAGGCGGTCCAGGTGGTGAACGAGTTGCTCAAGTCGACGAAGGCGGCGCCGCAGCTGACCCGGCACGAGGACGCGCCCTGGCACCTGCACTTCGGTGATCCGGACTCAGCGACAGGCTGGATCGCGGAGTTCGCCACCGCGACGGCAACCCTCCTCGGCAGCAACGACATCCACCGCCTGCGCCGCTGCGAGGCAATCCGCTGCGAGGACCTCTTCCTCGACTCGACCCGCAACCGCACCCAGCGCTTCTGCTCAACCGCCTGCCAGAACCGCACCAAGGTCGCCGCCCACCGAGCCCGCACCGCCTGACTCCTCGCCCCGCCGGCCGGGGAGTGGTCCCTTCGCGGTAACCATGGTTGCTTCGGGCACCCATCCGAGCTTGCGGTACAGGTGGACGCCTTCCACCGTCGCCATCAGCAGGCCTGTCTCGGCGCCACGCTCCACCGCCCGCCGGCTCAACGCGCGCATCACCACACTCCCCAGCCCTCGCCGCCGATGCTCCGGCTCGGTCTGAATGTCGTGCATCACCGCGTCCCGCCCGACCACGGCCGCCATCCCGCGCGCCGCGACCGAACCATCCGACGCCAGGATTCGCACGTACTCCAGCGGCCCCTCCGACCGCACCTCCACCTCGTACGCGGCAGTCACCGGCCTCGGGTGCTCCCGCAGCCCCACCGACATCAGCACCTTCTGCTCCGCAAACACCTCCAACCCACCCGCCGCCAGCCGTCGAGCCACGCCGTCCCCGTCCTGAGTGGTCACGGTCAACCAAACCCCGGCACCCGCCAGCCCCACCAGCCGATCCACCACCACCGGCGCATCCGTCAACGCGAACAGTTCCCGCTCGCGCCCCGGTAACCCCAGCACAACCCTCAACGCGTCCCGGTCCTCACTCACCACCTCCAACCCCCGGCACAACCGCCACCCCTCAACCCACCGCCGCAACGCCTCACTCATACCGTCGATTGTAACTGGTTAGTACGAGTTAGCCAGTTACAGAGGTTGGGGCTGGGACTGCCTTCTCGGCGGCGCGGCTGACGTCTTCCCAGGCGGACCAGGTGGTCATGCGTTGGCGGGAGATGTCGAAGGCCAGGTCGTAGACCATGCTGCCGAGCAGGAGGCGGAGGGGTGGGGTGTCGCTGGCGACGAGTTTCAGCAGGGCTTCCGCGGCCAGGCGGGGCTCGCTGTCGACTGAGCCCTCGGCCCATTGCTTCTCGAGCTCGGCGCGGAGCGGATCGTAGACCGGGTTCGAGGTCGCGGCCGTGGTGTTGGCGTAGAGGTCGGTCCAGTAGCCGCCAGGTTGGACGATGGTGAGTTTGACGCCGAACGTGGCGGCCTCGGCGGCCAGGGCTTCGCTCATGCCTTCGAGGGCGAACTTGCTGGCGCTGTAGAGGCCGGTGCTGGGGAAGCCACCGAGGCCGCCGATGCTGGAGATCTGCACGATGTGCCCGCTGCCCTGCGCTCGCAGCTGCGGCATCACCGCCTGGCTGACCCAGAGCGCGCCGAAGAAGTTGAGGTCGAACTGGGCGCGCGCCTGCGCCTCGGAGAACTCCTCGACCATCCCGGCGTACAGCGCGCCGGCATTGTTCACGACGATGTCGAGCCGGCCGAACTGCCGGACCGCCTCCGCGACCACGTCGAACACGGCCGACCGATCGGTCACGTCGACCGACAGCGGAACCAACCGACCCGGATGCTGCGCGACGAGATCACCGAGCGGCGAGGTGTCACGGGAGACGCCGACTACCCGGTCGCCGGCAGCGAGAGCCGCCTCGGTGAAGGCACGACCGAGTCCGCGGCTTGCTCCGGTGATGAACCAGACCCGAGCCTCGACCGCACCGGAGGCCGTCTGACCAGTGGTTTCCATCTCGGATCCCTTCGTGAGACGAGACGGTCCGTTCCGTCTCGTGGCAAGAAGCGTGCCCGACGCTCGATGCGGTTGTCAAGACGGACCGTCTCGTCTCACCAAGGGGTAAGGTAGTCGCATGCCCAACCCGAGTCGCCGCAACGAGACGTCGCGCCAGGCGATCCTCAGCACCGCCTTGGACCTGGTCGCCGACATCGGCTACCCCAAGGTCGCGATCGAGACCATCGCCTCCACCGCCGGCGTCGGCAAGCAGACGATCTACCGCTGGTGGCCGTCGAAGGGCGCACTCCTGTTCGACGCCTTCCTCACCCTGGCCGGGACCGCGGATGGCGAGATGGCCGCGCTACCGGACACCGGCGACCTGGCAGCCGACCTCAAGTTGGTCCTGAACGCCACCATCGAAGACCTGGAGAACCCCCGCTACCGGCAGACGATGCGCGCCCTGCACACGGAGATCGTGCACGACCCCGCGCTGGCCGCCGACTACCACGAGCGCCTCGACGGACCCATGCGGGAAGTGAAGAAGAACCGCCTGCGCGCGGCCCAGCAAGCCGGTCAGATCTCCAAGGACGCCGACCTCGACGTCGCCGTCGACCTGATCTTCGGCCCGATCCTCAACCGCTGGCTGCAACACACCGGCCCCCTGACACCGGAGTACGTCGACACACTTGTCGACACCGTCCTGCACGGCCTCCAGCCACGCGAGGCGACCGCCAAGCCGGTTTGATAGCCGGCGTCTATCAGCTCATAGGCAGCATTGCTTTGACCCTGCGGGTCGGGCGACGGAATGTTGTATACATGACGAGTGAGGTCGTGGCCGCCGCCCCCGTCCCGGTTCCCGGGCGTGCCCAGCGAGTGCGCGAGATAGCCACCGAACTACGTGGGCTCCGCGGGGCGCTGATCCCGATCCTGCACGCGATCCAGGAGGAGCTCGAGTACGTCGACCAGGGCGACGTCCCGGTCGTCGCCGACGTCCTGAACATCGCCGTGGCCGAGGTCCACGGCGTCGTCACGTTCTACAAGGACTTCCGTCGTACGGCGGCCGGACGCACGACCGTGGCGATCTGCCAGGCGGAGGCGTGCCGGTCGGTCGGCGCGGTTGCGCTGGCCGAGCACGCGAAACGCAGTACCGGCTGTGGGTTCGGTGAGACGACGGCGGACGGGCAGCTGACGCTGGATGAGGTGTTCTGCTTCGGCAACTGCGCACTCGGCCCGGCGGTCCAGGTCGGCGGCAAGCTGCACGGACGGGTCACGCCAGCCCGGCTCGACGCGATCCTCGGGGAGGCCCGATGACCAAGGTGTACGTCCCCAAGGACTCCGCCGCGCGGTCGGTCGGCGCCGACGAGGTCGCCGAGCGGATCACCGCAATCGGCGGCGCCGAGGTCGTCCGGACCGGCTCCCGCGGCATGCTGTGGCTGGAGCCGATGGTCGAGATCGAGACCCCCGAGGGCCGTGTCGGCTACGGACCCGTCGCACCCGAGGACGTGGACGGACTGGTCGCGGCCGGGATGCTGCGCGGCGAGGTCCGCGACATCGGCGCGTACCTCGGCCTGGTCGAGGAGCTCCCGTGGATGAAGCGGCAGCAGCGGCTCACGTTCGCCCGCGTCGGGGTGATCGATCCACTCTCCACCGGCGACCACACGTCGTACGGCGGAAATGCGGGCCTGAGGCAAGCACTCTCGATGACCCCGGCCGAGGTGGTCGAGACCGTGGTCGACTCCGGCCTGCGCGGTCGCGGCGGCGCCGGATTCCCGACCGGGATCAAGTGGCGGACCGTGCTCGGCGCGGAATCGGACCTGAAGTTCGTCTGCTGCAACGCGGACGAGGGTGACTCCGGCACGTTCGCGGACCGGATGCTGATCGAGGGCGACCCGTTCACGCTGATCGAGGGGATGACGATCGCGGCGTACGCGGTCGGCGCGACCGAGGGCTACGTCTACCTGCGCTCGGAGTACCCGGACGCGGTCGCGACGCTGAAGGCTGCCATCGAGATCGCCCGGAGCGAAGGCTGGCTCGGTGCGAACATCCTGAGCTCGGGACTGACGTTCGATCTGCACGTGCGCGTCGGCGCCGGCGCGTACATCTGCGGTGAAGAGACCTCGATGCTGGAGAGTCTCGAGGGCAAGCGCGGCACGGTCCGGGCGAAGCCGCCGATCCCCGCGCTGGAAGGACTTTTCGGCCGTCCGACCGTGGTGAACAACGTGTTGTCGCTGGCAACGGTCCCGACGATCCTGGCGCATGGCGCCGAGGCCTACGCGTCGTACGGGATGGGCCGCTCGCTCGGCACCAGCGTCTTCCAGCTCGGCGGCAACGTCGCCCGCGGCGGCATCGTCGAGACTGCCTTCGGGATCACGCTCGGCGAACTGGTGAACGACTTCGGCGGCGGCACGTCGTCGGGACGCCCGGTGCGGGCCGTCCAGGTGGGCGGCCCGCTCGGCGCGTACCTCCCGGTCGAGCAGTTCGACCTGCCGATGGACTACGAGGCGTTCGCGGCCGCCGGCGCGATGGTCGGGCACGGCGGGATCGTGGTGTTCGACGAGAGCGTGGACATGGCCGCGATGGCCCGGTTCGCGTTCGAGTTCTGCGCCGCCGAGTCGTGCGGCAAGTGCACGCCCTGCCGGGTCGGCGCGGTCCGCGGCGTCGAGACGATCGACCGGATCGTCGCCGGTGACGACCGCAAGAAGAACCTCGTGCTGCTCGACGACCTGTGCGAGTTGATGACCGACGGCTCCCTCTGCGCGATGGGCGGGCTGACCCCCATGCCCGTCCGCAGCGCTGTCCGCCACTTCGGAGAGGACTTCCAGGCATGACCCTGCTCAAGGAACCCGACTACGGCACTCCCGCCCGCGACGGCGCAGCCACGATCAACCTGACCGTCGACGGGGTGACCGTCGCCGTTCCACCGGGTACGTCGGTGATGCGCGCGGCCAAGGAGGCCGGCCTGGACATCCCGAAGTTGTGCGCGACCGACAGTCTCGAGGCGTTCGGGTCCTGCCGGCTGTGCGTCGTGGAGATCGACGGCGTGCGCGGCACGCCGGCCTCCTGTACGACGCCCGTCGCCGACGGCATGGTGGTCCGGACCCAGAACGAGCGGCTCGGCAAACTGCGTCGCGGCGTGATGGAGCTGTACATCTCCGACCACCCGCTCGACTGCCTGACCTGCTCCGCCAACGGCGACTGCGAGCTGCAGGACATGGCCGGCGTCACCGGTCTTCGCGAGGTCCGGTACGGATCCGGTGTCGAGGCCGGCGCCAACCACCTGGACCTGCCGACCGACACCTCCAACCCGTACTTCGACTTCGACGCGTCCAAGTGCATCGCGTGTTCACGGTGCGTCCGGGCGTGTGACGAAGTACAAGGAACTCTTGCACTGACCATCGAGGGCCGCGGATTCGACTCCAAGGTCGCGGCGGGTGCGGGCGTCTCGTTCTTCGAGTCGGACTGTGTGTCGTGTGGCGCGTGCGTGCAGGCTTGCCCGACCGCGACGCTGCAGGAGAAGTCGGTCGTCGAGCTCGGCATGCCGACGCGGTCGGTCGTCACGACCTGTGCGTACTGCGGTGTCGGCTGCTCGTTCAAGGCCGAGCTCCGCGGTGACGAGCTGGTCCGGATGGTGCCGTACAAGAACGGCGGCGCGAACGAGGGCCACTCGTGCGTGAAGGGCCGGTTCGCCTTCGGGTACGCCAGCCACCCGGATCGGGTGCTCGAGCCGATGGTGCGCGACACCACCGCGGACGAGTGGCGGAAGGTCTCCTGGGACGAGGCGATCAGCTTCACCGCCCGCCGGCTGCGCGAGCTCCAGGCCGAGCACGGACAGGGCTCGATCGGCGCGATCACCTCGTCGCGGACGACCAACGAAGAGGTGTACGCCGTCCAGAAGATGGTCCGCGCGGTGTTCGGCAACAACAACGTGGACACCTGCGCCAGGGTCTGCCACTCGCCGACCGGGTACGGCCTGAAGCAGACCTTCGGCGAGTCGGCCGGCACCCAGGACTTCAAGTCGGTCGCGGAGGCCGACGTGATCCTGGTGATCGGCGCCAACCCGACCGACGGGCACCCGGTGTTCGCGTCCCGGATGAAGAAGCGGCTCCGCCAGGGCGCCAAGCTGATCGTCGTCGACCCGCGCCGGATCGACCTGGTCCGCTCGCCGCACATCGAGGCCGCCCACCACCTGCAGCTGGCGCCCGGCACCAACGTCGCGATCATCAACGCCTTCGCGCACGTCGTGGTCACCGAGGGCCTTGTCGATCGTTCTTTTGTCGACAATCGGTGTGAGGACTTCGAGACCTGGGAGTCGTTCATCGCCCAGCCCGAGCACAGCCCGGAGGCGGTCGCCGACATCACCGGCGTACCGGCCGAAGAGATCCGCGCGGCGGCCCGGTTGTACGCGACCGGCGGCAACGCGGCGATCTACTACGGTCTCGGCGTCACCGAGCACAGCCAGGGCTCGACCATGGTGATGGGCATGGCGAACCTCGCGATGTCCACCGGCAACATCGGCCGGCGCGGCGTCGGCGTGAACCCGCTGCGCGGCCAGAACAACGTGCAGGGTTCCTGCGACATGGGTTCGTTCCCGCACGAGCTGCCGGGATACCGGCACGTGTCCGACGACGGCGTACGCGAGGTGTACGAGCAGCTGTGGGGCACGCCGCTACTGAACGAGCCCGGTCTGCGGATCCCGAACATGTTCGACGCCGCGATCGACGGATCGTTCAAGGCGCTGTTCGTGCAGGGTGAGGACATCGCGCAGTCCGACCCCAATACGCAGCACGTGTTCGCGGCCCTCGGTGCGCTCGACCTGCTCGTCGTACAGGACCTGTTCGTCAACGAGACGGCGAAGTTCGCGCACGTGCTGCTGCCCGGTACGTCGTTCCTGGAGAAGGACGGCACGTTCACGAACGCGGAGCGCCGGATCAACCGGGTGCGGCCGGTCATGGCGCCGAAGACCGGGAAGCAGGAGTGGGAGATCGTCTGTGAGATCGCCCAGCAGATGGGTTACCCGATGCACTACGATTCAGCGAGCCAGATCATGGACGAGATCGCGCTGACCACCCCGACGTTCATGGGGGTGTCGTTCGAGAAGCTGGACACGATGGGCTCGATCCAGTGGCCGTGCAACCTCGAGCACCCGGACGGGACGCCGATCATGCACGAGGACGAGTTCACCCGGGGCAAGGGCAGGTTCATGGAGACCGTGTACGTGCCGACCAGCGAGCGGTCGACCCGGAAGTTCCCGCTGATCCTCACCACCGGGCGGATCCTGTCGCAGTACAACGTCGGCGCCCAGACCCGCCGGACGGCGAACGTCGCCTGGCATCCCGAGGACATCCTCGAACTGCATCCGCACGACGCCGAGGTCCGGGGCATCGAGGACGGCGACACGGTCGCGCTGTCGAGCCGGGTCGGCCGGACGACGCTGCACGCGAAGCTGTCCGACCGGATGCCGGTCGGGGTCTGCTACACGACGTTCCACCACCCGGTGAGCGGAGCGAACGTGGTCACCACCGACAACTCGGACTGGGCGACGAACTGCCCCGAGTACAAGGTGACCGCCGTCCAGGTCGACCTGCTGACCCAGCCGGCCACCACCACCGCCGAGCGCGAGGCGGTCGGCGCCAGATGACCAGCACCCTCCCGCCGTACGTCCGGCTGGCGAACGAGATCGCCGTCCAGTTCGCCCACCGCCCTCCAGCAGACGCCGCCACGGCCATCGCCAACCACATGAAAGCCGCCTGGGACCCCCGCATGAAAAAGGCGTTGATCGCCCACGTAGCAGCAGGAGCCGAAGACCTGGACCCAGTAGCAGCCCTGGCAGCCCAACAACTGGCAACCAAGTGACACAACCTGACAACACCCGGGAACCGGGGAACGCCTCGGAAGTGGGGATCGGCAGCCAGCGGGCTCATCCTGAAGGCCTTGGCCTTCGGGTGCGGCGGCATGCTGTAGCTGTGTTGCCGTGGGATGTGGCGCGGGAGTTGGCGCATTCGGCTGGGGTGCCGGGGGCGGCGGTGTCTCGGGGGTTGGGTGAGGCTGAGGGTTGTGTGTTGGCTACTCCGTTGGTGGCGCCTGGTGCGGTGCCGCCGGTGGATCGGGCGGCTATGGATGGGTTTGCGGTGTGTGGTGTGGGGCCGTGGCGGATTGTGGGGCATGTGGGAGTCAGCTCCACAGCGGCCACGGGGCTGAGGGACGGGGAGGCGTGCAGTATCACGACCGGGGCCGCGGTTCCGAGCGGTGCGACCTCGGTGGTGCGGGATGAGGACGCGCTTCGGGTCGGTGAGTTGGTGCACGGGCCGGATGAGCCCGGCCAGCACATCAGGCGGGCGGGCGAGGAGTGCCAAGCGGGCGAGATGTTGCTGCCCGCCGGCGTAGTTGTGGACCCGGCAGTGCTCGGCGTGGCCGCGTCAGTGGGCCTCAACCGCCTGACGGTCATCCCACAACCACGTGTCGCAGCCATCGTCACCGGCGACGAGCTGGTGCACCGAGGCGCGTCCGGACCAGGCCGCGTACGCGACGCCATCGGCCCAATGCTCCCCGGCCTGATCACCCGGGCCGGCGCCCAAGCCTCCCCCGTCACCCACCTACCCGACGACCGTACGGCGCTCATCGACACCCTCCGGTCCACCGACGCCGAGCTCATCCTCGTGTCCGGCTCATCGGCATCCGGACCAGCAGACCACCTACGACCAGCACTGTCCGCGCTAGGCGCCGAGCTGATCATCGACGGCGTCGCCTGCCGCCCCGGTCACCCGCAGGCCCTCGCACGCCTCGCCGACGGCCGCCTGATCGTCGGCCTACCCGGCAACCCGTTCGCCGCCCTGACCGCCTTCCTCACCTTGGGCGTCGCCGCGATCCTCCGCATGCGGGGTCTCCCCCTCCCAACGTTGCTGGTCGCCCCAGTACCAGGCGGGCTGCCATGCCACCCCCGCAGTACCCGGCTCGTCCCCGTCCGCGTCACCGCACAAGGCGCCGTACCGCTCGGGCATGGTGGGTCCGCGATGCTGCGCGGCGTCGCCGCAGCTGACGCGCTCGCCGTGGTCGACCCCGGCCCGGCCGAGGCGATCGCCGCGCGATTGCTGCCACTCGATCCAGGAGCGCGACCATGGGCCGTCTGATCGCACGTCGTCCGGTACTGCGACTTGGCCCGGCGGGCGACCGCAGTCGCCCGGACTCGATCGCCGTCGAGGAACCACTGGAGCTCCGCGTCGACGGCAAGCCCCTCGCGGTCACCATGCGAACCCCCGGCCACGACGTCGAGTTGGCGCACGGCTTCCTGCACACCGAGGGCGTGATCGGCAGCTCCGACGACATCCGCGACGCCCGGTACTGCGATTCGGTCGACGACGCAGGCCGCAACACCTACAACGTCCTCGACGTGCGCCTCGCGCCCGGCGTCCCGCCACCAGTGACCGGCGTCGAGCGCAACTTCTACACCACCTCGTCCTGCGGCGTCTGCGGCAAGGCGTCGCTGGACGCGGTACGCCTGAAGACCCGCCACTCCCCGGCCGACGACCAGGTGCGCGTGCCGTACGACGTGCTGAAGGACTTGCCCGACGCACTCCGCGAGCGGCAGCAGGTGTTCGACCGCACCGGCGGTCTGCACGCGGCCGGCCTGTTCACGGCCACCGGCGAGCTCCTCGTCGTACGCGAGGATGTCGGCCGCCACAACGCCGTCGACAAGGTGATCGGCTGGGCCGTCCTCGCCGGTCACATCCCGGCCCGCGCCTGCATCCTGATCGTCTCCGGCCGTACGTCGTTCGAGCTCGCCCAGAAGGCGGTCATGGCCGGCATCCCCGTCCTGGGCGCCGTCTCGGCCCCGTCGTCGCTCGCCGTCGACCTCGCGCACGAGTCCGGCCTCACCCTGGCCGGCTTCATCCGCAACGGCACGATGAACGTCTACGCCCACCCCGACCGCATCACGGTGGACTAGGACGCGGCGGAGTCGGTGCTGCTGGACGGCGCCACCCACAGGCAGTCGGCGGTGCCGGCGGCCAGGTGGCGGCTGTAGACGTCGACCTTGTGGGTGATGACGCTCAGGCAGTCGGTGAGCTCCTGGATCTGCGCGGTGACGTGTTCCTGGTGGCTGCGCAGCAGGGCGAGCCGGTCCTGCTCGTTGCCCGGTCCCTGGCGGACCAGGTCGGTGTACTTGCGGATGGTGTCCAGCGGCATCCCGGACGAGCGGAACTTGATGCACATGCCGAGCCACTCGACGTCGTCCTCGGTGTAGACGCGCCGGCCGTTCGACTCCCGCCGTACCGGATCCGCGAGCAGGCCCTCGCGCTCGTAGAACCGGAGGGCGTGCACGCTCAGCCCGGTCCGTTCCGCAACCTGTCCGATGCTCAGTCCCGTGCTCATACGCGGCACCCTAACCCGGACCTAGACCACCCTCTAGCTGTTTTTACAGCAGCGGTTTGAGCGCCGTGAGGGCCTGATGTACGTCGGCCGTCGTCGTGTAGATGTGGAACGACGCCCGCAGCTTCCCGCCCCGGACGGCCGCCCGGATCCCGGCCGCCTCGAACGCCTCCTGGGCGCCGGCGAGGTCGGTACTGACGATGGCCGAGCCGGACGGCGGCAGGCCGAGCCCGGCGCGGAACTCGTTGGCCAGCTCGAGGTTGTGGCGATGGATCGTCTCGACGCCGATCTGCTCGATCAGCTCGAGTGCGGGCGCCGCACCGACGAAACTGAACCACGCCGGCGACTGGTCGAACCTCCGTGCGCCCGGAGCGAGATCCATCTCGGCTCCGTAGTACGAGCCGTGCACCGTCCGGCCGGCGTACCATCCGGCGGCCGACGGGCGGCACCGCTCCTGGAGCCGCGGCGAGAGGTAACCGAGCGTGGCCCCACGAGGCGACATCAGCCACTTGTAGGTGTGCGCGACGAGCGCGTCGACGCCGTCCACGGTCAGCGGCAGCCAGCCGAGCGCCTGGCTCGCGTCGATCACCAGCAGCGCGCCAGCTTCCTTGCTGGCAGCAACAACCGCGGCGAGGTCGAGGACGGCGCCGGTCGACGACTGCACCGCGCTCACCGCGACCAGGTCGATCCCGGGCCGGATCGCCGCCACCAGCTGATCACCCGGTACGGCGATCAACTCGACGCCGCGGTCCTCGTGCACCTTCCACGGGAAGACGTTCGACGTGAACTCCACGTCGTCGGTCAGCACCTTGGCGCCGTCCGGCAACGCGGCCGCGATCGGCGCCATCGCAGCGGAGACCGTGCTGCCCACGAACACGTCGGCCGGGTCGGCTCCGACCAGCCGGGCGAACGACTCCCGGGACCGGGTCGTCGACTCGTCCCACGGCTCCCAGCTCGTCGCGCCGACCCGCCAGTCGGCCAGCGCAGCCTGCAACGCCTCCCACGCGACCCGCGGCGGCAAGCCGTACGACGCCGTGTTCAGCCAACCGGGCTCCGGGTCCCACAACTCTGCGAAGTCCACGTCCCCACAGTACGGGCGGCTTGACCTAGACAGCGCTCTAGCTTCTAGCGTTCGAGACACCAGATCCGGGAGCTAGGAGCAGAGTAGATGCGTTATCGCACGCTGGGTGGGACCGGGATCGAGGTCAGTGCGCACTGCCTCGGGACGATGATGTTCGGCGCGGTCGGCAACCCCGACCACGCGGACTGTGTCCGCATCATCCACGCCGCCCTCGACCAGGGCATCAACTTCGTCGACACTGCCGACATGTACTCCCGCGGCGAGTCCGAGCAGATCGTCGGCAAGGCGCTCAAGGGCCGCCGGGACGACGTCGTGCTGGCGACGAAGGTGCACTTCCCGCTCGAGGACGGGTCACGGAACCGGAGTGGGAACTCGAGGCGGTGGATCGTCCAGGGGGTGGAGAACAGCCTGCGCCGGCTCGACACCGACTGGATCGACCTGTACCAGATCCACCGCCCGGACTACAGCACGGACATCGAGGAGACGCTCTGGGTGCTGACCGACCTGGTCAGCCAGGGGAAGATCCGCGCGTTCGGGTGCTCGACGTTCCCGGCCGAGGACATCGTGAACGCCTACCATGTGGCGGAACGGCGTGGGTACGGGAAGTTCCGGACCGAGCAACCGCCGTACTCGCTGATCGCGCGTGGCATCGAGCGGTCGCTGCTGCCGACCGCCAAGCGGCTGGGGATGGGCGTGCTGACTTGGAGCCCGCTGGCGTCCGGGTTCCTGTCCGGCAAGGTGCGCAAGGACCAGCCGGTCGACCTGAGCACCGGGCGTGCGGCGCTGACGCCGTTCCGGTTCGATCCGTCGATCCCCGGGAACGCGGCGAAGTTCGACGCGGTCGAGCAGCTGATCGAGGTTGCCGAGGGCATCGGTTGTACGCTGCCCGAGCTGGCGCTGGCGTTCGTCACCACGCATCCCGCGGTGACGTCGGTGATCAGCGGCCCGCGCACGATGGAGCACCTGGACGGTCTGCTGAAGAGCGCCGACCTGACGCTGGACGACGCCACCCTGGACCGCATCGACGAGATCGTGCCACCGGGCACCGACCTCTACCAGCCGGACGGCGCCTGGCGGCCGCCATCCCTCACCGATGCGACTTGGCGCCGACGGCCCCCGGCGGACCGCTGATTTTCAAACGATGGAGATCGGGCACAGGGGTGGCAGAACCGCTGAAGAGATGTGAGGACGATGGGACTGCCACAGTCCATCCGCAACGCTGCGGAACCTTGGACGACAAAGGAACTGCGTAAGTTGAAGGAACTGGCCGCCGACAACCTTCCACCCTCGGTGATCAGCCTCCGCCTCGGCCGCCCGGAGTCGGCCATCCTGAGCAAGGCCCTCCAGGCCGGCATCAAGCTCACTCCGCTGTACCGCCCGCCGTACGGCGCCTAACCGCGCCGCAGCGGCACCATCGCCACCGCTCCCGCGGTGGCGCAACTCAGTGCGGACACCGCGAGGATCGCCGCCGGCGACACGTGGTCGACCGCCACCGCGCCCACCGCGGCACCCAGCGGGAAGGCGATCGACAGCAGCGCACGCTGCGTGCCGAACATCGCGCCGTGACTCGCCGGATCGGCCCAGCGCTGCAACGCCGTCGCCTCGATCGCGGAGTACGGCCCCCACACCGCACCCGACACCAGGAAGATCGCCGCCGCGGCAGGCAGGCTGTCGGTGAGGACGATCGGGAGCGTGACGAGCCCCCACACGAGCGCGCCGCCCGCATTCACCACCCCGGGCCGCCGGTCGGCCAGCCAAGGGGCGAACGGCAACGTCGCCAGCGCGGCTGCACCGAACAGGACCCACAGCAGCGTGTAACCACCAACCCCGCTGCCCAACTGCTCCCGCGTGAAGTGGGGCAGCACGGAGTCGAAGGGCCCGTAGGTGAAGTAGTACGCCACCGACAACCCGATCAGCCCGATCACCCGCCCCGACACCCAACCGGCCCGCGCCTCAGCCCGGCGAGGCACCCCAGTACGACGAGGCAGCCGTACGGCGATCGCGGCAACGCCGATCAACATCACCAGCGGCACGAGGAACGCCCGCCCCGGACCCAGCAGTGCGAGCGCGGGGCCCGCCAACGCCGCCCCCAGCAGCATCGGCAACTGATCCCCCAACCCCAGCAGGGCATTCGCCCGTGGCAACAGGTCGTCGTCAACCAGCCGCGGCACCAACGTCCGCGCCGCCGCATAGCTGAGCGGAGTGGTCGCACCAGCCACCGCACACAACCCCAGCACGACCCAGAGCGCGAACTGCTGCCGCCAACCAACAACCACGAGTGCGCCCATCAGCACAGCCCGTACGACGACGTCGAGCAACAGCATCTGCACCGGCCCGAACCGATCCACGGCACGACCGCCCAGCACACCGCCGACGACCGTAGGCAGCCGGATCGCGACGATCAGCAGCGCAGTCTGCGCACCGGACCACCCCTGGGGCTCAGCGATCCAGAGCAGCACGAACAACAGGAAGCTGTCAGCCGTCGAAGCGAGCGTCCACGCACTCGCGAGGCTGATGAGCGGGCGTCGGGTCATGGCGACGCGCCAACCGATTCGTCGACTGGGCATTCGGTGCAGATCGGCCAGTTGCAGAGGCGGCAGGTGGAGTCGGCTTCGGTGCGTGCGCGAGCGGTTCGCCGGAGCGCGGTGGCGAGGAGGTCGTTGAACCGGCGCCGCTCGGCCGGCGTCAACCCGTCGAGCACTTCATGCCGAGCCTGATCCCGGGCGGAGTTCCAGCTCGCCAGCAGGTCGGCGCCGGCCGCGGTCAGGCTGAGCTCCAGAACCCGGCCGCTTCGGGCGCGATCGACGTACCCGAGTCGCTCCAGGCGGTCGATCAGGCGGACGGTGCCGGACTGGGTGAGGCCGATCCGGCTCCACAACCAGTCGGCCGAGCAGCCGTCGTGGCTGGCGATCAAGGTCAGTGCCGCGAGGTCACGCAGAGCGACCCCCGGAGGCGCGGCCGCCGCGACTGCTGCCGACAACGCATCGTGACTGCGCAGGGTCCAGGCGGCCCAGACGTTCGACTCAGACATGATTCAGTCATATGACTTGCTCATATGTTCGCGCCAGCCTGAGCGTGTCGGCCGCGTGCATTACGGTGTGTGGGAACCAGGACCGGGTGACGAGGGGGTGATGCCGTGGCGGTGACGATGCGGGACGTGGCGCGGCATGCCGGGGTCTCGCCGAAGACGGTCTCGAACGTGATGAACGGGTACCCGTACATCCGCGAGGAGACCCGGACCAAGGTGCTCGCCTCGATCGATGCCCTCGGCTACCAGATGAACATCTCGGCCCGGAACCTCAAGTCCGGCCGGACCGGCATCATCGGCCTGGCCGTCCCGGAGCTGAGCAACCCGTACTTCGCCGAGCTGGCCGACGCCGCGATCGCGGCCGCCGGCGAGCACGGCCTGACCGTGATGATCGAGACCACCGGCGCCAGCCGCGAGCGCGAGCTGACCGCGCTCGCCCGCCCGCGCGGCCACCTGGTCGACGGCCTGCTCTACAGCCCGCTCGGCCTGGGCCCGGAGGACGTCGACGCGCTGCGGACCTCGACACCGATGGTGCTGCTCGGCGAGCGGATCTTCCACGGCCCGGCCGACCACGTGATGATCGACAACGTCGAGGGCACCAGAGCCGTCGTCCGGCACCTCCTCGACCAGGGCCGGCGCCGGATCGCCGTGATCGGCATCCGCCCCGGCGAGCAGGTCGGCACCGCCGCCATCCGGTACGGCACCTACGCCGAGACCCTGGCGGAGTACGGCGTCCCCGTGCCGGAGGATCTGGCCGTGTCGGGCGGGAAGTGGCGCCGCTCGAGCGGAGCCGACGCGATGGAGGAGCTGCTGGCCGGCCAGGGCAAGTTCGACGCCGTGTTCGCGCTGAACGACACGCTGGCCCTCGGCGCGATCCGGGCGCTGGCCGCGCACGGTGTCCGGATCCCGGACGACGTGGCGGTCGCCGGCTTCGACAACATCGACGAGGCGAAGTTCACCAGCCCGACGCTGACCACCGTCGATCCGGGCCGGACCGAGATCGCCCGGAAGGCGGTCGAGCTGCTGGTGCGCCGGATGGCCGGCGACGACTCCGAGCACCAGGAGATCGTGGCGCCGTACGAGCTGCACGTGCGCGAGTCCACGGCCGGCTTGACCGGTCACGCAAAGCCACCGTCCCCGAAGGGTTGACCGTCCGCGGACCACCCGGCATCATCTCTACACCGATGTACTACACCGATGTAAAAGCCGTGCTCCACCACCGCCAGGAGGACACGAAGATGCTTGACACCCCACCCCTCTCGCGCCGGGCAGTCCTTGGCGGACTGGCCGGCGCGCTCGCGCTCAGCGGCTGCGGCACGCTCGGCGCCAGACCGAAGGTCCGCGAGTGGAACCTGTTCGGCGGCGGCGACGGCGCCCGCCTGCTGCAGATCCACCAGCAGTACGTCGCCGAGCACCCGGACGTCCGGTTCGAGGCGCACACCCTGGCCTGGGGCCCGCCGTTCTACACCAAGCTCGCGATGTCCGCGGCCGGCGGCCGGGCGCCCGAGATCGCCACCCTGCACCTGTCCCGGTTGAAGGGGTTCAGCCCGAGCACGATGCTCGACCCGATCCCGGTCGAGCTGCTGAACGACGCCGGGATCCACGAGGAGGACTTCCTGCCCGCGACCTGGAACCGCTGCGTCGTGGACGGGCAGCTGTACGCCGTACCGCTGGACCAGCACCCGTTCGTCCTCTACTACAACACCGACATCTGCCAGAAGGCCGGACTGCTCGGACCGGACGGCAAGATCAAGCCGGTCAAGGGCGTGGACGCGTTCGTGGACATGATCCGGGCGGCCAAGGAGACCACCGGCAAGTACGGCGCCTCGATCGAGACCACGAACCCGTGGCGGATGTGGTGGACGCTCTACGGCCAGCTCGAGGGCGAGTTCTTCACCGAGGACGGCACCGAGCTGATCATCGACGACGCGAAGGCGCTCGAAGCCCTGGAGCTGATGGCGAAACTCGCCGCCGACGGTCTCGTCCCGCGCTCGGCGAACTACCCGGCCCTGGTGGCCCAGTTCACCAGCGGCGACGTCGGCCTGAGTTTCAACGGGGAGTGGGAGGTGACGACGTACCAGACCGCGAAGATGCCGTTCAGCATGGCGCCGTTCCCGGTCGTGTACGACGTGCCGAAGTATGCCGGTGACGCGCACACGTTCGTGCTGCCGCACCAGTCGAACCGGAGCGCGGACGACACCAAGGCGACGGTCGAGTACATCGCCTGGATGCTCAAGCACAGCGCGGACTGGGCCGCGGGCGGGCACATCCCGGCGTACCAGCCGGTGGTGAAGAGCGAGAAGTACCTGAGCCTCGACCCGCAGGCGGAGTACCGCAGTGTTGCGCCGGACGTGCTGTTCGACCCGGACGCGTGGTTCAGCGGCTCAGGCGCGCAGTTGCAGAACGAAGCCGGCGCCGCGTTCAGCGGGGTGTTCTCCGGCCAGGCGACGCCGAAGGCTGCGCTCGCACAGTTCAAGGCAGCGACTCAGACGCTGCTCGACACCCCGTCCCCGGTCTGACAGGAGGTCACCACGATGGCTGTGCAGACACCACCTCGAGTCACCACCCCTGGTACGCCGTCCACGACGGCGAAACCGGAGACCGGGCAGCCGTGGAAGGAACGCTGGGCGGGACTGTTCTTCGTCGCGCCGTTCCTGCTGCTGTTCGCGGCCTTCCTGATCTGGCCGACGATCTCCGGACTGTGGAACAGCTTCTTCAACACCAGCCTGGCCGGTGTCCAGCAGGAGTTCCTGGGCCTGCAGAACTGGCGGGAGATGTTCGGCGACCCGGCTGTCTGGTCGTCGCTGAAGAACACCCTCGTCTTCACCGCGATGAGTACTCCGCCGTTGGTGGTCATCGCGCTCGTCATGGCCCTGCTCGCCAACCGCCGCGGCCTGCTCGGCTGGCTGCTGCGATTCTCGTACTTCGCTCCGTTCGTGCTGCCCGCGACCGTCGTGACCCTGATCTGGGTCTGGATCTACCAGCCCGGGTTCGGCCTGGTGAACGGTCTGCTGACGGCCGGCGGGTTCGCCGAGATCGACTGGCTGAACACCGAGAACCGGGCCATGCTGGCCGTGGTGATCACGACCGTCTGGTGGACGGTCGGCTTCAACTTCCTGCTCTACCTGGCCGCCCTGCAAGGGATTCCGGCCCAGGTGTACGAGGCGGCCGCGATCGACGGCGCGAACGGTCGGCAGCAGTTGTTCCGGATCACGCTGCCGCTGCTGAGCCGGACCACCGGGCTGATCGTCGTACTGCAGCTGGTGGCGTCGCTGAAGATCTTCGACCAGATCTACCTGATGAC
Source organism: Kribbella sp. NPDC002412 (assembly GCF_053592935.1). Taxonomy (NCBI): domain Bacteria; kingdom Bacillati; phylum Actinomycetota; class Actinomycetes; order Propionibacteriales; family Kribbellaceae; genus Kribbella; species Kribbella sp. NPDC002412. The sequence continues at coordinate 165,099 of NZ_JBSFBL010000009.1, forward strand.
GAACGGCGGGCCGAACTACGCGACCCGGCCGATCATCCAGTACATCTACCAGAACGGCTTCACCAACTACCGGATCGGCTACGCGTCGGCGATCTCCTACATGTTCTTCGCGATCATCGTGGTCGTCGCGATCGCGCAGTTCAAGCTGTTCTCCGGCCGGAAGGAGGCCGGCGCATGAGGACCACCTGGACCTTCCCGAAGGTGGCGACCATCGTCGGCGCGGTGCTGCTCGCCGTGGTCTGGCTGGTGCCGTTGCTGTGGGCGCTGGACACGTCGCTCAAGCCGGAGCCGGAGACCACCAGGTCACCGATCACCTGGCTGCCGCAGGATCCGACCATGGACGCGTACCGGAGCGTCGTCGACCAGGGCGACCTGCTGCGCTGGTTCATGAACAGCAGCATCGTGGCCGTCCTGGTGACGGCGCTGACCCTGCTGGTCTCGGTGCTGGCGGCGTACGGGTTCTCGCGGACCAGCTTCCCCGGCCGGCGGGTGCTGTTCGGCCTGATCATCGCGGGCATCCTGGTCCCGCCGCAGGTGCTGATCGTGCCGCTGTTCCAGGAGATGACCGGCCTCGGCCTGGTCGACACCTACTGGGGCATCGTGCTGCCGCAGGTGGTCGCGCCGGTGATGGTGTTCGTGCTGAAGAAGTTCTTCGACGGCATCTCCCGCGATTACGAGGACGCCGCCCGGGTGGACGGCGCGACCCGGTGGCGGATCGTCTGGAGCGTGATGGTGCCGATGTCGCGGCCGATTCTCGTGGCCGTCGGCATCTTCACCTTCATCGGCGCCTGGAACAACTTCCTCTGGCCGTTCATCGTGACCACCGACCCGTCGATGATGACGATCCCGGTCGGTCTCGCCAACGTGCAGGGCTCGTACGGCCTGCGCTACGCCCAGATCATGGCCTCGGCCGTGCTGGGCGGACTCCCGCTGCTCATCGTCTTCGCCCTGTTCCAGCGCCACGTGGTCCGCGGGGTCGGCGACGCGGGCATCAAGGGATAGATCACCATCCATCACGACAGGAGCAACCTGGTGCCCGCTGCCAACATCACCCTCGACCCAGCGTTCACGATCGCGCCGGTGAACCGCCGTACCTTCGGCGCGTTCGTCGAGCATATGGGTCGTTGTGTCTACACCGGTATCTACGAGCCGGGTCACGCCACCGCCGACGAGGACGGGTTCCGCAAGGACGTCCTCGAGCTGACCCGGGAGCTCGGGGTGTCGGTGGTCCGCTACCCCGGCGGCAACTTCGTCTCCGGCTACCGCTGGGAGGACGGCGTCGGCCCGCGGGAGGGCCGCCCGCGCCGCCTCGACCTGGCCTGGCACAGCGTCGAGACGAACGAGTTCGGCCTGGACGAGTTCATCCGCTGGTGCGCCAAGGCCGGCGTCGAGCCGATGATGGCGATCAACCTCGGCACCCGCGGGGTGCAGGAGGCGCTCGACCTGCAGGAGTACGCGAACCACCCGGGCGGCACGGCGCTGTCCGACCTCCGCGAGCAGCACGGCGCGTCGCCGTACGGGATCAAGTTGTGGTGCCTGGGCAACGAGATGGACGGGCCCTGGCAGATCGGGCACAAGACGGCCGAGGAGTACGGCCGGGTCGCGGCCGAGACCGCGCGGGCGATGCGGATGATCGAGCCCGACCTGCAGCTGGTCGCGTGCGGCTCGTCCTCGTCGGCGATGCCGACCTTCGGGAGCTGGGAGCAGACGGTCCTGCGGGAGACCTACGACTTCGTCGAGTACATCTCCTGCCACGCGTACTACGGCAACGACGACGGTGACACCGCCTCGTTCCTCGGCTCGGCGGTCAACATGGACCGCTTCATCGACGCGGTCACCGCGACCGCGGACGCCGTCGGCGCGGAGAAGAAGAGCAAGAAGAAGATCGACATCTCCTTCGACGAGTGGAACGTCTGGTACGGCGAGCGCTCGCGCCGCACCGACGGCCCCGGCGACCAGTGGGAGGTGGCGCCGCGGCGGATCGAGGACGAGTACAACGTCACCGACGCCGTCGTGGTCGGCAACCTGCTGATCTCGCTGCTCCGGCACAGCGACCGGGTCGGCGTCGCCTGCCTGGCCCAGCTGGCGAACGTGATCGCGCCGATCATGACCGAGCGCGGCGGCCCGGCCTGGCGGCAGCCGACGTTCCACCCGTTCGCGATCACCTCCCGGCTCGCAGCCGGCCAGGTGCTGCGGCTGGAGACCGACTCGCCGACGATCAGCACGGCCAAGTACGGCGACATCACGGCGGTCGACGCGGTGGCGACGTACGACGAGGGCAAGCTGGCCGTGTTCCTGGTCAACCGGTCCACCGAGGGCCCGATCGAGGTAACCGTCGACGTCAGCCGTGCCGGCGTCGGCACGGTCGCCGAGGCCGTCATCATCCACGACGACGACCTGCTCGCGACGAACTCCGCCGACCACCCGGACCGCGTCGTCCCGCAGCCGGCCGACGTCAAGCTGGACGACGGCAAGCTCACCGTCACCCTCCCGGCGGTGAGCTGGACCGCCGTCAGCCTCGCCGGCTGAACTGCGTCACGGTGACCCCCGGCGCGATCTCGATCCGCGCGGTCTCGTGGTAGCCGCGGGACTTGTAGAGGTTGATCGCCGGGGTGTTCGCCGTACCGGTCGAGACGATGCTGACCGGTCGCGGCTCGAGCTGGTCGAGGTGATCCAGCAGCGCACGCCCGTGCCCGCGGCGGGCGTGCGCCGGGTCGACGATCAGGCGGGAGATGTCGACCGTGTCCTGGTCCGGGAACTCGTAGGCGACCGCGCCGACCAGGACGTCGCCGTCGTACCGGCCGAGCCAGTGCTCGGTGGACGCCATCAGGCCGTCGAGGTCCTCCTGGAGCGGCGGGATGCCGTCGAAACCGATCAGCTCGGCCTCGACGGCGTACGCGGCGCGCTGGATCGCCAGCACGCGTTCGGCGAGCGCTCGGTCGCTGAGGTCGAGAGGTCTGATCACGCGCGTCAGGCTACTGCTCAGGCGGCCCGCCAGTACCCGAGCGCCTTCACCCGGTGCTTCGGCACCGCGAGATCCTTCAGGACGTACGACGACAGGGTCCGGGTGGTCACGGTGTCGCACGCGATCCAGACGAACGCGTCGGCCGGGTTGTCGCCGACGAACTTGGCGAGCTCCGCCTTCACGCCCTCGACCAGCTCCGGCCGCGGCACCGTGCGCAGGTCGTGATGGTCCTCGATCCGGAACGGCAACTCGTGGTCGGCGTCGTCCGTGGTCTCGAACCAGATCGTCGCCGGCAGCTTCGGCGCGACCGCGAGCAGCGAGTTGATGGCCGGCAGCGACGCCGGGTCGCCGATCACCAGCATCCGCTCCGGCAGCGGGTCCGGCACCTCGAAGCCCGTCCCCTGCACGGTCGCCTCGATGGTGTCCCCCGGCTCGGCCTCGCGGGACCAGTCGCTCGCGCACCCGTCGTGCAGCGCGAACTCCAGGCTGAACGTGCCCTTGCCGGGGTCCGGGTCGACCAGGGTGTACGCGCGCTGGTGCGGCTTGCCGGCGTTGTCGAACCACAGCCGCACCCACATGGTCGGGTGTACGCCGATCGCCTCGAGCAGCCCGCCGTCGGTGAAGTGCACCCGGCGGTAGCGTTCCGTGACCTGTTCGGCGCCGGTCACCGTGAAGGTGAAGTCCTTCCCGCGGAACAGCTTGAGTACGACGCCTTCCCAGCCATGCCTCACTGTTTCCTCCACGCGAGAATGGCCGTTGCGGCCAGATGTAGCTGACTTGTAAGTTAGCGCAGCCTAACCTAACTGAAGCGAGGACTGTAGTGAACGCGAGGGTCTACCGGGACGCGTACGGCGTACCGCATCTGCAAGCGGGAGACCCGTTGGCGCTCGGCTACCTGCAGGGCCTCAACGCAGCGGAGGATCGAGCCTGGCAGCTGGAGCTCGAACGCCGCCGTTTCCTCGGGACGAGCGCGGCGTTCCTCGGCCCGGAGCACGCGCCGTGGGACGTGTTCGCGCGGCAGGCTCGGCTCGCGGACACCGCGCAGCGCTGCTTCGAGGCGCTCGACGACGAGACCCGCGAGTGGATCACGGCGTACACCGAGGGCGTCAACCACGCGCTGCCGGTCGGGGCCAAGCGCGCGCCCGAGTTCGCGCAGACCGGCCTGACTCTCCAGGCGTGGGAGCCGTGGGCGCCGCTCGGGATCTGGCTCGCCGTCCACATCCTGTTCGCCGGCTTCCCGACCAAGCTGTGGCGGACGCACGTCGCCCAGCAGCTCGGCGACGACAACATCGAGCTCTTCTCCTCCGAGGGGCCGCGGACCGCGGGCAGCAACGGCTGGCTGATCCCCGGTTCGCTGACGGCCTCGGGGCAGGCGATCATCGCGGGTGACCCGCACCGGTTCATCGAGAGCCCGGGCATCTACCAGCAGGTCCGGTTGACCTGCCCGGAGTACGACGTCCTCGGCCTCGCCGTCCCCGGGGTCCCGGGGATCGCCCACTTCGGTCACACCGGCCAGGTCGCCTGGGCGATCACCAACGCGATGTCGGACTACCAGGACCTGTACGCCGAGCAGCTCCGGCGGACCGGGTCGACGGTCGAGGCGCTCGGCCCGGACGGGTGGAAGCCGGCCTCGGTGCACACCGAGGTGGTCGAGGTGGCCGGCGCGGATCCGATCGAGATCGAGGTGATCGAGACCGAGCGCGGGCCGGTGATCATCGACACCCCCACGCAGACCATCAGCCTGCGGTACCCGCCGCGGGTGACCGGGCGCCTCGGCTTCGAGGTGCTGCCGAAGTTGCTGCGGGCAACGAGCGTGGGTGAGCTGGATGCAGCGCTGGAGGACTGGGTCGAGCCGGTCAACGTGGTGCTGGCCGCTGATCAGACCGGTGGCCTGTTGCATCGGACCGCCGGTCTGGTACCCACCCGCGATCACGCGAACCGGCTGCGCGTGGTCCCCGCGTGGGAGGCTGAGAGCCAGTGGCAGGGCTGGTACGCCCCGATGCCTCGGGCAACCGTCGACGGTCCGGTCGTGATGGCGAACGCGCGTGAGCTGGCCGCTCCCCTTGGTGTGGAGTTCGCCGCGCCGCATCGGTCCCGGCGGATCGCGGACCTGCTGTCCGCACGCTCCGGGTGGTCGGTGGAGGAGATGCCGTCGGTGCACACCGACACCTACCTCGGCTCCGCGGCCGGCCTGCTGGACATCCTGGCCGGGCTGGACGATCTCTCCGAGGAAGCCGTTGCCCTGCGCACCGAGTTGCTCGCGTGGGACCGTCGGATGGATGCGGCGAGCACAACGGCGTCGTCGTACGCTGCGGTCCGCAAGGCCCTCGTTTCCCGGTTGGCGGATCACTTCACGATGCTTGAAGGAGCGGACGGCCCGGAGGTCTTCGCGCCGTGGATGGATCCGCTCACGCACGTCTCCTATGCGCTGGAGAACCTCCTCGACGCTGAGCTGCCGGCCGTCAACGTGAGCTGGCTGGCGCGGGAGGCGCTCGAGGAGGTGGCCGCACGCAAGCCCCGGCCGCCGTGGGGTGAGACCCACCAGGTCGCGCCGCTGCACATGTTGCGAGGTCCGGTGTTCGCGCCGGGCGAGAAGCCGTTCGATCTCGGCGTGTCCGGCGACCACCACTGCGTGATGTCGACATCGAGCCTGCCCGGCCTGACCGACGTGTGCATCCGCGGTTCGGCGGCGCGCTACGCGTGGGATCTCGCGGATCGCTCGGCCAGCGCGTGGATCGTGCCGATGGGCGCGTCCGGCGTACTCGGGGATCCGCACCACCACGACCAGCTGCCGCACTGGCTTCGCGGCGAGCTGGCACCGGTTCAGGGTGAGCTCGCCCGGATCGAGAAGGGTTTCGCGCAGGACGTCGAGGGCTTCGGCTCGGTGCGGATCGTCGAGGCCGATCCGGCCCGCGACCTGGACCTGATTCATAGCTGGGTGACGGCCGAGCGGGCGACCTACTGGGGCATGGGGCACCTGTCCCGGGACGAGATCGAGGGGATCTACCGCTTCCTCGACTCGGTCCCGACGCACCACGTGTACATCGTGCACCTCGACGGCGCGCCGATCGCCCTGTTGCAGACCTACGACCCACAGGCCGATCCGGTCGGGGCGTCGTACGACGTCCAGGCCGGCGACATCGGGCTGCACTTCCTGATCGCGCCCGGCGACCCGCGCCCGAACTTCACCGGCAACCTGCTGAAGGTCCTCGGCCTGTTCTTGTTCGCCCACCTCGGCCACCCCCGCGTGGTCGTGGACCCGGACGTCCGCAACGACCGCGCCATCGACCGTTTCCTCCGGACCGGCTTCACCACCGGCCCCGAAGTCAAGATCACCCACCCCGACGGCACCACCAAGACCGCCCAGCTAGCCTTCCTCACCCGCGAACGCTTCCTTGGCGCCTAGGTACGTCGCCAGCACCACCTCCAACCGCCCCCGCTGAAACCGCCCCGGCTCGGCGTCGTACACCTGCCGCCCTTCGACCGTCCAGAAGGCGTCCACAGGTACGACGTCCGAGCCGGCCGGAATGAACTTCACCACCTCACCAACCGCCGCGGCCGCCAGCGTCAACGCCTCCGCACCGGTCTCCGGATCATCCGGCGGCAACATGCTCGCCAACTGATCGGCCAGCGCGAGCCAACGCCCGGCGTCCAGCAACTGCGACGGCTCCGCTCCACCGAAGTTGGGGTAACTGCCCCCGGTCTCCCGGGCCGGCAAGCCGAAGAAGTACTCGCGCGCAGCCCCACAGTCCGCACACGTGGCGTCGTACGCACTGACCAGCTCTCCGTCGACCAGGCCGGTCGCGTGCTTCCAGTCCGCCTCCGCCGACCCGCACTCGCAGGGCGTGAGATCCAGGAACAACCGCGCCTCGTCCCTGGTTCTTGCTATCGGCAACATCATTCGGTTCCTCTCAGCCGGTTCTCGATCTTGTCGTCCGCGCCGAACTCACGCCGGTCCGGCCGCGGCTCCGGACGGGCCAGCTCGCGGCCGATCGCGTCCAGCACAGCCTGCTCCACCACGTCGTCCAGTGGTGGCAGGCCGGCGCGTCCGTCCAGGAGCTCGTCGGCCGTCCGCTGGAACTGTTCGCGTTCCAGCGGCGTCGGCGGCCGGTCCCGCTCGGCCACGAACGCCTCCCGGGCGCCGAACTCGCGCTCCCAGTTGCCGTCCGCGTCCTGGTGATTCTCGTAGAGGACATCACCGTCCGGGGTCAGGATGTAGATGTCGTCGACCATCCCGTAGGCCTCCAGGGCGTGCACCGTATCCGGTAGTTCGCCGTACACCAGGTCGTGCCACTCACGCCCGTACCAGGTGCCACCGACGGCGTCGGCATCCCGCGCCCGCTGATAGGTGGCGGCCATTCCGAGCAGGCTCTGGGACTCGTTGGTCGCGACATAGGCGATGCTGACTCGACACCCGTGCGGTTGCAGGGTCGCGATCTGGATCGCCGTGTTGTCCAGCCGCCCGACCGGATGGCGGACGACGACGTCGTACGGCGGATCTGCCTCCAGGAGATGCTCCAGGGTGAAGAAGGCAAGCTCCCGTGGGATGGCTGTGCTGATCAGCTCCTGCCCGACAGTGCCCCAGTCGCGCATGATCTCCGTGTACCGCGGATGCACGGTCTTGTTGTCCTCGCCGTCGAACGACGCCCAGCCGTCGAACTCGAGCGCGGCGAGCAGCCGCGCCTGCGTGGTCCGCAGGTCTGCACCAGGTGGCCCGTCGAGCAGGATGATCCGCGGCGGGGTGCCGGGCGGCCGGCTGGGCGGGATCGGCGGGATCACCTGGAGGTGGCGCTCGACATGAAGCTGGTCCTCCTCGAGCTCCGTGAGCCAGGGGATCGCGGGTGGCCGGTAGCCGCGGGCCTCGATCGCGCGCGCCAGTCCCTCGGCGTCGCGGCGGATCTCGTTCACCGGAACCTTCTTGCGTGCGCTTTCGGCCTCGTACCACTGCCGTACGAGGTAGCGGAACTCGTTGTACTGGGCATCGACACAGGCGTTCTCACCATCGGTGGTCAGCGCGCCGGTGAGCCGCTGGAGCGGTCCCTCGCCGGCGGACGCCAGCTCCTGCAGCGAGTGACTGATCTCGTGCACCCACACCCTGGGCAGCTGGTCTACCGGCACTCCCGGCGCGAACGTCACGACGTGCGGGTCGCTCTCGGTGCCCTCGTGCAGCTCGGTGAAGGCCATTCCACTGTCGACCTCCGCGATCCGGACGCTGAAGTACTGCCGGACGTTGCCCTGCCACACCACCACGGCCCGGCCGCTCCTCGGGTCAGGGTCTCCGGTGATCAGCCCGCCGTAGTCGGACTCCTTGGTCAGAACCGCCGAAAGCAGGCCCATGTCCGGGGTGAGTGCTCCCTCCTCGACGGCTTCCCGATTGACGACGTAGCGCGTTCCGTCGATCTCGGGCGATCGAACTGTCGGAGGTCCATTGCCGATCATTGCCTGGTAGTCGTGCTCGTGCAGCGTCAGGTACGCCTCGGTGCTGGTCGCACCGGGCACCGGGTGTTGCTCGACGACCTGCTCCGATCCGTCGCGGCGGATCCGGGTGCGGGTGAAGTGCAGGTCGTAGTCCACCCGGACCCGCACGGTCACCAGGTTGCCCGTCTCGAATCGGCTGCGTTCGCGCCGCGAGCCCCAGACGTCCGTCGTCGTGTCGGTCAGTTGGTCACCAGCGCCCAAGGTGGCCTTGACCTCGCTCGTTGCCGACAGCGCCTCCTCGCCGGCGACCGGGAGCGGACGTCCCGACGTGCTGCTCGTCGACACCGTCTGCTGAGCGCGACTGACGTCACCCAGCTCGCCCTTGAACGGCCCGGCGACCAGCTCGACGTCGGACACCCGGGCGCGTACGCCGACGTGGACGGTCTCCTGCTTGTACCCGGGCACATGGAGCGGATCGAGTCCGAAACCCTCGTCCGAGGCCATCCGGCTGAAGGTCGCGTGCCGCGCGGACGCCGAGAGCTTGTTCTCCAGCGCGGCCTGGTGCATCCGCACACCGACCGGACCGAGCAGGTCCTTCCGTGCGAGCCATTCGGTGACGACGGCCAGCAGATCCCGCGACTGCACCCGCTTGCTCCCGATTCCTTCGACCACGTACGTCGCCGGCAGCTCGACGGGACCCGGTACGGCGGCTGACGGTCGAGCCGCCGTACCCGTCGAAGAAGGCGCCAACTTGCTCGGGACCAGTTGCACCAAACGGCCTTCGAGGTGTCGTGGGGGCGCCTTGATCACGTTGCCCGCCGGAGCGAGCCCGCGGGCGATGGCGCCGCGGGTCGGCGCCGCGGAGTCGTGGGCGACTTCGATGGTCAGCCGGAGGCCGCGCTCGACGCGGGTGACGCCGTCGAAGGTCGCCATCCGCTCCAGCCGGGTCAGCTGCTCGGCCTCGGTCGTCGACAGGCCCTGGGACTGGTCGGTGCTGATCGCTCCTGATCGTCCGGGGTCGAACGCTGTGTCCAGGTTCGCGTCCGCCGGCGATCCCGCGCCGAACGACCCGTCCAAGCCAAGGCCGCTGGAGCGCCCGTGGTTCCAGGTGTGGCCGCGCTCTTCGTACAGGTAGCGCTGAATGATGGTGACGACGTCGTCGACCGCGCCCAGGTTGTCGGCTTCGTCGGTGAGCTCGGCGCGGATCCGCACCGACACCTGCTTGGCGGTGACGTCACCCGGCCGGCCGATCGGATAGCTCCGGACGAACCCGGTCGAACCGAGCATGTCCTCCAGCCGGCCCCACCAGCGCTTGCCGGCCAGGTCCGCGAACAGGCTCTCCAGCAGGACCGGATCCGGTTGGTTCCGGGTGTCCACGCCCAGGCCGGTCCGGAGTACGTCGTGCACCGCGGACAGCACGTCGATCCCGCTGGTGCTCTCGACCAGGCTGGAGCCCAGGTGCTCCTTGTAGTGGGCCGGGAGCTCGATCTGCTGCCGTGCCTCAGCCTGGAGGAGGGCAGTCTCCAGCCGTGCTTCCGCGGATTGGCCACCGGGCAGGTCCGGCTGCAGCTTCTCTACCAGAACTTGCGCGTTGTGCAGTCGCGCGAGGGCCGGGATCGGTGCCCGGGCAGCGTACGCGCCCCGCAGGTCGGCGCGGTACCGCCGGATCAGGGCGGCGGCGGTCCGGCGGTCGAGCGAGAGGTCGTCGTGGAGGTAGCGCTCGACCGCGTCCGCGACCTGTGCCGACGGCAGATCGAGCTCGCGCCGGCCGTAGAACCGCAGTGCGTCCCGTTCGGCGATCTGGAAGACCGTGGTCGTCTCCTTCTGCACCGCATCGCTGCCGACGGCAAGATCGAAGTCGACGGCGGCCTTGAACACGTAGTGGCGGCCGGTCTCGATGGTCAGGCGTTCGACACCCCAGATCGTCTGGTCGGTGTGACTGTCGCCCGCGCTGCTGCCCAGGCTTGCCTTGTAGCCGCCGCCGACCGAGTTCTCCGACGCGCCTGCCGCCGCCTCCAGGCTGCCGCTGCCCGACTGCCCGGAGGCCGTCCCATGGTTGCCGAGGGCAAAGTTGATGTCACCGGCCACGCCCTGCGTGACCGAGACCAGCGCAGCGTCCCGGATCGTCCCGGAAAGTGCCACCGGCAGCTTGCTGGTGATTCCACCCAGCCTGGCCAGCACGGCCCTGGTCCGGTACTTGGTGCTTGTCCACTCCGGATGGGCAAGCAGGTTGCGTGGGTTGAGGAACGCGGCAAGCTGCTGGCGAGCGGTCGGCTCCGCATCGATGCTGTCCGGCAACTCGTCGGTGAGCTTGGCATCGCCGACCGCGAGGAGGGTGGCTCGCTCGAGCACCGAGGCAGCGACCGGCCCTCGGGTCCTCCCGACGTGCCTTGGCGTCGGGTTGTCCGGATCCGGGTCGGCGTACGGGAGGAAGTCGCTGTCGAGCAGGACCCGGCGGACTCGTCGTCGCTGCGGTGGAACGGATCCTGCTCCCCGACCTCGGTGACGGTGAGGGTGTGCCTGACCGTGAAGACCGCGACCGGAGAACGGCTTTCCACCAGCGTCACCTGGTTGATCGTGCCGCCGGTGAACCAGGCCAGCACCCGTCCGAGCGACTGACGCCCGTACGAGAGCCCGAGTCTGGCCGCGATTCCCTGGCCGTCCGGGCCCGGTCCGGATCGCAGGCTGAACGGGTCGATCCGCCAGGGCCTGGCCTTGGTTCGGGTGATGGATCGCCCAGCGGTCTCGGACCCGATGTTCAGCCACACCACGGCCTCGTTCGTGGTCACGCCGGCCGCGGTGACGTCGCCCTGCTGGATTCCGATCCGGACGCTCACTGTCTCGGTCACCTCGGCGGTGCGAGGACGGGCGAAGGTGACCACGATGCCGGTGCGCGCAGCGATGTCGTAGCCGGCTTCGAGTCGCTCGCTCGACAGCTGTGCGCGCAACTCCTCGAGGTTGCGCAACTGGCCGAGCCGCTCGACCGGGTCCGCGGACAGCTTGGTCAGGTCCGGGTTGCCGTTGGAGTCCAGTGGCGGCACGAATCCCCGCCTGGCCAAGTGTGCGATGGTCGCCCGCAGCGCCTTCTCGCCGCCGGTGACACCTTGGATGTTCCACGGTCCCGCGGTGTTGAGAACGCCGTCGCTGCCGACGCTCCACTCCGGCAACTCCAGAGCCCGCCCTGGTACGACGGCGTCCGAGTCGACGTCGCCTTTCACGATCGCCATGGTCGCGTCCAGCACGAGCTCGCGGCCGACCGGAAGGCCGTGGCGGTATGCGTCGTTCACCCGCACCCGGGCCAGGATCGTGCTCTCGCCGGACACCGTCCGCGCGGGCGCACCGTTGAGGACGAGCTTCACGTTGTGCTTCAACACCATGCGGTAGCCCTGCGTCGGCCCGGTGAAGCGGTGCACGCCGACGTGGATCGCCGTACCGCCGCCGGACAGCGACTCCGACCGTGACACCGACCGGCCGGCGGACACGGCCGGGCCGGCGTCCGTGCCGGCTGCGTCGATATCCGTCACGGCGGGTCCGCCGTACCCCACTGTGGTCGTCTCCGACGCGTTCGCACCGAAGTTCTGGGTCAGACCGGCGTTGCTGAAGCCGACGCGGACGGACTCTTGCCAGTGCGTGGTCGTCGCGGCGCCGACCAGCTCGACCGTCTCGTATTGGAGCTCGATCGTCACCTCCAGATGACCGACCGGCTTCCCACCTGCCATCAAGGGCGCGACCACGGCGTGACTGGTCGACTCGGACAGCCTGGCCGGCAACTCGCTGGTCAGTACGGCGTGAATCTGGTCCTCGACCTGCTTGCGGTCCCGGCCGAGCCGCTCGAGCCCGTCCGGGTTCTGTTCGATCACCTCGTCGGTGAGCGCTTCCAGGCCGTCGATCGACGTCAGGATGTGCGCGGGCAGCCGGTCGTTCCGGAGGTCCTCGCGCACCGCCCGGTCCGTAGCCGGCCCGACCGTGTAGGCGTGCGAGGCCCACGCCCGCAGTTCGCCGCTGTCACCCTTGTTGCCGTCGGCAATCTCTTCGGCGGGGCTCCAGCCGGTGGACCGATCGGCGCGGAGGTCGATCTGCCACGACGCCGGTCCGCCGTACAGGACGCCCTCACCGCGGTTGTCCTCGACCGCGCCGTACTGCGCGAACTCGGCCGCGACGGCGGTCAGCGCCCGCATCCAGCTGAAGCCGTAGTCACGCTTCACCTTCAGGTCACCCACCCAGTTGTGACCGGTCACATCACCGATCAGCCGGAGCAGGGTGGTCGCCGGCAGGGTGAACGCCGTGGACAGCCGACCGGTCGAGGCGGTGCCGAGCTTCCGGGCGGGCTGCGCGAACAGGCCGTTCATGGTCTCGGAGTGCTTGGTCGGCGGGTCGAGGACCTCGGCGAGTTCGCCGACCGTGAGCTTGATCCGCAGGTCCGCCGTCTTGCCGCGACCGACGCGCAGGACAGCGCCGTCGGAGGTGACGAGCTCCCCGAAGCCCGCACTCAAGCGCTGCTGCAGTTGCCGCGCGGTGAAGCTCTCGTCGACGCCATGCGCCTTCAGTACGGCGTTGACCCGCTCCGTCAACGCGGTCAGGTGCGGCAACCGTCCGGTCGGCATCATGGAGGCCACTGCATCGGGCGGCGGAGCCAGCTCACGCAGCGACTGCTCGTACGCCGCGAAGGCGGTCGCAAGCCGGGCCGTCTCAGCCGCCACGTGCTCCGGCGTACTGGAATCCATGTCGGCGAGCAGCTGCTGGTAGTCGTCGTGGACGGCTGTCGCCATCGCACGAGTCTGCTCATAGTTGGCAACCAGCTGGTGATGCCAGCTCGCAACCTGCGCCTGCTTCTCGGCTTCGGCCTGCTGCGCGCGGCGACGGTCATGCCTGGCGTCGTCTCTCGCGTTCTCCGCCTTGGTCGCCTTCTGTTCTGCCTTCAGTCGGGCGTCGTCCGCCTTTTCGGCGAGCTTGTTCCTGGAGGCGATCAGTTTGTCGAGGGCATCGAGCGCTTCGGTGATCGCCTGCAGCCGGGCAGCTATCGCCGCCTTCGATGTGCGGCCCGCGGGTAACGGTGGTGGGAGCGCCGGCGGAGCATGGCCGCGCTTGCCGATCGCCTCGGCGAGACCTTCCATGTCATTGCGGAGCTGGTTCTGCTCGGCGACGGCGCCGGCTGCCTCGGCGATCGCGAGTCGCCGGGCCAGGTAGCGGAACTCGTTGAACTGCGCGTCGACACAGGCATCCTGACCGCTCTGGGTCAGCCGGCTCAGGAGGCGCCGTACCGGGCTGCGACCGCGGGCGTTGAGCTCCTGCAGCGTGTGGCTGATCTCATGGACCCACAGGCGGGCGAGCTGATCGTTCGCGACCCCCTGCGGCACGGTGACCAAGTGCGGGTTGCCCGCCGTACCGGTCCGCGGACGGGTGCCGGCCATCCGGCCCTCCGGGACGTTCCCGATCTGCGCCTCGAAGAAGTGCCGTCCGGTCGGGGTGCTGACGACGACGAGGTCGACCTTGACCCCGCCGTCCCTGACGACGGTGATCTTCCGGGGACCGTCGGACACCAGGCCGTCGAAGTCGGATGTCCTGGTCTCCGACACGGCGTCGACCACCTCGGCGGCGGTCAGCGCCGCACCGATGCGGCCGTCGGCAACGAAGCTGGTGTCCGCGACCTCGTGCGCATGAACCGTCCCACCGTCGTCGGCCGGCGCGTCCGGTGGTGCGGGGTTGAGGGCACGCGCGATCTCGCTGCGCTCGGCGGGCTCCGCCCAGCGGTGGCGCCCACCGTCGGTGTCCGGGTCGAGCATGCGATGCCGGCCGGGCGGCTGTGGCGGGGTAGTGAGCGGGTCCGGCGACGGATCGCCGGTGCGTGTGGGGCCGGCGTCCGGCGGATCGGCGGGGCTGACCGCCGGGCTCGGGAAGCCACCGAGGATATTTGCCTCAAGCAACAGGTCCTCGTACCGCGTGATCCGATCGGCCAGCTGCTCGGCCAAGTACGCGTGCGACTGCTCCGTTCCCACCCCGGTGGTGGCGTGCTCCGCATGGGCGTCCAGCGCGTCGGCCGCGGCGACGATCGCTTCGAGCGCGGCCAGCCGATCGACCAGCAACGGCCGGTCCCCGGGCTCGCCCAGCATCCGCCCCAGCGCCCGCGCCGCACCCGCCCGGATCTGATCGGTCGGTCCGCCGGTGACGCGTCGCCCGCGGGCCGGCGACACCGACGCGAGGTCCGGGAACGTCTTGGACGACCCGTCGGCGTCCGCGATCGCCTCGTACCGGGCGATCTCGCGGGCAAGCCGATCCCGTGCCTCCGCGGCCTCGGCACTGCCGGGGTCCCTTGCGTCGGCCCAGTCCACGGCTGCCGCCAGCCGATCGATCCAGCGCAGCGCGGCCACCCGCTGCCGCCGTACGTCGAGCGCCTCGGCTGTCGCGTCAGGTCCGCCGACGATGTCGTCGCGGTGGGCGAGCTCGGCGGCGGCGCGGACGCGATCGGCGTAGTCGGCATCGGTCGGCTCGACGTCCACCCGCGGCCGGCCGGCACGCAGCAGGTCCTCCCGCATCTCGTAGATCTGGTCCAGCAGCTGGGCGGCCAGGTATTTGCCGAGGGCAACCTGTTCGGTGAGCTCGGCGCGGTCTACCCCCTGCTTGTTCAGCGCCTCGGCGTTCACGTCCTTGCGATCCAGCTCTGCGTTGCGGAACACCATCCGGGCCACCGGCGACGTGGTGAGCGCACCGATCGCCCCGGCCACTGTCGTCCAGACGGTCAACGGATGCAGGCCGAGGTAGTGCTCGAGCAGCAACGCGACGCCCGCCGTACCGAGCGCCGCCAGGGACACCTGGAACGCGTAGAACCCGAACGGCACCTTGCGGCTCGGCCGCCGCCCCGGCTCCGCCTCTGGTGTCGTCAGCTGGGTCCGTCGATCGGCTGTCCGATCGGTCAGGTCGGCGGCGGGCTGAGCCGCGGCACCCAGCCGGGCGAGATCCTGGAGCGCTTCCTCGAGCTGCTGCAAGGGCCCGGTCATCGCCTCGATCAGGGCCTGTCCCCGGATCGACTCCCGCCGCGCGTAGTCCCAGTTCTTCTGCAGGTCGTGGAGGCGCTCCTCCACGGTCATGAAGACCTTGTCGCCGATCGAGCTGAGCAGGGCGGCGCCGAGCGCCGGGCCGAACGCGGCGATGAAGGCCTCGGTCATTCCGCCGAGGTGCCTCGAGATCACGGTCGGGTCGACGTCGTTCGGCGCGACTCTCGGGTGCACCACCCGTCCGCCCGCGGCCGCGTCGTTGTCGAACACCTGCTGGCCGAGATGCACCCGGTACGGCGGCGTGCCTGGCGACTCGATCTCGTGCGCGGCCGGCTTGCGCGGAGTGTTGATCCGGAGGTCCGTCCTGGATTCGAGGCCGAGCGCCGCGCGCAGTGCGTCCAGCCGCTGCTGCTGCTCCTGCAGAACGGCGATCAACTGGTTCTGGGCCGAGTCCGGGTTGGCGATCTGCCGCCGCACGTTGCTGTCCACCCGGGCCCGGCGCTGGTCCCGCTTCGTCGCATCGACCCACCGTTCGGTGAAGGCGCGCACCACGCTGGTCGCGGTGAGCACCCAGAGAGTGGACGCAGCCGGCACGCCGGCCAGGAAGAAGAGCGCACCCGCGGTCACACTCGCCGCGGCCAGCGGCACCCCGTAGCGGACGTGGTACCGCGGCCGCCCGGTCGTCCGGGGCACCTTGCGGTTTGGCCTGGGGATCGGCTGCTGCGCGCCGGCCGCCTCGGCGAGGCCGGGGAACTGCTGCTTCCGGGCCGCGTGGTCCGCGCCGTACGCCGGCTTCTTGTGCGCGCTCTTGTGGCCGTCCAGCCAGTACTCCATCGGTGCGCTCGCGAGACCGAAGACCACGGTTGGCATTGCCATCCCGACCGCCACCACCAGGCCGCCGCCGGGAACGAGCATCGCCGCACCGAACACCAGCGCGGACGACCAGGTCGACGTCCGGACGGCGCGGACCACATAGGCACGGATCGGCAGCCGGTTGTCCTTCGGCGACCGCCGGTTCTCGACCCGGTCCACCAGGTCGCGGACGTTCTCGGGGACCAAGGTCCGCAGCAGCTCGGAGTTCGGTTGGTCCTTGTGCAGGCTCATCCGGAGGAAGAGGTCGGCCAGCGCGCGCCCGATGCTGCGCCGACGGAGCCAGGACCTCGACTGCTGCTCCGCCTGACCAAGCTCGGCGGCGAGCAGGCCGGCCTCGGCGACGTCGCCACGGTCGGTGTCCCGGAACCGCGGATCCGCCCACGGATCGCTGCCGGGCGTGAACACCGGCTTCTCCGCAGCACCCGCCAGTTGCTCCGCCGACGGGTTGAGCGTCGCCGCTGCAGTCTCGGCGAGGATCCTGGTCAGCAGCCTCGGCAGCTCAGTGGTCGACAACTGATCGGACACGGTCACCCAAGCGGTCGGCGCCGTCCCCGGCACTGAGACGCTCTCGAAGGTGGTCCCGACGGGCAGCGGGCGGACCCGGACGAACAACTGGTAGGTGCCGTTGGCATCGGTGACCTGGTACTCGCCGTTGCCGCCCCGGATCTCTCTGATCTCCGCGGCGTCCAGCACACCCTGGTGGGTCAGCACCTCCGGAATCGCGAGGTTGACCATCAACCACCCCGGCAGGAACCGCCTCCGGCCGCCGGACGGGTTCTGCTCCTGCCCTCGCATCCGGGCGGCCAGTTCGGCGAGGTCGAAGCTGGTGTTGCTCGCCAGCACGTCCTTGCCGTCGCGGACCTCGAAGGTGAAGCGGTACGGCGCGGAGTCCACCGCCGGCCGGGCGACGCGGGTGACCGTCAGCTCCGCCTCCACACCGGCGTCGTTGAGGTCCGCCAGCTTCGCCTCGATCTCGGCGCGGGCCTCCGGATCGACGTCGACCCCGAGCGCCGACAACGCGTC
This sequence comes from Kribbella sp. NPDC002412, assembly GCF_053592935.1. Lineage (NCBI taxonomy): Bacteria > Bacillati > Actinomycetota > Actinomycetes > Propionibacteriales > Kribbellaceae > Kribbella > Kribbella sp. NPDC002412. Next base: position 182,370 of record NZ_JBSFBL010000009.1, read on the forward strand.
CAGCCCTGCCTTCGCGGAGAACGACCACCCGACCGGCGGCGCCGGAAGGTTGCCCAATGCCTCCTCGTACGCCGCCACCTCACCAGCGAGCCTGACGGACTCGGCTGCCAGGTATTCCGGCGAACTGGAGTCAGCGACGCCGAGCAGTTGCTCGTATCCCACGATTGCGGCAGTAACGTGAGCCAGAGCCTGCCTGTATCCGGCGACGAGCCCGCCGTACCAGTCCGCCAGCGCCGCTGGTGCCTGTTGGGAGTCTCGCGACCTCGCATCCAGCAAGGTTCGAAGGGCATCGGCTGCTTCCCGCAACGCCTGTTGCTGGGCCTCGATCGCGACCTTGAGCTCACCCTGTGGCGTGGCTGCGCCCGGCCCGAGCCACGGGAGTACGGGCGGGCTGTAGCCGTGGCGATGGATCGACTCGGCGAGACCTTCGATGTCGTTGCGAAGGTCGGCCACCAGTTGGAGGTCCGACTCGGCTCCGGTGCGAGCGGCCTTGGCCCCGGCCATCGCCCACTCACGGCGCAGGTAGCGGAACTCGTTGAACTGGGCATCGACACAGGGATTCGGCCCACCACCGGTCAACTTGCTCCAGAGCCGCCGTACCCGGCTTGTCTCTGGTGCGTTCAGCTCCTGCAGGGCATGGCTCAATTCGTGCACCCAGGCGCGAGCTACCTGGTCACCCGCGAGCTTGGCCGGGAAGGTGACGACGTGGGGGCGTCGCTTCGTGCCCGCGTCCAGGTCGGTGCGGGCGACCCGGCCGGGCCGGACTTCCCCGATCGCGACCTTGAAGTACAGCGGTACGTCGGAACCGGGCACGTGGACGACGACGAACTCACCGGACTCGATGGGACGCCCGTCGACGAGACCACCGAAGTCCGACTCCGCGGTTTGTGTCGCCGCAGCGCGTGCCTCTTGCTCGGACAGCGGTCGCTCGAGGAGCGAGCGCCCGTACCCGACGAACCTCGTCCCTTCGACGGCGTGGGCGTGGACGCTGCCGTGCTGCTGGTTGCCGGTATCGGTCTGTTCGGTTGCCGAACCGGTTCGGGTCCGGTACGGCGAGGGTGCCGGCGTCGTGGTCCGCGGACCGGGTGCCCGGGCGACGGTGAGCTCCGCGGCCCTACGCGCGATGACTTCGGCGGCCGCCCGCAGCAGACCCTTCGAAGGTGCGACCTGTTGGCCGGAGGCAGCAGCAAGCCGCTCGCCGAGCAGCCGACCGGCTTCGGCGTCCAGCTCTGCCTGGCTCACGTCCCCCAACTGCGCCAAGTCGGCCGCGATCCCCGCGAGAGCTGCCTCGGGCACCGCGACCTGCCGCCCACCCGGCAGCACCACCCGGATCCCACCGCCCTGCAACGGAACCCACCCCGGCACCAACAACGCCAACGCCCGCCCAACCGCCGACCCGACGTCCTCCGACCCACCGCTCCGGCCCCGCCCAGGCGAAGGTTGCAGGCCGGTCGGAGTTTGCTGGCCGCTGGGAGGTTGCTGCTCGACCGGACCCTGCTGCTCGACCGGACCCTGCTCGCCCGGACCCTGCTCGACCGGACCCTGCTGCTCGCCCGGACCCTGCTGGTCGGTGGGAGGTGGGTGGTGGGGCGGGGGTGGCTGGTCGGGTGGGGTGGGCTCGACTGCGTCGGGATCTGTCGCTGGCGAGGCGGCGTCCTGCTCTTCGGCGGATCGGGTCGAGCTGGTGTGCACAGGCACTCTTGGGCTCGGCTTGGCCCGCTTCGCCGGGGTTGGTGAGGCGACGCGTGCGGATTGTGGACTGCCGAGCGGGGCTGCAGCGACGGCCATCGGGCCACCGGGTCCGGGGGGACCATCTGTCATCCCGTTGACCGACCCCGGTCCGACAGCGCTCGGCAGTCCGACGTCACGTGGGTCGACGGGCTCAGGTCCGTTGAGCTCGGCGAGCGCCGTACCAAGTGCCAGGTCCTCGGAGGCTTCGTCGGAGTCAGCCTTGAGCCGGCGGGCTGCGTCGGTCTGCGACAAGGCGGACTGCTGAGGTGAACCCGGCTGCTGACCCGGGCTCGACTGCTGGGTTGGCCCCGGCTGTTGCGCTTGCCCCGGCTGCTGCGCTTGCCCCAACGGCTGCGCTGGCCCCAACTGCTGCGCTGGCCCCGACTGCTGTGGTTGGGCTGGCTGTTGTGTTGGTGCTGGCTGTTGGGGGGCAGGTGGTTGGCCGGCGGGTGCTTGGGGTGTGGTGCCGGGTGCTGCCTGGGACTGTGGAGTTGGGGTGGTCGCGGGTGGAGCTGCATTGGCTGGTGGGGCGCTCGCCGGGGGTGCTGTGGTCGGCGCGGGTGCTGGAGCCTGCGGCGTGGCGCTCGGAGGACCGGTTGTCGTTGCGAGTGGTGCAGGAACCGCCGCCTGTGGTGTCTGCATGGCGGGGGCAGGCGCAACGGGGTGAAGTGCGCCGACGGCTGGGCGGGTGACCGAAGACTCGCCGTGGTTCGATCCACCGGCGACTTGCGAGTCACCGACCGCCTGCTGGTCCGGTGAGACCTGGACGGAGTCGGACGGCGCACCAACGTTCGTCACACCGGTCTGTTCGGTGCCGCCCCCGGTCGGCTGAGGCTGAGCTGCCGGCTGCTCCACGACCCCCGTGGGCTGTTGTCCGGTCGGCCCCGGTTCCACAAGGCCGCCGGGCGGCGGGGTTTCGGGTGGGTCGACAGGTGTGATCGGGGTCGTGCTCGTCTGCTGCCCCACCACCCCCGAGGGCTTGCCCGCGACCAGGTTGCCGAGGGCGTGGCCGCTGTCGTGTGACGCGATCCGTGAGACCGCGAGTCCACCAGCAGTGAGGAACTGGTCCTTGATCCCCTTGCCGTAGTCCGCCCAGGTCAGCTGGCCGACCTTGCCGTCGGCAATTGCCTGGGCGGTGACGCCCGCGATGGGCGAGGTCAGGCCGTTGACCACGAAGGTCTGCGTGGCCTTCTCGACCCAGTTGCCGGTGCCCGTCGCAATGTTCTGGACCCGCGACGGTCCGGGTACGGCGCGGATCAGGCTGCCCACCGGCTTCGAGACCAGCCACCCGACCGGCGCGAACGGCGCCGACAGCAGCCCGCCGCCCAGGCCGGCGCCACCCGCCACCGCGACCTGTTTCCAGTCGTAGCCGTCGCGGTAGCCGCGCAACCGGTCCAGCGTCTGGGCGCCGAGCTCGATCCCGATCTCCTCGGGGACCTGCAGGGCGGCGCCGCCCAGGAAGCGCTGCACCGCGGCCGGGATCCGCATCGCCGTCGCGGCGGCCCGGACCGTCGCCGCGATCCGGCCCACGATGCCGAGCACGATCCGGTCCCGGAGGAACTGGCCGAACGGAAACGGCATCGCGAAACTCAGGCCGAACGCGAACGCGTTGGCCGCCAGCTCGGAGTAGATCTGGTGTTTGATGTTGGCGATGTGGCGCGCGTAGTCGTGCGACATCACCGCCATGTCCTGCATCATCTGGGCCAGCCGCCCGAGTCCACCCGACTCGCCGACGCCGTTGAGGATCCGCTCGACCCCGAAGCGGTAGTCGATACCCGCCGAGTCCGTCCAGACGGCCGGCAGCACCCCGGCCGCCGCCTGGACCTGGTCCCGGGCGGCGGTCAGCTCCTGGCCCAGGCGCTGCCAGTTGTCGCCCATCCGGTTGGCGGCGTCCTCGTCGACCCAGACCGGGAACACCGTGTCGAGGGCGGCCCGGACCTCCGGCCACATCCACGACGTCGGTTCGGGAATCACTCGAGTGCGCGCATGTAGGCCGGCTGGATCTGGTGGCTCAGCTCGAGGTAGAGGGTGACGATCGAGTGACCCGTCGTACCGGCGTCGTGCAGGTCGGGCATGACCCGTTCGGCCTGCGGCTCGACGACCTGCTCGTACAGGTTGTAGCCGTCCCGAAAGGCAAGGCTGACCTCGTCGAAACCCGTCTCCACGATCTGCTCGTCGGCGTTGATCGCGTCCCGCGCCCCCGGCCAGACGGCGCCGAACGCGCTGCCGGCCTGGTAGATCTGCTGGATCGCCCGGAACGTCGGGTCCGGGTCCATGTCGATGTCGCCGGTTCCACCCAGGTCGATCGGCTTGGGAGTGTCGTTCACGGGCGGTCCTTTCCTTGCAGGCGGGCGAGCTCGGCCAGGAACGGCCCGAACGTCGGGTCGTCGCGGGCCGGGCGTTCGGCGGCCGGAAGCTGTTCGAGGAACGCCACGAACAGCTCCTCCTGGGCGCGCTGGTGCGCGTCGTTGACAACGGCCCGGATCTGATCGGCCAGCTCGTCGGTGCCGAACTCTCGGTAGACCCGGGGATCGAGCACCAGTTCGGCCAGTACGCCACGGGTGGAGACGGTCGCCTCGATCAGTCCGTCGGCGGACTCCGCCGTACCGCTGACCGTTTCCGTCAGGCGCTGGGCGGTGCGGGCCTGGCGGTCCAGCGCCTCCAGGTCGTCCAGCCAGCCACTGCCTGTCGTGCCTTCCATCACGCCTCCCGTCTCGATGGGCCGGGATTCACGGTGCCGGACGATCCGGTACGGCGGGACGTGGTGACCGCTTCAGGTCACGGCCGCCGGTGCCGCAGGCAGTCAGAGCAGCATGCTGGCGTGAGATCACTCCGGTTTGGCGCGCTCGGGCTCGTCCTGTGCAGCCTCTTCCTGACCTGGCTGACGACTTCGCCGGCCGCGGCCGCACCGCCCCGCGGCGCCTGCTCGAATCCGGAGCCGGGGCGGCAGGCCGTCCGACTGTTGCCGTGGGCGCAGGATCTGCTGATGGCCGAGCGCGCCTGGCCCTACAGCACCGGCGACGGGGTGACGGTGGCAGTCGTCGACTCGGGCGTCGACGCCGACCATCCACAACTGCGGCGGCCGGGAAAGGTCCTGCCGGGGCGGGACTTCTTCCTGGTCGGCAAGCTGCCCGGGAACTACGACTGCGTCTCGCACGGCACCGGAGTCGCGAGCATCATCGCCGCCGACGCCGCCGCCGGTATCGGGTTCCGCGGCATCGCGCCCGGGGCGCGCATCCTGCCGGTGCGGGTGACCGACCGCGAGACCGGTGACAACGGCACCACCCGGCTGATCGACGAGAACGTGCTGGCCCGCGGCATCGTGTACGCCGTCGACCAGGGCGCCAAGGTGATCAACCTGTCGATGTCCGGCGACCAGGACCAGGCCCCGGTCCGCAAGGCCGTCGCGTACGCCGTTCGCAAGGACGTCGTCGTGATCGCTGCCGTCGGCAACGGTCAGCGGGCCGAGTCCGGCACGCTTCCGTCGTACCCGGCGTCGTACCCCGGGGTCCTCGGGGTCGGTGCGATCGACATGGCCGGCGCACGGATCACCGGCTCACAGGCGGGCCCGTACGTCGACTTGGTGGCACCTGGCGACGGCGTACTGGCGGCGACTCGGCGGACCGGGCACATGTACGTGTCCGGAACCAGCTTCGCCGCCCCGTTCGTCGCCGCAACTGCTGCCCTGGTCCGCTCAGCGTGGCCGAAACTCACTGCTCCACAAGTCATGCAGCGACTGATGGCCACCGCCACACCCGCCCGCGGCGGAACCGGCAGCGCGGAGTACGGCGCCGGGATCGTCGACCCGTACCGCGCGGTGACCGAGGGGACGATCGCCACTCCGGCCAAGACACTTCCGCAACTGAAGGTGCCACCGCCGGACGAGGAACGACTCGCGGTTCTGACCTGGTGGCGATCGGCCGGCAACCAGGCCCAACAGCTGACTCTGCTGTCGATCGGCAGCGCGGTCCTGGTCGCGCTGGTCAGCGGCATCCTGCTGGCGGGACGCCGGCGGCAATGGGCTGCCGGCCGCTCGCACCTCGCCCGGCGTACGGCGCGGAAACCGGTCGACGACCTGCCGCCGGAGTACCTGTTCGCCAAGGACCACCACTGACCCAGACCTGAGCCCCGATCGGAAGATGCTTCCGGCCGGGGCTCAGGGGCATCGACCACGAGTTACAGAGTGGCAGCCAACGCACAGGCTCGCGCCGACGTGGACTCGCCTGCGTCAGTGCACAGATCCACCGCGCCCGCACGGCCGGCCTGCCGCTCGCTGGCCTCCAGCTCGGAGTTGTTCCGCTGCAGGGCGGGCTCCCAGAAGGTGTCGAAGACGCCGTCCTTCCAGACGTCCGAACCGACGTTCTGGATTCTGGTCAGGATGTCGGTGGCAGTCGACTCCACCGCATCGGACACCGCCCGGTACCCGGCGGCGCCGTCGCGCATCACGTCGAAGATGTTGAACAGCCGGTAGTCGCTCATTGCTCTCCTTGCGTCGGTTCCCGGTCAGACCGTGCCGGGGTTCAGGATTCCGCTCATCAGGCCGCTGGTGTACGAGATGTCGGCGTCGTACATGTTCCGCATCTGCAGGACGCCGGATTGCTGCCCTTCACCCCGGTGCACCACCGTCGTGGTCGAGTGGCTGTGGCAGTTCAAGGCGCCTTCGTCGTTGAAGTCGGCTGCCGGGCCGCCGAAGCCCGCACGCAGGCCGTCGGTGTTCGCCATGAACTTGGCCAGGTGCTGCTGCTGGTCTTCGACGGACTGACCGATCGCGTTCGACAGTGCGCCCATGTCGTCCGGGCGACCGTCGAGCATGCCGTTCCGCATTGGCCGGTTCCTTTCTCTGAGGGATATGACCGCTCCTCACGGTAGGAAGCAACGACCCGTCGCCCGGGCCGGCGGCACCTTCCTGCCAGCGGCCCGCCGGCCCGCGGAACCGGCGTGATGATCGGAGCGCGGACACGTGCGACGAGATGAGGTTCGGCATGGCGACGATGGTGGTCCGGCGGCCGGCACGACGGCCGGCGCCCGAGCTGCCCGGGGGCGAACTGTTGCTCTCGGCACCTCCCGAGGTGCCCGAGCCGGGCGGCAGGCAGTGGATGCAGCTGCTGATGGTCGTCCCGATGGTCGCGATGATGGGCGCGATGATGCTGATGTTCTCCGGCAGCATCGCCAGCAGCCTGCGGTACGTCGTCTTCGGGCTGTTCGGGCTCGCGATGATCGGCATGATCGTGGTCGGCGTGATCGGCCGGACCGGCGCCGGCAAGGCCGAGATGGGCAACGCCCGCCGGGGGTACCTGCGCCAGCTGTCCCAGCAGCGCACCCGGCTCAGCCGGTCGGTCGACCGGCAGCGGAACACCTTGTTCTACGTGCATCCCGAGCCGGACAGTCTGTGGACGCTCGCCGCGAGCTACCGGCTGTGGGAGCGCCGAAGGGACGACGCCGACTTCGCGGTCGCCCGGATCGGCGTCGGCCCGCAGGGTCCGGCGATGACCGTCGTACCGCCGGACACGCAGCCGCTCGAACGCCTGGAACCGTTGTCGGCCTTGGCTCTGCGGCGCTTCGTCTCGACGTACGCCACCGTCCCCGGGCTGCCGCTGGCGATCTCGGTCGCCGGCTTCGGCCGGATCTACGTTCCCGGCGACCGGGGCCGGTCGATGGCGATGGCCCGCGCGATGCTGGCCCAGCTCGCCACGCTTCAGGCACCCGACAACCTCCGGATCGCGGTCTGCGTCAGCGACGCCGCCCGTGCCGAGTGGGACTGGGTCAAGTGGCTGCCACACGCCCTCCACCCGGAGCGGACGGATGCGCTCGGTCCGCTCCGGCTGGTGGCCGGCTCGATCACCGCGATCGAGGCGATGCTGGACGACGTCCTGACCAACCGGCCGCGGTTCGACTCGGAGTCGAGCCATCCGGTCGCGGGCCCGCACGTGGTGGTCGTCCTCGACGGTGGTGACCTCGACGGCTCGGACCACGTCCTCGTCGGCGCCGGTCTCGAAGGTGTCACCGTCCTCGACCTCACCACGTTGCCGCCGCGGGCACTCGACCCCAGCGCGATCGTGCTCGACGTCGACGCGGACGGCGCCCTGATCAGCGAGACCATCGACGGTGAGACCCCGCTGGGTGTCGCCGACGAGCTCGACCTCGTCAGCGCCGAAGGGCTGGCCCGGCAGCTCGCCCCGCTGCGGCTGACCGCGGGTTCCCAGGGCGAGCAACCGCTGACGGCCGACCTCGGACTGGCCGATCTGCTCGAGCTCGGCGATCCGTTCGACTTCGACCCCGACGACACCTGGGTCCAACGGGCGAACCGGGACCGGCTCCGGGTCAAGTTCGGGCTCCGGGCCGACGGCCAGCCGATCGAGCTGGACCTCAAGGAGTCCGCGCAGGAAGGAATGGGTCCGCACGGCCTGCTGATCGGCGCGACCGGCTCCGGGAAGAGCGAACTGCTCCGCACCCTGGTCCTGGCACTGGCGATCACCCATCCGCCGCGCTCGCTCAACTTCGCCCTGATCGACTTCAAGGGTGGCGCGACGTTCACCCGGCTGGACAAGTTGCCGCACACCAGCGCGGTGATCACCAACCTGGCCGAGGAGGTCCATCTGGTCGACCGGATGACGGATGCCATCAACGGTGAGCTGATCCGGCGGCAGGAGCTGCTCCGGGCCGCCGGCAACTTCTCGTCGTTGCGCGACTACGAGAAGGCCCGGGCCGCGGGCGCTCCGCTGCCCGAGGTTCCGACTCTGCTGGTGATCTGCGACGAGTTCAGCGAGCTGCTCACGCTCCGCCCGGACTTCATCGAGATGTTCGTGCAGATCGGCCGGGTCGGCCGGTCGCTCGGCGTCCATCTGCTGCTCGCCAGCCAGCGACTCGACGAGGGCCGGCTGCGCGGCCTCGAGGCGCACCTGTCCTACCGGATCGGCCTGCGGACGTTCTCCGACATGGACAGCCGCACGGTGCTCGGCGTGAGCGACGCGTTTCGGTTGCCCAGGGCACCTGGTCACGGCTACCTGCGGGTCGGCACGGACCAGCTGGACCGGTTCCGGGCGGCGTACGTGTCCGGCGTGCACCGCCGGCCGGTGGTCGGCGGGCTGCCGGTGGCGCCGGACAACTCGCTGATCCTGCAGGACTTCACCAGCTCGTACGTCGCCGCGGAGGTCGAGGAGGACGAGTCCGAGGAGCACCCAGCGGCGGACGACCCGTTCGACGACGCTATCGGCGAATCGCTGCTCGACATCCTGGTCGACCGGCTCACCGGGCGCGGCGCGGAGGCGCACCAGATCTGGCTGCCCCCGCTGGACGAGTCGCCGGCCCTCGACGAGGTCCTCGGTACGGCGTCCGTCGACGGCGACCGCGGTCTCACCTGCGGCGCCCCGGAGCTGCGCGGCAGTCTCACCACGATCACCGGAATCGTCGACCGGCCGCTCGAGCAGCGCCGCGACCCACTTCTCCTGGACCTGTCCGCGGGTGGCGGCCACATCGCCGTGATCGGCGGTCCGCAGAGCGGGAAGAGCACGACGCTCGCCTCGATCATCACCAGCCTGGCGCTGACGCACACCCCGCGCGAGGTGCAGTTCTACTGCCTGGACTTCGGCGGCGGTGTGCTCGGCGGACTGCGCGACCTGCCGCATGTCGGCGGTGTCGCGGGCCGCCAGGACGTCAACGCCGTACGCCGGACCATCGCCGAGGTGATGGGCATCATCGCCGAGCGGGAGCGTGAGTTCGCGCGGGCCGGGATCGACGGGATGGCCGCCTACCGGGAGCTCCGCCGGACCGGGGCGTACGCCGACTCGCCGTACGGGGACGTGTTCCTGGTGGTGGACGGCTGGCTGACGATTCGCAACGACTTCGACGACCTGGAGCTGGTGCTGCCCGACATCGCCGCGCGCGGCCTGGCGTACGGCGTGCACCTGATGATCGGCGCCTCCCGCTGGTTCGACCTGCGGACGAACATCCGCGACCTGTGCGGGACCAAGCTCGAACTCCGGCTCGGCGACCCGACCGACTCGGCGGTGGACCGTCGTACCGCCGCCCTGGTCCCGAACCACTCGCCGGGCCGTGGGGTCAGCCAGTCCAAGCATCACTTCCTGATGGCGCAGCCACGGCTCAGCGGCGACGACGCCGACCGCGCCGGTACGTCGGAGCTGGTCGAGCGGATCCGGTCCGGATGGCCCGGACATCCCGCGCCCGCGGTCCGGTTGCTGCCGACCGAGATGCCGTTCGAGCAGCTCGACGGCGAGAGCTCGCCGGAGCGGGGACTCGCGATCGGTATCGCGGAGAGCGACCTCGCACCGGTCCGGCTCACCCCGGACGAGCACCCGTGCTTCATCCTGCTCGGCGATCTCGGCGCGGGGAAGAGCAGCTTCCTGCGGACCGTGGCACGACGCGTGCAGCAGACGTACACCCCGCAGCAGGCGCGGTTGCTGGTGGTCGACCACCGGCGCAGCCTGCTCGGTGGCGTCGAAGGCGAGCACCTGATCGGCTACGGCACGAATCACCAGAGCAGCACGGCTTTGATCTCCGACGCGTGCCAGGCCTTGGCCGAGCGCATCCCCGGCCCCGACGTCACGCCACAACAGCTGCGCGATCGCTCGTGGTGGCGAGGACCGGACCTGTTCATCCTGGTCGACGACTACGACATGGTCGCCGGGAACGAAGGCCATCCGTTGATGCCGCTGCTGCAGTTCATCCCGCAGGCGGCGGATATCGGCTTGCGACTCATCGTGACCCGGCGGATCGGCGGCGCGGGCCGCGGCTTCTTCGAACCGGTCCTGGCCCGGATCCGCGACGTCGGCGCGCCCGGCCTGCTGATGTCCGGCAACCGGGAGGAAGGCCCGTTGCTGGGTGGCCTGCGCCCACAGCCGTTGCCGCCCGGCCGCGGCCGGCTGATCACGCGGCAGGGCACGAGCCAGTTGATCCAGCTCACCCAAGCCCCGGTGGGCGCCTGAGCCCACCGGATGCCGAAACCCTGACAGGAAAGGACTCCCGGCATGTCACCATCCAACGAACCCCCGGGCGCCGGCGACATCGCGGTCGTCTCGACGAACGTGTTCGAAACCTTCGCCAAGGACACCTACGCGAACATGACCAAGTTCCGCGGCGCCACGAGTATCGCCATGACCCAGCCGTCGCCGGGTCATGGGGACCTGAGCAACAGCCAGCCACTGAGTGAGCAGCTGGCCAGAGCCGCGATGCTCCGGATGGACTACATCGACGCCACGACCACCGGTCTCGTGGGATACGAGAACACCAGCAAGGCGCTGTACGGCCTGCATGTCCAGCTCGGCTCGGTGACCAGCTCCACCATGGAGCGAATCATGACCGTCCAGTCGTCCAAGGAGGGCGAAGCCTGATGCCCGACGAACCGGCGACATCCATCAATGCGGCCAAAGCGGCCGTCACCTTCGCAGCACTCTTCACGGCGGTGGATGGCCTGATCACCGCGGCGGACTCCGAAGTGCAGACCATGAAGCCGACCCTCGAGGCCGAGGGTCCACGCTGGACCGCGTTGACGGCCGCCGTGACCGAGCTCTCCCAGAAGTTCGACAGCGATGCCGCCGAGCTCGTCGCGGGCTGGACGAGCAGACGCGAGTCGCAGATCTTCGAGGGGGCCAGCGACGCGACGAGCGCCGCGCTCGCCAAGTCGGCCGCGGCTGATGCCGAGGCTCCGGGCGGACCGGCCGAGGCCCACGGGACGATCGAACAGATGTGCAACGGCCTCGTCCAGCTGATCACGATGAGCGCATCGCAAGCCACTGCTGCCAGGGAGAAGGTCGTCGAAGCGCAGCAGGCCTTCCTCGCGCAGTATCCGGGCGGTCAGAAGCTGGAGGTCCTCGACAGTGTCGGAGTGTGGTCAGCCGCCACGGCCGAGGAAGCCGCGGCGGTCGAGGCGGTGCGGCCAGAGGTCCTGGGAGCCGGCACTCTGCTGGAAACGCTGAACGACACGTATCCGAAGCTGGGCGCGCAGGTTCAGGCAGCCGCCGATGCGCTGAACTGGGTCGGGCCGACCGGGGAGTCGGCTTCACCTGGTGGGCCGACGGGTGCCTCACCGGCGAGTGTTCCGCCGGGCGGCGGGCCGGCGGCGAGTGCGCCGGAGCAGCCCGGAGGGCCGGCCGGCGGTCCTGCAGGTGGTCCCGAAGCTGGTCCTGCAGGCGGTCCCGAAGGTGGCCCTGCAGGTGGTCCCGCCGGTGGACCGGCGGGCGGGCCGGCCGGGGCAGATCCCGGCGGTGCGAGCGCAGGTCCGGGCGGCACCGGGCTGGCCGGGACGCCGGCGTCCCCGATGACCGCGACGCCAACCGGGCCGGGGACCGGGTTGTCGACGCCACCCCTCTCACCGCCTGCCGGTGTTCCGTGGACGCCGGTGAGTGCGGTACCCGCACGGACCACACCGGGTTCAGGTGTGCGGATGCCGGCAGGTGGGGTGCGCGGCGGCGGTGGCGGCTTCTCCGGGGGCGGCAGCATCGGCGGTGTCGGTGGTGTCGGTGGTATCGGCAAGGCCGGTGAGTTCGGTAAGACCGGGACCGGGCTGGGCAAGGTCGATCAGCAGATCCCGCAAGCGGCGAAGACGATCGCGCCGACGTCGGTGACGAACGGGCAAGCGCCGACGCTGGCGAGCGCGGGCGGCACCGGCTCGGCCGCAACACAGGGTGCGGGTGGCGGCGTACCGCCGATGATGCCGCCGATGGGCGGTGCCGGCGCCGCTGCCGGTGGCGGCGGTGGCGGGAAGCCGGGCTCCGGAGCGATCCGGCCGACCGGGCGGGAGCGCAGCCGGTCCGGTGGCCCGACGCCGGGCGTTCCGGCCGGCTTGCAGGGCAAGTCCGGCAAGCCCGGGGCCTTCCAGCCGGCGGCCACGTCGAAGCTGCGGGAACGGGAGCAGGCCGGGACCCTGGAGGTCCTCGACGAAGAACTGTGGACAGTGGACGCAACGGATCAGGTGCCGGCCGCCGCAACGCCGCGGCAACGCCGCCTCACCCACTGACTCCCACGCACGAACGCCCCGGTCGCCGCGACCGGGGCGTTCTGCTGTCCGCGCTACTGCGTCGAGGCGCGGGTCGCCGCGGCGGGGTTCAGGCCGCTGCCTTGCGGCAGCCGGCTGGCCAGCATGGCCGGGATCCTCACCGGGGTGACGTCGGCGTAGCCGAGCATCGCGAGGACGCCGGGATCCGCGAGCGGGTAGATGCGGCCCATGTCGGTCACCACCGAGATCGTGCCCGCCGGCGCCCGGTCGGTCGGCATCGCTTCGATGACCGCAGCGGTTCCCGGTGGGACCAGGACGCGGTCGGCCAGCGCCGTACCCATCCGCCCGCGCCGGGGCGTCACGGTCGCCTCGTCGCGCGGCGGAAGCTGCGGGTCGATCGAGATCGACGGTACGGCGCTCCCCGGAGTGAACGCCGCGCAGACGGTCCCCAGCCCGTCCCGCGGCGCGACGAACGTTGGCCGCGACCGCGGCGCCTTTCCGGTCTCCGGGCCTGACGACGGCGCGGCCTGGCCGACGGAGACCAGCCCGAGCTCGATCGCACGCGGCGCCTTGCCGCCGTACGCGGCGGCCATCGGCTTGTACGCCGTCTGAATGTCGTACTGGAGCTCCGAGATCGGAATCAGCCGCTCCTTCGCGGCCAGGTAGTACTGCACGCCACCGCTGGACGGCTTCACCACGAACAGTTGTCCGATCAGTGTGCGCGGCCGCTCGGGGATCGCCGTGGACGGCCGACCGATACCGGCAGGCTTGATCGGCATGATCCGCTCACCGTCCGGCAGGGCAGCGACGAAGGCGGCACCCACCTTCACCCACGGCTCCGAGCGGAGCGCGAGGCCGACCGTGGCGGCTGCGTCGGACCTGTCGATCTGGTGCCGATAGCCCTTGCTGATCAGGTACTGATCACCGGTCTCCAGCACCTCGACGAGCAACGCCTCGTCGCTCACCGTCTGTCCCCCGGCCGGCCGCTGTCCCACCATCAGGACCGACTCGCTGGTCCGCGCGCCGGTCGGGTCGAGGGTGGGCTGCGAGCACTGCGTCCAGCCCCCGGTCAGCAGGCGGTCCTTGGCGGGCAAGGCGTCCGGCGCGTCCGGGATACCGATTCGAGGTCCGCGTGGCACACCCCGCAACGACCTGCGGGACACCCGGCGCGTTTCGCCGTACTTGCCTAGGGCAAGGAGCGCCGAGGTGTAGTTGGCGACCGGGTGCAGCCGGCCGTCGACGTAGACGAAGCGGGTGCCGGTCTCCTTCTCGACGATCACGGCATCACCCTTGGACCAGGCCTTGCTGCCGCCGGGAACGAGCAGGCCGTAGACACCGACGACCGCGAGCGCGAGCACCGCGATGGCAACACTCCAGAAGGCCGAGCTGGTGGGGCGACGGAACGGCGGCTGCTCCGGATCCGACTCCCGGGTGACGAGCGCGGACACCATCCGCTGGACCGAGAACTGGTGGGACTGCAGTTGGTCCTTGCGACTTGCCATCTCAGCCTCCGAGGCCGCGGACGACGCCGTACAGGCCGAGGACCGCGCAGGCGACCGGGATCAGCGCGAGCGTCACCAGGACTTCGAGGATCTCGGCGTACCGGCTCAGGTACGGGCTCGGCGGCTTGGTGCTGTACCGCAGTCCCAGGAAGATCGCGGCCGCGGCGACTCCGACGGCCACCGGAACGACGACCGGCACGGGATCGGTGTACCGGTGGCTGAGTGGGCCGAGGGCCAGTCCGGCCGCGCCGACCAGCCCGGGGACGAGCAGCATCAGCCGTTGCTTCACGATCGGGTAGAGCCGGGACCGGATCAAGCAGCCGACCGTCAGGAGACCGACGAGGATCGTCGTCGAGCGGCTCGGATCATGCAACAGCAGGACCAGGCACACCGCCTCCGTCACGAGCAGCCCGCCCAGCATGCCGGTGAGCAAGCCGTCCGCGCGGACGACCGCGCTGTACACCTGCCGTCGTGGCGGGAGGGGATCGTCGCGCACCAGATCCGCCGTCGTCCGCGGGAGAATGGGCATCGGCAAGCGGCCGGCTCGGATCGCCAGAGAAGCGAGCAGCGGCGAGAACGCGAACAACGCCGGCCCGATGATCGCCGCGACGTCGGCGCCGCCGAGTGACTCCGCCGTACCGATCCAACCACCAGCCACTCCGAGCACGCCGGCACTGATCGCGGCAGCGAAGAAGGTGGCTCCGTCGACCACGCCGACGTAACAGGCGACCGCGGCAACGAGTACGGCGGCCGATGCCGCGAGCAACTGTGGTGCGCCGATCGCGGGCCTGTCAGCTGTGCCGGCGAACAGCAGCCCACCGCCGACGGCCGCGAACGGCATGGCCAGGCCACCGATCAGCGCTCCTGCTCCGGAGTCACCGACCACTCGGGCGAGTACGACGGCGGCGGCAACCAGCAGCAAGGTCAGCAACAAGAGCCGACCCGCCGGATGCGACCAGGGTGCGCCTCCCCGGACCACCGTGATCAGTGCAAGGACCAGGCCGGCGACTGCGACCGCAAGCCCCGCCATCCGGGTGTGCCAGGCAGACCAGGCCGAGCCGAGGCGGCTGGATCCGGATGACACCGCAACCACGAGATCGTCGTACTCCAGTTCCGGCCAGTCGATCCGGCGAGGCACGAGGTGCAGGATCTCGCCGTCTTTGATGCGGTGGGAGCCGAGGGTGCGGCCCAGGGTCAGCTCGCTGCCGTCAGAGCGGCGCAGGACCCATCCGCCGTCGGGGACGGCCTCGTCGGCCAGGTGTTCGCCGGCCTTGGAGAGGAGGCCGGGGAGGATCTCGGCGACTGAGGCGTGTTCCGGTAGGGCGAGGTCGAGGCGTCGTTGCGGGGCGGCGACGGTGACCCGGACCAGACCTGTGATGTTCATGGTTTCAACGATCAACGGGGGCGGCGACGGGGTGGGATGGACGACAGCTTCCTGCCGTCGGCGAGGTCGTGGTGTGCGGGCGGCCTAGCCTGACGGCACGTTGAGCTGAAGGGGTGACGTCGTGGTGGAGCTGCTGATTCCGGTGGGGCATGACCTTGGGGTGTTGCACTCGGGAGGTGAGCACCGGCAGCAGGTCCGGGTCGGGATCGAGGTGGCGGAACTGGCGGATCGGGAGTTCGGGGTCTGGCTGCTGGCGCACGGAGTCGACGCCGAGGACCGGCCGTCCCGGGAATCCCTGGTGACGTTGGCGGAGAAGCTCGGGCTGGACGGCACGGAGGTGGCGGCGACCGTGGAGAGGTTCGTCGAGGACGGGCTGCTCGCGACGGTCGATCCCGACTCGGACAGTGCGCTCACGTTTGCGCGGGAGCATCAGTTGTTTCCGTTGATGCATGGGCTGGGGCCGGATGCTGACGAGCCTTGGCTGCAGACCGTTGGGGTGCTGGATCAGGCGGTCGCTCAGGTTTCGCAGGCGGTGTACGACGTTTGGGCGTGGGCCTACCTGGCGCCGGAGTTGTGGACGGGGTGCCGGGATGCGGCGGTGGTGGCGCGCGAGGCGGGAGTGGCGAACGAGGAGGAGACCGATCCGCGGCAGGTGCTGGCCGGGGTGCTGAGTCAGGCTCACGGGTTGCTGGCGGTGCGGGCGGCGTACTTCGACCGGCGGAGGGTTCGATGAGTGCGACGGTGTTTCCCGTCGGGCACTACGGCGGGGTGCGTGGGGACGAGCAGGTGGTGCGGGTGGGGTGGAGCCAGCACCGGATCGGCGCGGATGCGTTCGGGGTCTGGGTGTTGACGCACGGGCTGCCTGAAGTTGGCAAAGGGCAGTGGACTGTCGATGACGTGATCGGCCAGGCCGAAAGGACCGGGATCGCGGATGGGGCCAAGCAGCTCGAGCGTCTGGCCGACGCGGGCCTGGTGGCGGTCATCGACGACGCGGCGAACTTTGCGAAGGCGCACCGGATGGATGTGCTGTTCGTTGGCCTCGGCAACACGCCGGAGCGGCTCGACGGGCATGCGGTCGGGATTCCCGGGCTGGGGACGGCCGCCGTGCTGGACAGCGACTGTTACGAGTTGTGGCAGTGGGGGTCGGTGGCGCCGTCGTTGTGGCACAGCTGTGAGGTGCGGGCGACCGTGACGGCGGGACACGGCGAGGTGGCCGATCCGGGGAAGGCGCTCCCGGAGATTCTCGGCGATCTGCGGTTTCTGATCGCCCACGGTTGCGCCCACCTGGACGTTGCCGGGTGACAGGATGTCCTTGATGGCTGAGATTCCGCTTGATGCGCTGGTACCGCACGCCACCGGGCCGGTCGCGTCGGTCTACTTGCTGACGGGTGGGCGTACGGCGGTCTTGAAGGTGTACCCGCGGCCGCTGGACCGGCGGACGTACAACGCGGTCGAGGTCGAGCAGGTGAAACTGACGGGGTTGCGGTCGGCGGCGTCGATCGTGCGGGTGGAGGCGCTGGACGAGCTGCCGGACGGGCGGACCGGGTTGCGGATGGAGTTCTGTCCGCAGTCGTTGCCGGATCTGGTGGCGAACGGGCCGTTGCCGATCGGGGACGTCGTCGTACTCGGGCAGATCCTCAGCTCGGTGCTCGCCGAGGCGCATGACACCGGGCTGGTGCACGGCGGGGTCACACCGGCCAACGTGCTCGAGCGGCCGAGTGGGCAGCCCGCGCTCGCCGACTTCGGAGTGGCGCTGCGGTTGCGGTTCCCGCGGGACCTGATGGCCGACGCCGCGTACACGGCGCCCGAGGTGCTGCGGGACGGCGAGCTGTCGGAGCAGGCCGACGTCTACGGACTGGGCGCCGTACTGTACCTGGCGCTGACCGGGCAGTCGCCGTTCCCGGCGCGGACGGGTGAGTCGGCGGACGGCGTCGTACTGCGGGTGTTGCGGGAGCCGCCGCCGGAGGTGTCGGGGCGGGACGTGCCGCCGGCCTTGTCCGGGCTGCTGCAGCGGATGATGGCGAAGGATCCGGACGCGCGGCCGGAGGCGGTCACCGTGCTGCGCGAGTTCGAGCGGCTGCTGACCGCCGAGCCGGTCGAGGACCAGCTCGACTTCGACGACTTCAGCGACGAGCTGGCCGCGGGCCGAAGCGTGCCGGTGGCAACGGTTCCGCCGAAACCCGTGGTCCGGAAGGCGAAGAAGACGGAGCCGCGGAAGTCGCGGAAGGGCCTGCTGATCGGGGCCGCCGCCGCGGTCGCGCTGGTCGCTGTCGTGCCCGTGATGATCCAGCCGGGCGACGACGACGAGGCCACGCCCCCTCCCCCGACGGCCAGTACGGCGGCCACCCCGAGCGTCACCGCGTCGGCCGCGGCGAAGATCGTGCTGAAGCCGCCGCAGGACAAGGTCACGTCCGTTGTGCTGGCGTGGTCGTTCCCGAAGGAGCTCGACGAGTACGTCGTCTTCGTCGCCGAGCAGGGCGCCAAGACCGCGCGGATCGCCGATCGCGGCCGGATGACCTCGCTGACCGTGCAGGTCAGTCCCGGACTCAAGTACTGCTTCCAGGTCCAGGGCACCGACGGCGTCGCGACGTACGAGAGCGACCCGCAGAGCCTCCGCGGAGCGACCTGCCTCAACGGTGGACGGTAGACGGAAACTGGACCGGTCCTGGACCTTCGTCCCATAGTCTGGTCCGGTGA
Organism: Kribbella sp. NPDC002412; assembly: GCF_053592935.1. Taxonomy (NCBI): domain Bacteria; kingdom Bacillati; phylum Actinomycetota; class Actinomycetes; order Propionibacteriales; family Kribbellaceae; genus Kribbella; species Kribbella sp. NPDC002412. Next base: position 200,635 of record NZ_JBSFBL010000009.1, read on the forward strand.
AGCCGATTTCCTTCCGCCCCCGGCGGCTCACCAAGGAAAAGACCGGACTGGCCGCGGTGGTCGCCGGCTGCGTCGCCCTGATGAGCATCGTCGTGCTGACCGGCTCGGGCAGCGCGAGCTCCGGTGTCGGGTTCACGCAGTCCGGTCACTGGGTCTACAACAGCACGATCGGCAAGATCTTCCACCTGAACGGCGCGACCGGCGACGTCGACGCCGAGGTCGGGTTGAACGCCGGCACGCCCGGCGCGCAGGTGGTGCAGACCGACAAGAACGGGTACGTGCTGTCCCGGTCGCGGATCGACCAGTTCGGCAAGTCGGACCTGACGGTCGCCGAGCCGATCGAGGTTCCGGTCGACGAGCAGCCGGTCGGTCTCGAGGGGGCCGGGGTCGCGTTCGCCGTGTACCAGAAGGCCGGGCGGGTGATGCGGTTCGGCGAGAAGCCGGTGACCACGTTCCCCGGCGGCCGGCTCGGCGACCCGGTGGTCACCTCGGACGGGACGCTGTGGGTCCACCGGGCGGATCAGGGCGACCTGTGTCAGTTGCCGCCAACCGCGGACCGGATGTCCTGCCCGGCGTCGGTCCCGAAGGGCCACAAGGGTGCGCTGACCGCGATCGGCGCCGGCGCCGTGTTCGTCGACCTGACCGCGCGCGCCGTGTACAGACTGACCGGCGACGGGATCGCCGACCGCGCCGAGTTGGGCGCGGCCGACGTACCGGACAATGCCCTTGTCGCCGGCAACGATCTCGACGGGCGGCTGGCGATCGTCGACCCGGAGAAGAACGTCGTTCACCTGGTCGACGTCCCGGCCGAGGGGAAGACGCCGGCCGCGCCGGCCCGGGCGCCGATCCGGCCCGGGCACTACGACAAGGTCGCTTCCTCAGGGCAGGGCCTCGCGCTGCTGGACCGCAAGAACGCCACCCTGCTGACGCTCGGCCGCGACGGCAAGGAGACCTCGCACCAAACGGTCGCCGGCCCGGCCGAGGGCGACAAGAAGCGCGAGCCGAACCTGTTCCGCGGTGACGACTCCCGGGTGTACGTCGAAAGCGGCAAGGGCGACCGCGTCGTCGTGGTCGACCGCGACGGTAGGACCAAAGCAGTGCAGCCGGGTCAGGTGAAGAAGACGACCCCGGTCCCCACGCAGACCACCCCCAGCAGGCCGACCGAGACACCCAAGGTCCCGGTCAAGACAGCCGCCCCGCCGGCGAAGAAGCCGTCGCCGCCGGCGAACACCGTGGAACCCCAGCGGACCACGCCGACCAACCAGGCGACCGCGAAGCCGGGGCTGCCCGGCGCACCGAGTGGCGTCCAAGCGCGGGCCGTCGCAGGAGCCGCCACCGTGACGTGGAAACCGGCGGCCGCACATGGCGCGACCATCACGTCGTACCGGCTGAGCTGGAGTGGCGGCTCGATGACTGTGCCCGGATCGGCAAGGTCGGCCCGGATCACGGACCTGGCCGGCAACACCGGCTACTACATCAGCGTCCGGGCGGTGAACCGCGTCGGCGCGGGTCCGGCGGTGCGGTCGAATCGGGTCGAGTTCAGCTGGGCGGTGGCGGAGCGGCCGACCGGCCTCGCGGTGCGGAGCAACCCGAGCAGTGGAACTCTCGTGCTCGGCTGGACCAGGCCCGCTCTGAACGAAGGCACCTTCGTCCGGTACGACGTCTCGATGGGCTCGCAGACGCGGACGACGACGGCCACCCAGCTCACCTGGACCGGACTGACGGACGGGACGCGGTACACGTTCACCGTTCGTGCGATCACCCGCGCGCCGGACGGCCGGACGCTGACCGGCGAGGCGGCCACCCTGGCGGCCACGCCGCAGCTCAAGCCGAGCGTGCTCGCCTCCCGCGGCGCCTGCTCGAGGACCTGCAGGACGAGTTCGACCTGACCTACGTGATGATCGCTCAC